>JBLILC010000027.1:0-28174 GCA_047635635.1 Octadecabacter sp. | reverse complement strand
CCGTGGCGGCCGCTGCGGGCGCGAGTGCGACGCGTTTCATATTGTTATTTCCCTCGCTCACTCACTTCCCCCATACCGAGGCTCAGCCGCTCCGTCCACCTTAGTGTCAATTTGGGAGATGAATGCGGGGAGGGCCTCTTCAGCTGGACAGGTTTTGTGGCCGTTACTCACGCTGTGACGACAGAGACCTTGGCGTGTTCCCAAGCCGCAAGTGCCTCGAGTCGGTATGAAATGGGCCACGATGCCTGCACCATTTCGGCGATCTGGCCCTAGAATCTCAACGGGTTCAAAGCCGTGGCGAACGTCGTCTTTGTCCCGCTGAGCAGACCTCTACGCGAAGTGCAGCGAAGGTCCGGTTTCCGCCCACATCGACCGTTATTCGCATCCGGGACCGCTGCCGATGATGATGCCGTTTGCGTTGGTTCTATCGTAGTGTGAATGCATATGACTCCGCAAATTTTCTCATCACTTGCTCAAAAGACGTCCGATGTAGGGGCGCTATCGCGAATCCGTCACATCGCACTGATGGAACCAGCCATAAAAACTTTTCTTCAGGCGCATAATCGAGAGTGGGGGCTTTTGCGTAAACAGGTCAACCATCGCGTAACCTGTTTGATCAAAAGACCTTAGGTGGATAATTGGGGGGATATAAAAAATAAATATTTTGTTTTATTATTATAAATCAACGCACTGCATGATTTAAGTGGTGCCCAGAAGAGGACTCGAACCTCCACGTCCATACAGACACCAGCACCTGAAGCTGGCGCGTCTACCAATTCCGCCATCTGGGCACAGATTACGTGAACTTTGCTTTAAGTCCGTCATGACGACCTGTCAACGCGATTCCGAAGTGTTTAGACTAGTAAGGTATTTTAATAGTTATTTTGAAAACTTTGTCTTAAATACTGCGCCGATATGCGCCTTGTTTATCAAGGGGTACGCAGATAAACGAATTCTAAATTACGTATAGTAGAGGGAGTTCAGCCATGTCCAAACTTGTAACCATTTACGGCGGATCCGGTTTTGTTGGGCGCTACATCGC
The DNA here is from genome assembly GCA_047635635.1 of Octadecabacter sp. GTDB lineage: Bacteria > Pseudomonadota > Alphaproteobacteria > Rhodobacterales > Rhodobacteraceae > Octadecabacter. The sequence continues at coordinate 27,132 of JBLILC010000027.1, read as the reverse complement.
GCGTCGATTAGCCAAGGACGGCTGGCGTGTGCGGGTTGCTGTGCGTAATCCAAACGAGGCTATGTTCGTCAAACCTTATGGAGCTGTCGGTCAAGTTGAACCCGTATTTTGCAACATTCGCGATGACAATTCTGTTCAGTCTGTAATGCATGGAGCCGATGCGGTGGTTAACTGCGTTGGCGTTCTGGATGAAATTGGCAAAAATACATTTGACGCTGTTCAGACAGATGGTGCGGAACGCATTGCACGGATCGCCGCCTCATTGGACGTTGGAATTATGGTTCAACTGTCCGCCATTGGAGCAGATGCAAAAAGTATGAGTAAATATTCCAGAACTAAGGCAGCTGGCGAAGCTGGGGTTCTGGTTCACATGCCCAACGCTATGATCTTGCGCCCATCAATTGTTTTTGGTGATGAAGATGGGTTTTTCAATCGTTTTGCGGGCATGTCACGATTTGGCCCAGTCTTGCCAATTATTGGCGCTGACACAAAATTTCAGCCAGTTTATGTTGACGATATTGCAGCTGCTGCTGTCATTGGTGTGCATGGAAAAGCGCAGGGTGTGTACGAGCTTGGTGGGCCACACGTTCACACAATGCGCGAAATGATGAACGAAATGCTTTTGATCATTCGCCGTCGCCGTTTAGTTTTAAACATACCATTTCCAGCCGCACGTTTAATGGCATTAGGTTTTAAAGTCATACGCACCTTATCCTTGGGATTAGTTCGCGGTCCGGTCACAGCCGATCAAATAAAAAACCTTCGAATTAATAATGTAGTTTCTGACGATGCGCAGGGATTTAAAGCACTTGGCATTACGCCAACTTCTATGAAAGTAATATTGCCCGATTATTTATGGCGCTTCCGTCCAAGCGGGCAGTATGACGCTATTAAGGAGAGCGCTAAAAACCTAAAATCTTAAGTGTATCCAATACTGAGTAGAGCGATTCCCAGAATAATGCGGTAAATTACGTAGGGCGTGAAGCTGACGGTTCGCAACAAACGCATCATGATTGACAGCGCGAAGAGAGCTGCGAAAAATGCTAGTATAGCAGCGATTGCAGCGTCTTTGGCTGCCTGTGCGTCGGCAGTCATAATAACTTCACCGCCCAATAAAACACCCGATGCAATTATTGTTGGAATCGACATTAGCATAGAGATTTTTGCGCCGTCTGCGCGCTTATAGCCGAAACGGCGCGCTGCTGATATTGTAATACCGGATCGTGATGTGCCAGGAATCAGGGATATTGCCTGCCATAGTCCCATTAACAAAGCGTGGCGCAATGTCCATTGATCCGCATTGCGTTCAGTTTTACCAGTTTGGTCTGCCCAGTAAAGCACAAGGCCAAATATCAGCATTGTCCAGCCAATAACCGTTATATTGCGCATCATGTCATCAAGGCCCGTGAGCTTTAGGATCAATCCAATTATCACCACCGGAATGGTAGCGATAATTAGGCACAGCGCCATAAATGCACCTGAGGTGTCAATTTTTCCGCACAAAGCGCGAGGCAAACCAAATAAAGCAGCGCTAGCATCCTTCCAAAAATAAATGATCACCGCAAATAAAGTGCCCACGTGTACGGCAACATCGATGATCTGCCCTTGGTCGGCCATGCCAGTGAGTTGTGGCAATAAAATAAGGTGTCCTGACGAAGAGACAGGCAGGAATTCAGTAATTCCCTGGATTAGGGCAGCGAGTAGCAAAGTTAGAAAGGGCATTTGAACCTCTGATTCGATGTAGCCTTCTTAAATTACCTAACTCGTGAGGAAAGAGTAGATATAAGTCCGTATCGGCCATATTATCAGTGCAGGTATTGACAAAATACCTCTAAGTGGTAGAAACATCTAATTAATAGGTAACGCTTACTGACTTTTATTTTCAAAACAAATAAAATACAAAGCGCGTTCTGAATTCGATTGGGAGAGTGTCGCGTGGCAGGTCAAAAAATGTTGAAGTTTACGAATGTAGCGCGGGACATGCCTGAAAAGCGTCCACCCAACCTACGTAAAGAAGATTTTGGAGAGGTGTACGCAGAGTATGCCACAGATAAGGCCACCGAGCAGGCAAGCCGCTGTAGTCAATGTGGAGTTCCTTATTGCCAGACACATTGCCCTCTGCACAACAATATCCCCGATTGGCTGCGCATGACTGCCGAAGGTCGGTTGGAAGAAGCGTATGAAATGGCGCAGGCGACCAACACGTTCCCAGAAATTTGTGGCCGTATTTGTCCGCAGGATCGCCTGTGTGAAGGCAACTGTGTGATCGAAACATCTGGACACGGCACAGTCACTATCGGTTCAGTCGAAAAATACATCACCGATACAGCGTTCGAGAAAGGTTGGGTTAAACCAATCCGCCCACATACCGAACGAACTGAGAGCGTTGGCATTATTGGTGCCGGCCCAGGTGGACTGGCAGCGGCAGATATGCTGCGTCGTCAGGGTGTACAGGTAACGGTATATGACCGCTACGATCGCGGTGGCGGCTTGATGACCTACGGCATTCCCGGATTTAAGCTGGAAAAAGACATTGTAATGCAACGCATGGCACAGTTGGAAGACGGTGGAATCGAGTTTGTATTAAACTGTGACGTTGGTGACGACCTGTCATTCGACGCCATTCGCGGCAAACACGAAGCAGTTTTAATTGCTACAGGTGTTTATAAAACACGAGCGTTGCAGACCCCAGGTGCAGATGCAGAGGGCATTGTGCGCGCGATCGATTATCTGACAGCAAGCAACCGCAAATCGTTTGGCGATGACGTCGAAGAATTTGACAATGGAGAGCTCAACGCCAAAGGCAAAAAAGTCGTTGTGATTGGTGGTGGTGATACTGCTATGGACTGTGTGCGCACAGCAATCCGTCAAGAGGCAACATCGGTAAAGTGCCTGTATCGCCGCGATGAGGCAAACATGCCAGGATCTAAGCGCGAAGTTCAAAATGCTAAAGAAGAAGGCATCGAGTTTATTTGGTTGTCTGCACCCAAAAGTTTTACTTCGAGTGATCATTCCAATGCATTAGATGGCCAAGTAAATGGTGTCACGGTACAGAAAATGCGCCTTGGCGCACCTGATGCAACAGGTCGCCAAATGCCAGAATTAATCGAGGGCAGCGACTATATTGAAGATGCAGATTTGGTGGTTCAGGCGCTGGGCTTTGAACCCGAAGATATCCCAACACTATGGGGTGTGCCTGAATTGGAAGTGACCCGTTGGGGCACGATCAAGGCGGAATTCACTACAGGGCAAACGAGCCTTGAAGGTGTGTATGCTGCGGGTGACATTGTGCGCGGTGCATCATTGGTAGTTTGGGCTATCAAGGACGGGCGTGATGCAGCTGAGGCAATTCTAGAGTACATTAATCAGAGCACTGCAATGGCGGCTGAATAGTTGATGCACAGAGTAAAGCGACTGTGCACCACATGTATGATAGCAGATATATACGATAGATCGGCGTCGCCATCATGGAGGATTAGGAAATGATGAAGACAACATTGGCAGTTTTAATTGGGTTAGCAACCCCTGCCTCAGCGCAAGAATTTTCGTTACCACAAGGTTGCCAAGGTTATCTGACAATCCAGAACTCCAGCTGTTCTGTGTCGCATTATTTTCGTTGTGATGAAGACAAGAATGGTGAACAGCGCCGCGCAACAATGGACGAAGAAGGTTTATCTTATGTCGGCCGCACAGGGAGTGAGGCCGAATGGTTGGAAAGTTTTCACATGCGATCAGGCCACACAGAGCGCCAGTCAACGGTGCTTGACTCAATGTCAATGAGTGAGCTTTTGGCGAACTCAGTTGATACGTGGAACTTTTCAACTGACAGTCGTGAAATTGGCACCACACAGTATGTTGGTTTTGACCGCCTGACAGGTGAGAGCGTTGAGATTGATGGTGTGACGTTACTGCGCACAGAATACGAATTGACAGCGTTCGACGCGGCTGGGGCAGAAATGTGGAAAAGCATTGGTGCCGAATATGTCAGCCGAGATTGGCGCATGTTTATCGGTGGGGTGAGTAGCTACATTACATCGGATGATCAGTTCGATAACGACGATACTCCAATAGAGTTTATTAATCCGGGTGAGCTAGGGTACCTATCAATAAACCCGAAGTTTGGATGCGGCGTAGAAATGTCTCTAAATGACCTGCCACTTAGCCAGCAAATTTTGACCAAATATTAAGATGGTCCCCCTGAATGGGCTGGGACAAGGAGAAATGATATGACCAAGTATGATGACGCATGGGTAGCTGCCGAACAGGCAAAGCGCGATTTTATGGCCAATAATGGTCTTTATTCGCATGATGATGAGAAGGCCAACTGCGGTGTAGGTCTTGTAGTGTCGATTGATGGTAAATCGTCACGAGCAGTCGTCGAAAATGGCATCGCTGCACTTAAGGCGATTTGGCACCGCGGTGCTGTAGATGCTGATGGCAAAACAGGTGATGGCGCAGGTATTCACGTTCAAATTCCAGTGCCATTTTTTTACGACCAAGTGGAACGTACAGGACATACTCCGCGTAAAAATGAAATGCTCGCCGTGGGACAGATATTCTTGCCTCGCACAGATTTTGGAGCGCAAGAGATCTGTCGCACAATTGTTGAAACCGAAGTCTTGCGCATGGGTTATTATATCTACGGTTGGCGTCACGTACCGGTTGAGATTGGGTGCCTTGGTGAAAAAGCCAATGCAACTCGCCCAGAGATAGAGCAGATTTTGATTTCAAACTCAAAGGGTGTGGATGAAGAAACGTTCGAACGTGAGCTGTATGTGATCCGTCGCCGAATCGAAAAAGCTGCAAATACTGCGGGTGTGAGAGAACTGTATCTTGCGTCTTTATCATGTCGATCCATCATCTACAAAGGTATGATGCTAGCAGAGCAAGTGGCCGAATTTTACCCCGACCTGATGGATGAACGATTTGAGTCAGCATTTGCGATTTATCACCAACGGTATTCGACCAACACGTTCCCGCAGTGGTGGCTTGCGCAGCCATTCCGCATGTTGGCACACAACGGTGAGATAAACACGTTAAAGGGTAACATTAACTGGATGAAGTCTCACGAGATTCGCATGGCTTCGAGCACGTTTGGCGATATGGCCGAAGACATTAAACCAATTGTAGCAAGCGGTTCGTCAGATTCCGCCGCACTTGATGCGGTGTTTGAAGTGTTAGTGCGCGCGGGCAGGTCTGCACCAATGGCAAAGACAATGTTGGTGCCCGAAAGCTGGTCCAAGCAAGCGACTGAACTTCCACAAGCGTGGCGTGATATGTATTCGTATTGTAATTCAGTAATGGAACCTTGGGATGGCCCTGCAGCGCTAGCTATGACCGATGGTCGGTGGGTCTGCGCGGGACTGGATCGCAACGGACTGCGTCCGATGCGATATGTAGTGACCGGAGACCGTTTGTTGATTGCAGGGTCTGAAGCCGGAATGGTGCCAATTGATGAGGCAAATGTCGTCGAAAAGGGGGCGCTCGGGCCGGGGCAAATGATAGGCGTACACATGGGACAAGGCGTTCTTTTTCACGATGAAGAATTGAAAAATAAAATGTCTGCCGCGCTGCCATTTGGTGATTGGGTCGCCAAGATCAACGAGTTGGATAGTGATCTGGCCGCTGTAACAGAGGTGCCAATTTATTCCGGTGGTGAATTACGCAAACGCCAGATTGCAGCCGGGTACACAATTGAAGAATTAGAAAATATTCTGGCACCAATGGCTGAGGATGGCAAAGAAGCATTGGCATCGATGGGAGATGACACTCCGTCCGCAGTCTTGTCAGAAAAGTATCGTCCACTGAGCCACTTCTTTCGTCAGAACTTTAGCCAAGTCACCAATCCGCCGATCGACAGCTTGCGAGAATTCCGCGTGATGAGTCTGAAGACGCGCTTTGGGAACCTGAAGAACGTGTTAGATGAAGACAGCAATCAAACAGAAATCCTTGTCCTCGATTCTCCGTTTGTGGGCAATGCCCAGTGGGATGTACTACAGACATTGTTCAAAGCACCTTCTGTCGAAATTGATTGTAGCTTTACCGCTGGTTCTGAAGCTGGAGATTTGAGCAAAAACCTAGAGCGCATTCGCGCCGAAGCAGAAGACGCTGTGCGGTCAGGCGCCGGACATTTAACGTTAACCGATCAGCATCAAGGTGAAAATCGCGTACCAATGCCAATGATTTTGGCAACGTCTGCAGTACATTCTTGGCTAACACGCAAGGGATTGCGTACTTTTACATCGCTTAACGTACGATCTGCAGAATGTATCGATCCACACTATTTTGCTGTGCTGATCGGTTGTGGTGCCACCGTGGTAAATGCCTATCTTGCAGAGGACTCATTGAACAACAGAATCGAACGGGGTCTGTTAGACTGCACCCTGACCGAGGCTGTTATCCGTTTTCGCACGGCAATTGATCAGGGGCTACTGAAGATAATGGCGAAAATGGGGATTTCAGTTATTTCTTCATACCGCGGCGGTTTAAATTTTGAAGCCGTGGGTCTGTCTCGCGCTATGGTTGCCGAATATTTCCCCGGCATGCACAGTCGAATTTCTGGTATCGGTGTAACGGGAATCCAACGCAAAGTAGAGCAAGTCCATAAAGCTGGTTGGCTCGGCGGTGTCGATGTGTTGCCAATCGGTGGTTTCTACAAGGCGCGTCGTTCAGGTGAAAAGCATGCTTGGGAAGCGGGGACAATGCACCTGTTACAGCAGGCCTGTAATAGGTCTTCGTATGAACTATGGAAGCAATATTCAAATGCGATGCAATCTAACCCCCCGATCCATTTACGCGATTTGTTGGCCGTAAAGCCAATGGGTAAGAAGGTTCCAATTGAAGAAGTTGAGAGCATTACGTCAATCCGCAAACGGTTTGTGACACCAGGAATGTCATTAGGTGCGTTATCACCAGAGGCGCATAAAACACTGAACGTTGCGATGAACCGCATTGGCGCAAAATCTGATAGTGGCGAAGGCGGCGAAGATCCAGCGCACTTTGTACCTGAAGCAAATGGCGACAACCCAAGCGCAAAGATCAAGCAGGTAGCATCTGGGCGTTTCGGCGTCACAGCAGAATATTTGAACCAATGTGAAGAGCTTGAAATTAAGGTCGCACAAGGGGCCAAGCCAGGTGAAGGTGGGCAGTTGCCTGGCATGAAAGTGACGGAACTGATCGCGCGTTTACGCCATTCGACACCTGGTGTGACATTGATTTCACCACCACCACACCACGACATTTATTCGATCGAAGATTTAGCGCAGTTGATCTATGATCTTAAGCAGATCAACCCGCGTGCAAAAGTGACTGTTAAACTAGTGGCCTCCAGCGGTGTTGGTACAATTGCGGCGGGTGTAGCAAAAGCCAAAGCCGATGTAATCCTAATCTCAGGGCATAATGGCGGCACCGGTGCTTCGCCAGCCTCCTCGATCAAATACGCTGGTTTACCATGGGAAATGGGTTTAACAGAAGCACATCAAGTGCTGGCAATGAACAACCTACGTGAACGCGTAACATTGCGCACGGACGGTGGTTTACGGACAGGGCGTGACATTGTCATGGCTGCAATGTTGGGGGCCGAAGAATATGGAATTGGGACCGCTGCTTTAATTGCCATGGGCTGTATTATGGTGCGTCAGTGTCAGTCAAATACCTGCCCCGTCGGTGTGTGTACACAGGACGATGCGTTACGTGATAAGTTTACAGGCAATGCAGATAAAGTCGTAAATCTGATCACTTTCTACGCCACCGAAGTGCGCGAAATTCTGGCTGAGATTGGCGCGCGGTCGATGGATGAAATTATTGGTCGTGCGGATTTGCTGGCGCAAGTTTCGCGTGGCTCCGCGCATCTAGATGACCTCGATCTTAACCCATTATTGATAACCGTTGATGGTGCAAAAGAGATTACATACAATCGTAACAAGCCACGCAATCCGGTGCCTGATACACTGGACGCTCAAATCGTTAAGGACGCAGCGCGCTTTCTTGAAGACGGTGAAAAGATGCAGCTTGAATATGCCGTGCAGAACACTTTGCGATCAATCGGAACGCGCACATCAAGCCATATTGTTAAAAATTTCGGAATGCGCAACAACCTACAGCCCAATCATCTGACCGTGAAGCTAAAGGGGTCAGCTGGCCAATCATTGGGTGCTTTTGCAGCTCCTGGATTGAAGTTGGAAGTATCAGGCGATGCTAATGACTACGTCGGCAAGGGCCTGTCAGGTGGTATTATTGTTGTACGGCCACCGATGAATTCACCGCTGATTGCGAGTGAAAACACCATCATCGGCAACACGGTGCTGTACGGTGCGACTGAAGGTTATTTGTTCGCCGCCGGTCGCGCTGGTGAACGGTTCGCCGTTCGAAATTCTGGCGCGAGTACTGTTGTTGAGGGCTGTGGGTCAAACGGGTGTGAATACACCACCGGTGGCGTTGCTGTGATCCTGGGTTCAATCGGTGCGAACTTTGGTGCGGGAATGACAGGCGGTATGGCCTATTTATACGACCCAGAAAACCAGACAGCACCACTTATCAATATGGAAACGCTGGTGACCTGTGGAGTGACTGTAGATCTTTGGGAACACCAACTCAAAGATCTGATTGAACGCCACCTCGCCGAAACAGGCAGCCGCAAAGCTGCTGATATTTTGCAACACTGGGAACTTGAGCGTGGGAATTTTGTTCAAATTTGCCCAAAAGAGATGCTGGTTCATTTGGCGGCGCCACTGACCTACGAACAGACAGCAATACCAGCTGAATAAGCTTAATATCTAAGGCAATCGCCACCATTGTTACGGTGGCGATTGTTCTATTGGTTTCAGATTGACCTAATAAATTATTTTTTAGCTTAGAGATCCATCCGAAAAATACCAACATAATCCTTCGAGCACCGCGCCACTGAATTGCTTAACATCAACTAATTCTTTGATTCTTTTGAGACCCTTTTTACTGAAAATGCACCAATGTAAGCTTTTATCCAGATGTATATATTTATGAGTTATACAAAGAAATTGCTAAATTATTCTCCAAAATAATCGCACTTGCAGTTTCATAATGGAAAACCGCACGGTTTGCGAAGGATTCCCAAAAAGTTAAAGGGCTTTACAGCGATCTTTTGCGTGCAGTGTAAGTTTGCATACTTGACCCGAGCTGTGGTGCTGCGATGTATAGCATCATGGCACGTGTAACACGCAAAATTGTAACAGATACTACTAAGCTCCTTGATCGCACACGATTGTTTGTGCGGCGGCTTGTAAAGTATTGCTTTCGAGGCATTCTAATTGTGACCACCTTGGCCATTTTGGCAACAGTGGCATTCAGGGTCGTTAACCCAACATTCAACTCTTACATGTTTTCCGAAAGCCTCCGTATTGATGGTATTAATCAGACATGGGTGGCAATGGAAGATATTGCACCGGTAATGGCACGATCTGCTGTCGCGGCAGAGGATGCGGATTTTTGCCAGCACTGGGGGCTTGATTTAACTGCGATTCAAGCGGCCTTAGAAGATGGTGCAAATCGAGGCGGATCGACCATATCACAGCAGGTCGTGAAAAATGTTTACCTATGGCAGGGACGATCTTGGCTGCGCAAGTCGATAGAGGCATTGATGACGCCACTCGTTGAAGCAGTCTGGAGTAAGCGTCGTATTCTTGAGGTATATCTTAACATAGCTGAATTTGATGAAGGTGTGTTCGGGGTTGAGGCCGCAGCAGTTCATTATTTCGGTGTAACAGCAGCAGAATTATCGTCGGTTCAGGCCGCGCGGCTGGCTGCGATCTTACCAAGCCCAAAAACACGGTCCGCTTCCCAGCCCACATCATATATCCGCAGCCGGGCCACAAGCATTGCTGATGGAGCCGCCACAATTCAAGCGGATGGTCGCGCTGAGTGTTTTGAGTAGCCCGCTGGGATTGTAACAGTACGTCAGTTGAGGCATGGATAGGACAGTTTTTATCTGGGGCCTTTGATGAACCGTCTGTACCATTATCCGTTGTCACCCTTTTCACGCAAAGTTCGCTTGTCGTTGGCTGAGAAGCGAATTGAAGTGGAGCTAGTTGAAGAGCGATTCTGGGAAAAGGATGCAGACTTTCTGCGCCGCAATCCTGCTGGCAAGGTGCCCGTGCTGAAAATGGGCAGTCAGATGATGTCCGAAAGCAGCGCAATTTGTGAATATCTGGAAGAGCTACACCCGACGCCATCTTTATTGCCAAATAGTGCAGAATGTCGATATGAGGTGCGCCGTCTGGTAGCTTGGTTTGACGACAAATTTAACTCCGAAGTGACGAGTAAACTAATGGGCGAACGCGTATTCCGCAAGATTATGGGCACAGGGTACCCCGATAGTGCGAACGTGAAGGCGGGAAGCAAAGCGATTAAATACCATATCGATTATATGCATTGGCTATTGGACCAGCGGCGCTGGCTGGCGGGTAATGAGTTATCGTTAGCAGATTTTGCTGCTGCGGCGCACCTATCGTGTCTGGATTATGTGTCTGATGTGGACTGGAACCGCAGCGACATTGTTAAGGATTGGTATGCAAAAATAAAGTCACGGCCTGCATTCCGATCAATTTTGGCAGACCAGGTTTCAGGGTTTCCACAGCCTTCGCATTATAGTGATCTAGATTTTTAATTTGGTTCAAGCTGACTTTGTCTTTCCCATCGCTGGGCTGCTAGCCCCCTACATCTCCATGATATTTTTAATGCAAAGAGAGGGGGTTTTGGTTTGACTGCATCATTGAAGGACCGCTTAAGAGCTAAAGCGCTTGAGGAAGGTTTTGCAGGGTTTGGGGTGTGCCGGCCTGATGGCTTACCTGAATTACCTGAGCGTTTGCAAAAGTTTGTGGATAAAGGCCACCACGGGCAAATGGCGTGGATGGCGGAGCGGATGAAGTGGCGGAGTGATCCTTCGTCCTTATGGCCAGAAGCTCGGTCAGTTGTGATGTTGGCAGAACCCTATACTCCCGAACATGATCCATTAGCAGTTTTAGAGCAACGAGACCGCGCAGCGATCAGCGTCTATGCCCAGAACCGCGATTATCATGATGTGGTGAAAAAGCGCTTAAAGCGCGTTGGCCGTTGGTTGGTTAATGACACTGGCTGTGAAATTAAGGTATTTGTCGATACTGCCCCAGTTATGGAAAAACCGCTTGCGGCAGCGGCAGGACTTGGTTGGCAGGGTAAACATACAAATTTGCTGAGCCGCGAATTAGGCAACTGGTTTTTCCTTGGGGTAATTTTTACTACTTTGGAGTTGGAACCGGATAGGGCAGAGGCTGAGAAGTGCGGATCGTGTACGGCGTGTTTGGACATTTGCCCGACAAATGCCTTTCCAGCGCCATTTCAGCTCGATGCTCGACGGTGCATTTCATATTTAACAATAGAGCATAAGGGACCAGTTCCCGAAGAGTTGCGTGCTTTGATGGGCAATCGGATTTATGGCTGTGATGATTGTTTAGCTGTGTGCCCGTGGAACAAGTTTGCAGCCGAAGCGCATGAAATAAAGTATGCGGCGCGGCCTGAGTTGGTCGCCCCACCATTGCGTGAGCTGGTTGCCTTGAATGATGCAACTTTTCGAGCAATGTTTTCTGGTAATCCTATAAAACGTATCGGGCGGAACAGGTTTGTACGCAATGTTCTTTATGCCATCGGAAACTCTGACGATGGGACATTGAAGGATGCGGCGGTAGCGCTGATTGGCGATCCTGCAGAAGAAGTTGCTGATGCGGCGCAATGGGCTGTTACACGATTAGGTAGCAAAGCATAATGTTGATAATCCAAACCAAAGTGACACGAGGCATCTTTTTGATGATGTCAGCAATAACTGTGTTCACCGTCATGTCAGCGTTCATCAAGGCAGCAGAGCGGATACCTGCGGGTGAGGCAATGTTTTTCCGGTCACTTATGGCGATGCCAATCGTTTTGGTCTGGTTGGTGCTGCATGGTGGTATTTCAGCTGGAATTCGCACAAAATCAGTTCGTAATCACGCCGTGCGTGGGATTGTTGGGTCTTGTGCGATGGGGTTGGGTTTTGCGGGATTAAAGTATTTACCACTGCCCGAAGTGACGGCGATCCGCTTTGTGTCACCAATCCTAATGGTTGTTTTAGCAGCTTTTATTTTGGGGGAGAAGTTTCGCTTTGTCCGTATCGCCGCGGTATTGTTGGGCTTCGTTGGAGTTGTGATTATCGTGGCTCCGCGATTAAGCGTTGGTTTAGGGACGAATGAGGCCTTAGGCGTTGGGTTGACCCTAGGGTCAGCATGTCTAGCCGCCCTTGCGCAGGTGTTTGTGAAGGGGATGTCTACTAGTGAAAGTACGACAGCAATTGTGTTTTGGTTCTCGGCGACAGCGACACTTTTATCATTGTTGACGCTACCGTTTGGTTGGATCTGGCCGAACGGTTATGAGCTGATATTGCTCGTAGGTGCTGGCATGATCGGCGGTTTGGGGCAGGTTTTGCTGACGGCAAGTTATCGATTTGCCGAAGCAGGTGTTTTGGCACCGTTCACGTATATTTCAATGCTATGGTCATTATTAATTGGCTATTTCTGGTTCAATGAAGTGCCAACAATGGCGATGTTGATTGGCGCTGCTTTTGTTATTTCTGCTGGTGTCATCATTGTTCTGCGTGAGCGCGCGCTGGGCGGTGATGCGACAGCACGGCGCAAAGTTAGGGCGAAGGGACTACAGTAGGAAGTAGATAAATTATCACCAAAATATGATACAGTCGTAGTTATAGAATATGAACCATCAAGTCTCGACTTAACATTGACCAGCCCCACGCTTGATAACCAGCAAACGTGGGGCTGTATTCTTAAATCTTTGCTAACCACAACTGGCTCAAACAGCACAATGTTGGACGATAGGAAACTTGCGCTTTATTCAATATCAAAAAAAATTGAACGTGGGCGCCTTTTTTAAAGTTTAGTCAGGCTCGGACGAGTTTTTCATATTCTGCGGCAAGTTCTTTGACCAAAGCACCTACTTCGAATTTGTGGTCACCAATCTGGCCCACGGGTGTGACTTCAGCGGCAGTCCCAGTGAGCCAGCATTGCTCAAATGCTTCGAGTTCTTCGGGCAGAATGTGGCGTTCGATCACGGTGATGCCTTTGTCGCGCAACATGCCAATAACCGTTTGTCGTGTAATTCCATTAAGGAAGGCGTCGGGTGTTGGTGTGTGCACTTCACCATTTTTAACAAAGAATATATTGGCGCCCGTCGCTTCGGCAATGTAGCCACGGTAGTCGTACATCATGGCGTCTGAACAACCCTTCGCCTCGGCAGCGTGTTTCGACATTGTGGCGATCATGTAAAGTCCAGCAGCCTTGGCTTGGGATGGAGCGCACTCAGGTGATGGGCGTTTCCATTTTGCAATGTCGAGCTTAGCGCCCATTGTTTTGGCATCACCGTAATAGTTGCCCCATTCCCAAACGGCTACAGCCATATGGACAGGGTTGCGCGACGATGCAACGCCCATGTCTTCACCTGCACCGCGCCATGCAACTGCACGTACGTACGCGTCTTTCAAGCCGTTGGCATCAAGTGCTGCTTGTTTTGCGGCTTCGATTTCGTCAACAGTGTAGGGAATATCGAAGTCGATAAACTTACCTGACCTCAGCAAGCGTTCGGAATGTTCGCGAGATTTGAAAATCTTGCCGTTGTAAGAACGTTCACCTTCAAAAACAGAGGAAGCATAGTGTAGGGCGTGGCTAAGAATATGAACTTTGGCCGCACGCCAATCGACGAGCTCACCGTCCATCCAAATTTTGCCATCACGATCATCATATGCACCAGCCATGTTATAGCCTCCCTAGTTTTGCGAATGTTGCGTATTTAGGTCCGATGTGAACACTTTATTACGTACAACATGCGATTCGTTACCGATGCCTGCTTGGAATGTCAATAAAGCTGACGTATTATGACTTTAAATGTGAAGGAGCGTTCAGATGACAGGCCGCGGAAAAGAACCTGGCAATGCGCTGTTGTTTTTAACAGATGAACAACTTCGTAAGGGAATCGAGGCAATGTTTTTTGCCTATCGTGGCTTTACAGCAGATCCTGACCGAATTTTGGCGGATATGGCTTATGGTCGAGCACATCATCGTGCCGTACACTTTATTCATCGATCCCCCGGTACGACGGTCAATAATCTATTGGCACTGCTAGGCGTTACAAAGCAATCGCTGAACCGTGTGTTGCGGGCATTGGTTTCAGATGGTTTGGTACGCAATAAAGTTGGAAAGCGGGACAAACGAGAACGGCATCTGTATCTGACGCCAGAGGGCGAAGCGTTGGAGCAGCAGTTATCAGATGCACAACGCGACCGAATGCGTAAGGCGTACCGCACTGTGGGGCCCGAAGCCGTTACAGGTTTCCGACAAGTGCTTGAGGCTATGATGGATGAAGACATGCGCAATCGTTATGATGCGTTGAAAGACCTGAAGGGGTAGTACAATGCACAATGACCAGCCACATCTGCTGATTGTCGATGATGATGAACGTATCCGCGTTTTGTTACAGAAATTTTTGGTGCGCAGTGGTTTTCTTGTTACAGCTGCGCGCGATGCCGCGCACGCAAGGCGAATCTTGGCTGGCTTAGATTTTGACATGCTTGTGCTTGATGTCATGATGCCCGGTGAAGACGGCGTGACACTGTGCGCTGATCTGCGACGTGAACGTGACATACCGATTTTGTTGTTAACGGCCAAGGCAGAAACAAGCGACAGGATTGCTGGCCTTGAGGCAGGCGCAGATGATTATTTAGCCAAGCCGTTTGAACCCAAGGAACTATTGCTGCGTATCAACTCGATCTTACGACGCATTCCACCAAGTGAGGGTGAAACCATAGTGCCAAAGGTGCTAAATTTGGGGCCATTGCAATATGAAATGGAACGTGGCGAGATTTGGCGTGGCAAAGACATAGTACGACTGACAGCAACAGAAGTACTATTGATGAAGATATTTTCGGCAACCCCCGGGGAAGCAATCAGCCGAGAGGCCTTGGTAGATCGCCTGGGTCGATCTGGTGGACAAGCGCAAGAACGCGCGGTCGACGTGCAAATCACAAGGCTACGCCGCAAACTAGAGACTGATCCAAAGCAGCCGCGCTATTTGCAAACGGTGCGAGGTGCGGGATACATGTTGGCACCAGATTAATACCTGATAGGGGTTGCTAAGTTGGACTGTCGGAAGCCTCCGGCGTAGATATTTTTAAAAAAGTCAACAACGAGGAGGCCAAGATGGTGACTGCATTGATTTCGCATAAGGCGTGTTACGATCATGTGACACCGCAGGGACATCCCGAGCAAATGGCACGCTTGGATGCGGTTTTAGGTGCACTAAGCGATATGGACTTACTGCGTGTTGATGCGCCATTGGCAGCCGACGATGATCTGTTACGGGCGCATCCTCAAAAGCATATTGACGCGATCAAAGCCACTGCGCCTTCTAAGGGTTGGCGATCTTTAGATGCAGATACGCATATGTCCGTTGGCACATTAGAGGCTGCCTACCGCGCGACGGGTGGTGTCGTTAAGGCTGTCGATCTGGTGATGGCAGGCGAGGTTGGTAATGCTTTTGCCGCTGTGCGCCCCCCAGGTCATCATGCAGAGCGTGAGACAGCAATGGGTTTCTGCTTTTTTGGGTCAGTCGCGGTGGCGGCGAAGCACGCACTTGATTTTCATGGGCTAAAAAGAGTCACGATTTTGGACTTCGATGTGCATCATGGCAACGGCACGCAGGATTTGGTTGAGGATGATGCACGGATTTTATTTTGCTCAAGTCATCAAATGCCATTATTTCCCGGTACAGGTGCGACACATGAAACAGGTGTCGGCAATGTTGTGAATTTACCGCTGCCAGATGGATGTGGGTCAGCTAGATTCCGCACTACTTGGGAGCATGAGGTGTTTCCACGTGTTGCTGCCTTCAGGCCTGAGCTTTTGTTGATATCAGCTGGATTTGATGCCCACGCAGATGACCCTTTGGCAGGAATGATGTTACAGGAAAATGACTTTGCATGGATCACTAACAAACTATGTGATTTGGCCGACGAGCATTGTTCAGGCCGTATAGTATCCGCGCTTGAGGGCGGGTATGATTTAGAAGCTTTGGGCCGTTCGGTGCGAGCACATGTAGACGTATTAAAGGAGCGCGCGAAATGAGTGCAGATGTTAAAACGATGAGTTTCGAAGACGCGCTGCGTGAACTGGAACAGGTTGTGAGCAAGTTAGAGAAGGGCGAAGTTCCTCTCGATGACTCCATTGCGCTGTATGAACGTGGTGCAAAATTAAAAAAGCGCTGTGAGGCAAAATTAAAAGAGGCCGAAGAAAAGGTCGCAAAATTAACGTTGGATGGTGACGGAAGCCCAACGGGGACTGAGCCGCTTGATGGCTGACACATTGAAAGATGCGTTGCAGCATGCGGCTTTGATTGTTGAGGCATCAATCAGAGCCGCTGTGCAAAACGCTCAACCGGGTATCCCAGACGCGATGATGTATGCAGTGTGTGGCGGGAAGTCCTTTCGTGGATTTTTAGTTCTTGAAGGTGCGCGGTTGCATGGCGTCGATGTTCAGATCGCAGCGCCCGTTGCTGGCGCAATTGAATCAATGCATGCTTACTCCCTCGTACATGATGATCTACCTTGTATGGATAATGATGACGTACGGCGGGGCAAGCCAACAATACACCGCAAATGGGATGAGGCGACGGCAGTTTTAACTGGTGATGCATTGCAGGCGTTAGCCTTTGAATTAATAATGCTAGCAGACATCACACCAGAGGCGAAAGTTGTTTTGGCGCATATGTTGGCTGTTAATGCAGGTGAACGAGGTATGGTTGGAGGGCAAGCTGCTGATATAGCGGCCGAGTCTGCAGGTGAGCCTTTAACCCTACACAAGATTGAAAGCCTACAAGCCAAAAAGACTGGTGCGCTGATTGAATGGGCTTGTACAGCAGGGCCACGAATTGCAGGCGCAGATGAAATGCCAATGCAGCAATATGGCCGTTCACTGGGTCAAGCTTTTCAGATTGCGGATGATATTCTGGATGTAACGGGCAACGCTGACGCAGTTGGTAAGGCCGTTGGGAAAGACACTGCTGCAGGTAAGGCCACGTTTGTATCGCTGCTGGGACTGGATGGGGCAAAAAGCCGCGCAGTTGAGTTGGTGGATGAAGCATGTGATGCATTAGATATATATCGTGAGGGGGCTGCTACGTTGAAGGCTGCCGCGCGGTTTGTGTTAAACAGGACGCACTAAAGGATGGCCCAATATGGCTGAGAGACCGAAGACCCCACTTTTGGATCAGATTGATCTACCGAGTGACCTAAACGGGTTAACCGATGTACAACTGCGCACACTTGCGCACGAACTACGTGCTGAGACGATTTCTGCAGTATCAGAGACAGGCGGCCACTTGGGTGCCGGGCTAGGAGTGGTTGAACTGACCGTTGCTTTGCATGCAGTTTTTGATGCGCCTAAAGACAAAATTGTTTGGGATGTCAGTCATCAGACTTATCCGCACAAAATTCTGACTGGTCGGCGGGATCGGATTCGCACACTACGCCAAAAAGATGGACTAAGCGGATTCACCAAACGGACTGAATCACCGTATGACTGCTTTGGTGCGGCACATTCATCAACTTCAATTTCTGCGGCTCTCGGTTTTGCTGTTGCAAGTGATTTGGGTGGCGAGGGTGGTGATGCGATTGCAGTAATTGGCGATGGGGCAATGTCAGCTGGTATGGCGTATGAAGCATTAAACAATGCGGGGCATTTGAAAAAACGCCTGATCGTCATTTTAAATGACAACAAAATGTCGATCGCACCACCCGTAGGCGCGATGTCATCGTATCTGTCGCGGCTGTATGCCGGTGATCCGTTTCATGAATTCAAGGCAGCGGCCAAAGGTGCAGTGTCGTTTTTGCCGGAACCGTTTCAAATCGGGGCCAAGCGGGCAAAGGATATGCTAAAGCATATGACCGTTGGTGGAACCTTATTTGAAGAGCTGGGATTTTCATATCTAGGCCCAATTAACGGACATGACATGGATCAATTGCTGTCAGTTTTGCGGACGGTAAAAATACGCGCAACAGGACCAATTCTGATTCATGTAATCACCAAAAAAGGTAAAGGTTACGCTGAAAACCGAGCAGATCGGGGTCACGCTACTGCAAAGTTTGATGTGGTGACAGGAGAGCAGAAAAAGACGCCTAGCAATGCGCCATCTTACACATCAGTGTTTGCTGAAAGCCTGATCAAACATGCGACCAAGGATAATAAAATAGTCGCGGTGACTGCGGCGATGCCGGACGGCACAGGGTTAGATCGGTTCATGTCGCAGTTTGCGTCACGCTGTTTTGATGTTGGTATTGCCGAACAACATGCAGTGACGTTTTGTGCAGGTCTTGCTGCTGGCGGCATGAAGCCGTTTTGCACGCTATATTCTACATTTCTGCAACGGGGTTATGATCAGATCGTACATGATGTGGCCATTCAACGTTTACCAGTGCGCTTCGCAATAGACCGTGCAGGCTTGGTTGGTGCGGATGGTGCGACCCATGCCGGATCCTTTGACGTAGCATTTCTGGCAAACTTGCCCGGGTTTGTCGTAATGGCCGCCGCAGATGAAGCTGAGTTGACACGCATGGTGGCAACGGCCGTCGCCCATGACAGTGGGCCAATCGCGTTCCGCTTTCCACGTGGCGAAGGTGTTGGTGTTGAAATTCCCAATGACGCGCAACCTCTGGAAATTGGTAAGGGTCGAATGATCCGTGAGGGGACACGCGTTGCTATTTTATCATTTGGCACAAGATTGCAAGAAGTCGAAAAAGCCTGCGAAGCGCTGGCTGCAAAAGGCATCACACCAACGGTTGCGGATGCGCGATTTGCCAAGCCCCTTGATCGCAATATGATCCTTGAGTTGGCGCTCAATCATGAGGCACTGATCACCGTCGAAGAAGGCGCAATCGGCGGGTTTGGGTCACATGTAGCTCAATTTCTGGCCGAAGAAGGCGTATTCGATCATGGCTTGAAATTCCGGTCGATGATGTTGCCAGATATTTTCATCGACCAAGCAGGTCCACGCGAAATGTATGAGATTGCCGGCATGAACGCTGAACACATTGAAGCGAAAGTGCTGGATGTGTTGGGCGCCAATGCCACTGGAAAAGGTATATAAGGCTACTTAGGTAGACGTTTTTCAATCGCTTTAAGACGCACTAAAACCTCGTCACGATAAGTGTCAGTTGCAGCGTTGGATTCTTCGTTGTGTGCGTCTTGCATTGAATTGACAATCAAACCCACAAGAAGGTTCACTACAGCAAAGGTCGTGACCATGATGAACGGAATAAAGAACACCCAAGCATAGGTGAATTCTATCATCACCGGGCGAACGATGCCCATTGACCAGCTTTCCAAAGTCATAATTTGAAACAGACTGTAGGCCGAATGGCCTAAAGTTCCAAACCATTGTGGAAAGGCTTCGCCAAATAATTTAGTAGCAATGACCGACCCTATGTAAAAAATCAGAGACATCAACATAAACACGCTACCCATGCCGGGCAACGCAGTCAAAAAACCTTCCACTACACGACGAAGGCTAGGAACTGCTGAAACAACGCGAAGAATCCGAAGTATACGGAGCGCACGCAATACCGAGAACGCCTGTGCTGCCGGTATCAGTGCGATGCCCACGATCACAAAATCAAAGATATTCCAACCGGATCGAAAAAACCGGAAATGTTGCGTAAAAAGTTTTGCCAGAATTTCGAGTACAAAAATTGACAAACAGATTATGTCGAGCTTGTTGATGAGACTGCCAGCAAAATTCATAACAGTTATCGAGGATTCGAGACCAAGAAGGACTGCGTTGAATAATATAACACAAATGATAGAGTTACGGACGACGGCGGTTTCTAAAAACTCTGTAGTCTTTTGTCGAAGCGTCATGAGCAGTCCTTTGTGATTATTTTTCATATGGCAATTGGACCCACGAAGAACAAGCTTTGACCTAGCGATTTACATTTTCATTCGCCAGCAACGCAGCTAGGCCTACGCGATAATCTGGATAAATTAACTTTACGCCAAGATCAGATTTGATGCGCTCGTTACGGACTTTCTTGCTTTCAGCATAGAAGCTACGCGCCATCGGAGTGAGGTCTGCATTGGCAAAGTCTTGAGCTAAGGGAATTGGAAGTCCAAGCAATTCTGCAGCATGCGCGATAACGTCTTGGGGCGGAGCCGGATCATTATCACACAAATTATAAACCATACCTGGATTGGGTTTTGCAATTGAGGCGGCCAGCGTTTGGGCAATGTCTGCCACATGGATACGACTGAAAACCTGACCCTCTTTGATAATACGCCGCGCGGTGCCATTGCGCACTTTCGAAAATGGCCCACGCCCCGGGCCATAAATTCCAGCAAGTCGAAAAATATGGAGTGGCAGCCCCAGCGATTGCCATGCAAATTCGGCGTCCACCCGCATCTGTCCACGTTTTGTAGAGGGGCTCAAGGGAGTGTTTTCATCTACCCAGCCACCATCATGATCTCCATAAACGCCTGTCGTAGAAAGATAGCCAACCCATTCGAACTGAGCACGACGTGCCGCGATTTTGTCGCGAAATTCATTAAGGACTGGATCGCCACCCTCAGAAGGACCAGCAGAAATTAATATGTGAGTTGCAGAATTAATAGCTGGCATAAGGTCCGCGCCAGGCCAAATACGCGGCTCGATTCCTTCTGCCATTAATGTGGCAGCCTTCTCTTCACTGCGCGTGGTTCCAATAACGCGCCAATCATCAGGTAAAAGCTTCGTAAGTGCGCGGGCGGAATAACCGTGGCCAAAGGAGAGGAGTGTTTTTGTCATATCTCTTCGTCTCGCAAGATGTAGCGCGGCGCAAGGTGTGTTAATGTCCATTTGCGTACGATGCTTCACAAGTGAAGAGCGCTCGTACGTTTAAACCTTAAAGATACCAAGCAACTTTATGCAGCTTGGGAGGTTACTTACGAAAATGAGTTTGTTGATGTGCAAGGTTACTCCATCTTACGCAAGATGGTGCAGTTTTCACCAGTGACAGAGGTCCTGGATGTTGGACCAAGCACAGAATTTGTCAGTGAGGGACGGAGGATTTTGCATTGGGCCAGTTGGCGCGCCAGGTCTTTTGGAGAAGGTGTTAGGTGTAATCAGACATCACAGAACTATTAGTTCGAGTACACTCAAATTAGATCATGATAGGCCTTAGATAATTAACTCTTGTATGAACCACAGACCATGGGTGTTCGTTAGTTATTTTAGTCAACATTAATCAATATCAAAGCTCTGGATTTACAGCGCTTATTGCAAAGCTAGACGCAAAAAATTGTTGATCTCACTTATAGAAAAGGTGGTATCTACAACGGTAAAGTTGACGTGTCACATGGTTACGACAACGCGAGACTTGTTCAATTCACAAAGACCTCAGGGCTTGCCATAATCATGATCATGAAGGATGGTCCCTAATGGATAAAATACTGCTTCTCAACGGTCCGAATCTAAACCTTTTGGGCCAACGCCAGCCAGAAATTTATGGCTCTGAAACGCTTGATGATGTTGTGGCGTCTTGTACTAAACTGGGTCTTGAACTTGGGCTGGACGTTCATGCGCGCCAATCAAATCATGAAGGCGTACTGGTAGACTGGATACAAGAGGCGCGTGGAGTTGCAGTTGGCATTATCATCAACCCAGCTGCGTTAAGCCATACGTCTGTCGCCATTCTAGACGCGCTAAACGTTTTTGAGGGTCCGGTGATGGAAGTCCACATTTCCAATATTCACAAACGCGAACGATTTCGGCATCATTCCTATGTGTCAGGTCGCGCTGAAGGCGTGATTGCGGGGTTTGGAACGGATGGTTATAGTTTTGCGCTGCGTCGGATCAGGACACTTCTACCTTAATAACCCTTCCAAATCGGATTGCGTTTTTCAGTAAATGCACGTGCACCTTCAAGCTGATCTTCACTTGAATAAAGCCGGTCAATAGACGCTATTTGGCGTTTAGTGATGTGGTTCATTACGTCTTGGAACTTTGCATCCTCAGCATCGCGAACAACATCTTTGATAGCGGCATAAACCAACGGCGGACCAGACGCCAACAGCCTCGCCATATCCCAAGCCTGTTCCATCAAATCCGTGGCTGAATGGACATGATTGATTAAACCCCAATTAAGAGCCTCGGTCGTGTCGAACCATCGACCGGTCAACAATAGCTCCATCGCAATATGATAAGGAATGCGTTTGGGAAGTTTGATAGATGCTGCATCAGCAATTGTGCCAGACCGGATTTCAGGCAACGCGAATGTCGCATGCTCAGCCGCAAGAATAATGTCAGCCGACAGCGCTAATTCCAGACCACCTCCACAACAAATACCGTTTACAGCAGCAATAACAGGTTTTTTCATGCCACGCAGTTCTTGCAGGCCGCCAAATCCACCAACACCATAGTCGCCGTCAACAGCGTCACCGTCTGCTGCTGCCTTTAGATCCCATCCGGGGCAAAAAAACTTTTCCCCCGCACCTGTTAGGATTGCGACCCGAAGATCGGGGTCATCACGAAAATTAGCAAAAACCTCACCCATGATCCGGCTTGTAGTAAGGTCGATTGCATTAGCCTTTGGGCGGTCCAACGTCACTTCGAGAATGGCACCCTCACGTCTTGTTTTAATCGGGTCAGTCATAGCGTTTCCTTATTAAGGCATCAGCAGCAACCGCACAGGTCTGGGTGATAATGAGTGGGTTAACCTCAACCTCTTCAATGGTGTAGAGATTGGCAAGAACGTAGGATTGGATTGCTTCAATGGTATCTAGCAACGCTTCAATATCTCCGGCGGGTTGATTGCGGTATCCGTTGAGAACTTTTGCTATTTTTAATCTGTTTAGTGTCTGTTTTATATAATCGCGGGACGCCGGCATTAGGATAGATGCGGTATCTTGCATCAGTTCAGCAAGAATTCCACCAGCACCAATCGTAATCACAAACCCATGAGCAGGATCTTTTACAACACCTACGAGAATTTCAGCAACGGTGTCCACAATCATCTCTTCAAGGATGAAATCCTTGGAGAACATCTTCGCCCCCGCTTGGCGTACGGCTTCGCCATTGGTCAGCGAGAGTGCAACACCACCAACTTCACTTTTGTGAGCGGTTCCCATGGATTTCAGCACAAACAATCCCTGTTTAACATCAGCATGTAAGGCAAGCGTTTCGAGGTCCCCAATCAAGAATTTCGGTACTTTGACCCCTGCCCTTTCCAAAGCCTGCTTTGCGTCTGCTTCCGACATAGTCATAGCGTAATTTGATGCGGTTGGAATCACTAGGTCTATCGACCTTGGTTCACGCTGACGGGCGGCCTCTGTCGCGGCCAAAGCCTCTCCAAGGCCACACATCGGAATAATACCACCTACCATCAGACGGTGGGCAATGTGTTCAGGCATAAGTTCGGGTAGGGTAGAAACCATGGCGATTGTCCCGCTCGTTGCGGCACGAGTGTCTAACGCTGATTGGATCACGCATTCCCAATCTGACGGGTCACAGATATCACCGCGTGGGAAATCCACTATCAAGTACGTGATTGCGGTTTCAGCTTCAATCATAGCCGAAAAGGCATGTGTCATAGCTTTAACATCGCGCCAAATGTAGGTGTGATAGTCTAACGGGTTTACCAGTGCGACCTTAGGGCCAAGCGCAGCGAAAAGACATGATTCCTGCAGATTCGTTAGAGACGGGAAAGTTAGGGTTAAGTCGTGTGCCATATCGGCAATTAGACTCGCTTCTCCACCTGAACAACTGATCGATGCGATGCGCCCACAAGGAAGGGGGCCAGCAACATGCAAGATTTTCAAAGTCTCTAGCAAAGTAGGTAAATCATTAACCCGCGCGATTCCAAGGTGTTCAAGTAGCCCAGTTGCACCTGCGTCACTGCCCGCCAATGACGCAGTATGCGAAATTGTGGCGCTTTTTGCCTCGGTAGACTTTCCTACTTTCAGTGCAACCAACGGAATGCCTTTTGCGTAAGCTTTGCGGGCAAATCTTTGCCAGGCTAAAAGATCACTAAACCCTTCGATGTGTAGGCCAATCGCTGTGACGCGCGGATCATCAAGCAGCGCATCAGCGATCTGGGCCATCGAAAGCTGCGCCTGATTTCCACAAGTCACAACGTAAGCAATAGGCAGGCCGCGTTGCTGCATTGTCAGGTTAATCGCTATGTTTGAGCTTTGCGTGAGGATTGCAACTCCACGATCAACACCCAAGCAGCCGTGCTGATCTGGCCAAAGCGACACGCCATCAAGTGCGTTGATGATGCCGTAGCAATTGGGACCAAGAGTTGGCATGTTGGCTGCGGCTTCTAGCAGGCGAGTGTTAGCCTCTTCACCGTCATCGGTTTCGCCAAAGCCGCTAGCAAAACAAACGGCGCCACCCACGCCAAGGTTTGACAGTTGCGCCACAGCATCAATAGTGGCGTCGCGGTTGATCCCAATGAATGCAGCGTCAGGAACGCCCGGCAAGTCTTGCATCGATGCGTAGGCAGGCATTCCACAAATCAAACTTGCACTGCGGTGAACAGGCCAAATATTACCTTTGAATTTGACTTTCTGAAGCTGATCGATCACGGAGCGACACCATGGCCCCCCACCAATCACAGCGATGCTTTTGGGACGAAGTAGTCTCGATAAATCATAGATCATGCACCAAGCGCCCGCAGCAATTCACGGCTAATAATGTGGCGTTGGATTTCAGAGGTACCGTCCCAGATGCGTTCCACACGAGCATCACGCCAAAAGCGTTCAAGTGGAAAATCATCCATTAACCCCATGCCGCCATGAATTTGAATTGCAGCATCAGTGACACGGCCCAGCATTTCGGACGCATAGAGTTTCGCCGACGCGATTTCACGGTTGGCGGGCAACCCTTTGTCGAGGCGATCAGCAGCGGCAAGGGTCAACAAATCTGCTGCGTCGATTTCAGTGATCATATCAGCAAGCTGAAAACTGATACCTTGGAATTTACCAATTTTCTGACCAAATTGTTCGCGTTCCGTTGCGTATTTTAGCGCATAATCAAAAACACGGCGCGCGCGGCCTACTGACATTGTTGCAACAGTAATGCGTGTCGCATAAAGCCATTCGTTCATCACAGAAAAGCCACCATCGACCTCACCTAAGACCTGTGCATTTGGTAGTCGGCAATCGTCGAAGTCGAGGATCATGTTTTTGTAGCCGCGATGTGACACAGATTTGTATCCGTCACGAATGGTGAAGCCCGGCGTTCCGCGATCCACAAGAAATGTGGTGATGCGTTTCTTTGGCCCCCGTGGAGTTATATCCTCCCCCGTAGCGACAAAGACTATAAGGAAATCTGCGTGATCTGCGCCTGAAATAAAATGTTTAGTCCCGTTGAGAACCCAATCACCACCGTCTCGAACAGCTGAACACTTCATGCCACGTACATCTGATCCCGCGCTTGGTTCTGTCATTGCAAGCGCATCCATACGTTCGCCACGAACAGCAGGGTCGCGATAACGTTCGATCTGATCTCCCTCACAAGCCATGAGAATGTTCTGTGGCCGCCCAAAAAAGTGGCTAAGCGCCATTGATCCACGTCCAAGTTCACGCTCAACAAGCGCAAACTCAACGTGGTTTAGGCCCGCACCACCCACTAATTCGGGGAAATTACAGGCGTAGAAGCCTAATTCAATTGTCTTGCGCTTAATCTCATCTGCGATGTCCTGCGGAACCTCACCTGTACGTTCGACGAGATCTTCGTGTGGATAAATTTCTTTTTCTACAAAGCTGCGAACGGTGTCCGCAATCATCGTGTGTTCGTCTGTGAGGCCATAGGTGATCATTGTGTCTGCCTTATTTGGATTGAAAGATAGGGTTGGCCTATCCAGTCCTGCCAAGGCGGCGAGTGCTGGTCCATCGTGACAGGTCTTCGACGAATTTCATGTCTATCACCTCAGCACTTTTAGAGGTTCTGCCCATTGTGCCATCATGCCAGCAACCAACTCCGATGTCCTGTAGGACATCAGAATTGGTGTAATCACATCCAAAATAGCGGTCGCAGTTCTGCTGGTAAAAGTTGCCAAGAGGCAGGCATTTTCTGTTGCTAAGCATCACACTTGCGAACCCCACGTCTGATGGGATTGCCCGCAAAAAATAATTCCATTCCTGACGTTTTGGCTGACTGACTTCAGCTAGCATAATTTGACCCTTCGTCGTCAAGGATAGCCTTGAGTTCAGAGAGGTGGCGTTCGTCCTGTTCAGGATAATCTTCAAGTTCTTGCGCTGTCTTTTCAGCAACCGCGTCAGACAACACGCGTAGTGGCTGTCCTGTTTGCAAAGCGCGAATATAGGTTTCTGCAGCGCGTTCGAAATAGTAAAGCCTATTGAAAGTTTCGGCGACTGTTGCGCCAATAATCATGATTCCGTGGTTGCCCATGATCATGACTTTCTGTTTTGGGTCAATTAGCAAACCTGCACACCGCTCGCCTTCTTCTTCAAACGCAAGACCGCCATAATGATCATCGATTACGAAGCGATTGAAAAAGGTTGCGCAATTCTGATCAATGGGCAGTAGACGGCTATCCTTTAATGTTGCCAAAACGGTCGCATGGATCGAATGGACGTGCATTGCGCAACGAGCGTGCGGGCAATGACGGTGAATGCCGCCGTGCAAGCCCCACGCTGTCGGATCAGGGGCATTGGAGCCAGAAAGTGTTTCAGGGTCGTTGGCATCTACGACTATCATATCGCTTGCCTTGATACGGCTGAAATGCATCTGATTGGGATTCATCAAAAACTGCGAACCCTCATCGTTAATAGCGAAGCTAAAGTGGTTTGCGACACCTTCGTGCATGTTCAAACGCGCGGTCCAACGGAAAGCCGCAGCGAGATCGACGCGTTCATGCCAGTTCGACAAGTTCGACTTTATAGTAGTAGCGATCATAACGGTTCTCCTTTCCAGTAGCCAACACGACCAACGCCGGACTGACTAGTGGTAAAGCGACATTGTCGTTAAGTTGGGCGAGACCTTGCGGAGTGTCATACTCTGGTGGCATTGTAATGCATGGTTACACATATAAATGTCTCA
>JBLILC010000026.1:0-28361 GCA_047635635.1 Octadecabacter sp. | reverse complement strand
TTTTTCGTGCTGCCTGAAAGCCTTTCTCCTGCTAAGCGCCGTGATTTTGGGCGACATGACCTCAACCCCTTCAAAGCAATCCTTGAAGCTTTCAAAATCCCTAATCTTGCAATTCCATTGATCTGCTTGTTTTTTTTCGAATTCGCTAATATGGTTTACCCAACTCTCTGGGCGTTTTTTACTCGCGAACTGTTTGACTGGTCGACTTTATTAATTGGTCTTTCGCTTGCAGGATACGGTATTTTATTGGCCGTTGTCCAAGCTGGGCTTATGCCAATCTTGATTACACGGTTTGGGGAGTTCAGCACGTTACGTATTGGCATAGTCTCAGCGCTGATTGGCTTCATCGGCTTTGGTTTGATTTCAACAGTAACTGGGTTGATACTTGTTTTGGTATTTGCAGCACTCTCAGATTTGTCGCCACCAATGATGACGGCTATGGCGTCCAACTTGGTGAGTGATGAAAAACAGGGTTTGGTACAAGGAGTGATCGCTTCACTGGCGTCAATTGCGGCCTTTCTTGCACCTTTAGTTGTGACTGGTGTATTTGAGGTTTTTGTCGACGATAATGGCCTCTATTTGCCTGGTGCGCCGTTCTTGATGGGTGCCGTGTTAGTACTGTTGATGATTCCTCTCATCGTGAAATTGCGAAATTATGCTCAATCTTAACAAAATAATGGGTTACTTCAAATATGGTTTATTTCTGTACTCTTATAAATTTAATGAAAAGTGTTACGTATAATTAAACCTCTGCATTGACTGCATAGCATAAAAAACTTGCAAAATCATTTGATTGGGGTGGACCACGGCGATGTTGCTTTGTTTTCCGACTTTGAAAATTATGAGGTTATGTGGAACTCCATGGGTGCCAGGCAGACCTGAGCGTATGTTGAATTCTCTGAATTTTTAGCAATACTGCTGTCGTACCGGTAAACCTGTCTATGTGAGATATAGTTAGTGATGCAAATGCCTGGGTTTATGTTCGGGCAGATGAGATCCAAAAAGACGGATTTAATATCTTGTTTGAAATATAGGAGGATACAAGGATCGCCCGCGTTGCGTTGCGTGGCAGGCGATCGGTGAATTACTTAAGGTGGACGGATGGAAATCTTAGTTATTACTTTTAAAACGCTAACAGATTTAGTTATAAGTCCGAATACATGCCTTCGTAAATTGGTTGTAGTGTCTTGTGATCAAACAGAGACGAAACTGATGTCCCGTTCCACGTGTTTAAAATTGCCTGTGCAAAAATTGGGGCAGTTGGCACAATCCGAATATTTTTACACGCTTTCACCGCGTCAGTCGGCTGGATCGTATCCGTAATTACGAGGTTTCGCATAACCGAATTGCTAACCCTTTCAATTGCTGGTCCTGACAATACGCCGTGCGTAATATAGGAATGCACTTCTTTGGCGCCATGTTCCATCAAAACCTCGGCCGCTTTACAAAGAGTACCCGCTGTGTCGACGATGTCGTCCACAATAAGACAAGTGCGGCCGGCGACGTCACCAATCACTGTCATTTCGGCAACTTCACCGGGTTTCCCTCGGCGCTTGTCAACAATAGAAAGTGGTGCGCCAATCCGTTGGGCTAAATCACGAGCGCGCGCCACGCCACCAACGTCGGGTGACACGACCATCACATCATCCATTTGATCCTTAAAGTGGTGCATTGCGTCCAATGCAAAAATTGGACTTGCATAAAGATTATCAACGGGAATATCAAAAAAACCTTGAATCTGGGTCGCGTGCAAGTCAAGCGTTAAAATTCGTTCAATTCCAGATTCAACAAGCATATTTGCAACAAGTTTGGCGGTGATCGGCGTGCGAGCCTTTGATCGTCGGTCTTGGCGAGCGTAGCCGAAATACGGGATTACTGCAGTGATGCGCGAAGCTGAAGAGCGACGCAAAGCATCTGAAATAATCAGCAATTCCATGAGATTATCATTAGCTGGGTTTGACGTAGGCTGGATGATGAACATATCTTCCCCACGGACGTTTTCGTAGACTTCGACAAAAATCTCACCGTCGTTGAAACGTTCTACGCGCGCTTCGACCAATCCAACGTTGATGCCGCGATGCATGGACATTCGTTTTGCGACGGCTTTAGCTAAGGGCAAATTAGAGTTGCCGGAAATAAGCTTCGGTTCGATCAGATTTGGCATGTGCAGCAGGTCCCAGGTTAATAGAATCGCGGAAGTTGACACGGAGTAGCACGTCCTTAGGGTCGCTCCAACAAATGAGCGTGATTTTAGGAGAACCAAATGCCACATATCGACTATTACTTCGCCACGATTTCCCCGTTCACGTACCTTAACGGAACTAAGCTTGAAGCTGTCGCGAAAAAGCATGATGCTACGATTACATATAAACCCCTCGATATCATGGGGCTATTTGGCCGTACAGGTGGCACCCCCCCTAAAGATCGCCACCCCAATCGGCAAGCCTACCGGCTGCAAGAAATGCGCCGTCGCGCCATTGTGGCAGGTTTACCATTGAACCTTAAACCTGCGTTCTGGCCAACCAACCCAGCTCCGTCATCGTACATAATCATTGCTGCGCAAGCAGCGGGTGGAGATGTTGGAAAACTGGTTAATACAATAACGCGTAATTGCTGGGCAGATGAAAAAAACATTGCTGAGGATGATGTAATTCGTGCTTGTTTAGTAGAAGCGGGATTTGATCCGGCATTGGCGGACAGCGGGCTGTTAAATGGGGCTGAAACGTACAGTGCAAACCTTGAAGAGGCCGTTGCTAAGGGCGTGTTTGGCGCGCCATTCTTTATTACAGATACGGATGAGCGGTTCTGGGGCCAAGATCGTCTGGATGATTTAGACCGTCACCTAGCTGGTGATTTTTAGTTGCTGCGCCGTGTTGCAGGGCAAGATGTTTGGGTTGTTGAAAAAGGCGATGCAGAAACTACGCGACTGTTCATACACTGTTCGCTTGGCCATCATGAAACGTTGATGCCGTTAGCGGCAAAATTACCGCTTGCCCGAAATGTTTTTTTTGACTTGCCAGGTCATGGTCGCAGTGCGTCTTGGGTTGGCACCGAATACCACTCTGATGCAACGGCTATTGCCGCAGAGCTTTTGCACAGTCCAACTCATATCATAGGCCACTCATTTGGGGCAACCGTTGCTCTAAGGCTGGCCGCTGAACGCCCGGACTTGGTGTCACGCGTGACATTGATTGAACCTGTTATGTTCGCGGCTGCCACCAATACGGAGGCGTATGCTGCACATCAAATCACAATGGAACCATTCCTCGCTGCATGGCATATACAAGATCTCAACGCGGCTGCGCAGGCATTTCTAGGTATGTGGGGCGATGGCAGTAGTTGGGAAGATATATCTGAAGGAAGGCGAGCCGCATTGGTTGCACGGGTTCATCTGATTCCTGAGGTATTTCCAGCGATTGAAGACGATGTTCATGGTTTTCTGGCGCGTTTGGCTAACGTTGAATGTCCAGTTGATTTGATCGAAGGTAGTGATAGTCAGAAAGTTATGACAGCAATCTTAGATGGGCTTGCGAGTCGAATGCCTCAAGCTTGTAGATACGAAATTTCTGGAGCCGGTCACATGGCGCCAATAACTCATGCAGATGCTGTCGCGTCAGTCCTCTAGCGCGGCTAGAAAAGCATCAACTCCATCAAAGCCAACTGACCAATCGCACACCAATCGGCCTAATACAGATTCATCTTTATCCCCCTCGAGTGATCCCATAACGTAATATTGTGCACCCGCCGCTTTTACTTTTTTGTGCAAATTACGAGGAGCTTCAAAGAACATCATATTGGCTTCGGGTTCAAAGGGGAACGTCACATTATTGTATTTTCTTAATCCATCGGCTAAGCGCTGGCCGCTGGCGTTGGCGCTTTTAGCCAGTTCAAGCCACAGATTGTCTTCCAAGTATGCTTCCATCTG
Organism: Octadecabacter sp.; assembly: GCA_047635635.1. GTDB lineage: Bacteria > Pseudomonadota > Alphaproteobacteria > Rhodobacterales > Rhodobacteraceae > Octadecabacter. The sequence goes on along the minus strand of JBLILC010000026.1, from coordinate 24,436 downwards.
AGCTGAAAGATAGCGGTGCTTAGACGCTAGATGCGCACCACGTTTACGGCGCAATTCAAACTCCCAAGCGTGTTTTGGATTGAAGAATATCACAGCCTCAACTCCCATAAGACCATTCTTAGTACCCCCAAAACAGACACAATCAATACCAGCCTTCCAAGTCATTTCCGCAGGTGTGCAGCCCAGTGTAACTATAGCATTAGCAAACCGTGCCCCGTCTAATTGGGTCGCAACGCCAAATTCTTTTGCCACTAACGTCAAAGCATTCAGTTCATTAAGGGTGTAAACTGTGCCTTTTTCAGTGATTTGCGTGATCGATACTGGACCACGTTGCGGTCCATGTACGCCGCGTGTCTCTTCTGCCGACATTGCCATATGAAGGGTTGTGGGCGTCATTTTTGCATTTTTGTCGGCGACAATTGTTAGTTTTGCACCACTGTAAAACTCGGGCGCATTACATTCGTCTTCATTGATATGGGATAGTTTGGTGCAGAAAATCGTCTGCCAAGGTTCCGTTAACGTTGCCAATGCTATTGAATTCGCGGCTGTGCCTGTGGACACCAGATATACTGCCGCTTCTGGCGCTTCAAATAGGTCGCGCACTAAAGCGCGGACACGATCCATTTCAGGGTCGGCGCCATAGCCAAATCGAAAACCTTCATTGGCGCGCATCATGGCGTTCATAACTTTTGGATGTGCAGGACCAGAGTTATCGGAGGCGAAAAACATTTAAAGTGGTTCCTCAATTATATGATTTTCCCATTCGTCGTCTGGAATACTTGCTTCACTTACCGTGAGGCCCTGAACTGATACGCCTGCGTTATGCACAGATTGGGAATTACCTGATACTAAAGGATGCCAGTGGAATAAATTTTTACCTTCAAAGACAAGACGGTAGGCGCAAGTTTGTGGCAGCCAATACATGTTATCTTTAATGGTTTTCGGGGTCAGCACTATACATTCGGGAACATAATTATGACGCTTGGAATACAGGCTACAATTACACGTCGTATCGTCGAGCAATTTGCATGCCACACGAGTCATCTCGACCTCGCCAGTGTCTTCATCCTCGAGTTTGTTCAGGCAACATTTCCCACAACCATCACACAGGGCCTCCCACTCAGGTTTAGTCATTTTCGATAACGGGACATGAGACCAAAATTCAGTCCGAATGTCGCTGCGGTTAATCGGATCAGACATGAGACAAAATTTCGCGAGCGCGGCTGCAATCGGTGTCCATTTGAGTAATCAACGCCTCTAGATCATTAAATTTTTCTTCACCACGCAAGTAGTCGACCAAGGCTACACTAAGTTGTGTGCCGTATAAATCGCCCGAGAAATCGAAAAGGAAGCTTTCGCAATTTGGCACATTAATGCCAAACATTGGGCGAACGCCAATAGAAGCAGCTCCACTGTAACTGCCCTCGTGCGGCCCTGCTAATACGTCAACTTTCACGGCGTATACCCCAAATTTTGGTGGATGTAGCCCGTCGATGGACATGTTGGCAGTGGGGTACCCAAGGTCGCGCCCACGCTGTTCGCCAGTGATGACAGGACCGTCGATTCGGTGCCAGTGACCGAGCATTTCAGCGGCCGCGCGCGGGAACCCATTGGCAAGTGCGCTGCGGATTGCGGTGGATGACACATCCCCTGAGGCGGTGGCAAGCATTGGGGCGATTGTCACGCCGAACCCCATGACAGCCCCGAACTCTTGCAAGTCAGCAGCCTTACCAGCGCGGTCTTTGCCAAAACAGAAGTCAGCACCGACAACTACATGTGTTAATCCAAGGCGATCAACAATGATGCTTTGTGCGAAATCCTCTGGAGTTAAAGCGGCAAGGACGTCGTTAAATGGCACTTCGTATAAACGCTCAACCCCCAATTTTTTGAGCTGATTGGCCTTGGATGCTGCGTTCATAAGGCGGAACGGTGGGATGGATTGTGTGGATATTTGTGCAAAATAATCACGGGGATGGGGTTCAAACGTCAATATACCCAAGGGTGCTCTTTTCGCAACGCTGCGTGTCAGGTCGATAACGGCTTGATGGCCTAAATGGACCCCGTCAAAATTGCCTATGGCCACAGCTGCTCCACGGTCATTTTTTGCAATGTAATCTGGGTCACGAATAATGCGCATAGGCTTGCGTAGCCCGCCCGCGCGCAAGGTACAAGCCGCCTTACTATCAGTCAAATTTACGTGACGGCGCCATGACTATTGCTTCACCCTTGAGAACCTTTTTACCGTCTATTTTGCAATGGGTTTCCATTGTCACTCGACGTTTGGCAATGTCCATGTCGACGACTGTAACTATTGCCTCTACCATGTCGCCGGGGCGCACAGGGGATATAAATCTAAGGGTCTGACCGAGGTAGACAGTGCCATGGCCAGGCAACTGTTCCCCGATCACTGCTGAGATCAGACCCGCCGTGAGCATGCCGTGGGCAATGCGGCCTTCGAAAATAGAGCCGCGAGCGTAGTCATCGTCAAAGTGGACGGGATTATGGTCCGTTGAAATTTCTGCAAACATCTCAATATCGCGATCGGTGATGACTTTGCGTAACGACCGCACCATACCTATTTCGATATCCTCGATGCAGATGGTTCCACGAGGGTTATTATCAAACATGATTTAGTCCATTGAGCAATAAAAGTTCATCTACCATATATAAAGTGTAATTTAATTACTTTGTAAGTGTGGAGCAAGTCAAGGAGCTTTTAATCTAGCGCAGGAAGCCGATTGAATATGTTGGCGTCACTTTTTCAGATTTAATATAATCGCTTAATGCCGTTTCATCAGGCTGCGTGATGGTCTTGGTGACTGCTGCCGCCAAACCGCCGGTGATAAACAGGCTGTCAATGTCTTCTTGTTGAGCACCGAGGATGTCAGTGCGAATCCCATCTCCAATGGCTATAATCCGTGGATTGGATATTCCATCAGTTAACGCGGCATACCGTTTGCGAGCGAGGTCGTAGATGGGGGGGTGAGGCTTACCGAAATACAAACTTTCACCGCCCATTTTGGTATATAGCTCAGCCAACGCACCGGCACACCATTCACGGCTTTCACCGCGATCCACGATAATATCAGGGTTGGCGCACAGCAGCTTTAGGCCTTTGGACTTGGCATACAAAAACTCTGGTCGGTTTACTTCGAGGTCGGCTTGCGTGTCAAAGGGACCGCAGCAGACTATGCCCTCGGCTTGATCAAGTGGGACCTTTTGGATATTTATTGGATTATTAACGATACTCAGTGTCTTAAAAAAATCGTCGTCGCGTGGTGTTTCACCCATGAACCAGATTTTCGAACCCACAAACCCACGAAACATTGCGGCGCGTGCGCTGTCGCCACTAGTAGCAACGGCATCCCAACAGTGCGCCATTCCCATGTCCAAAAGATGTTGTGCTACACTATCCCACGGGCGTGGTGAGTTCGTAACAAGAACCACTTTACCACCACGTTTACGGTAGCTTTGCATCGCAGAAACTGAATCTTGAAATGGTGTGATTCCGTTGTGCATACAGCCCCAAAGGTCAACAAATGCGACGTCATATTGATCTGAAATTTCTAAAAATGTGTTTATGATTAGGGGCATGGGTTTACCTATTTCTTAAAAATTTCATGGTAGACACTAGCTTTCCAAATAAAAAATTTTCGATTTGTATACGCCGCGAATTTTGAAAAAAGATTGGCTAACTTATGATCGGCGCATCCTATACGAAATTATTATTATTAAACTTTAAGTCTAGGAATAATCTGTTTTTTGCGGCTCATTACGCCAGGGAGGATGACATTGTCACCAGACACTGCCACCCCGAAGGATTTCTCTGCGACGTTTTTGGTCAAACTGTTGGGAATTAGCATGATTGCTTCTTCGTTTAGAATATCAACGACGAACAATAGCACTTGATCAACGTTATCTTCTATTGCCACTGCTGTCATTGTGTCCATTATCGACGTTTTGCGGTCCAAAATGATCGCAGGGGCGGTGGTTTCTAGCACTGAAACACGGAATTTGGTGCCTTCTACGGTGAATTCTTTGCTGTCCATACGCAGTAGTTCCGAGTCTGAAAAATGAGAAACGTCAGATTTGGCGGCAAACATTTCAGCAGCATATTCAGGAATGGTGAGTTTCAGCTGGGCGGCCAAAGTCACAGCTAGATCGCGGTCCATATCGGTTGTGGTGGGGGAACGGAATTCCAACGTGTCGGACAGGATGCACGATAGCATTAGGCCTTTTATGTTTTCGGGCATATGTACTGCATGTTTGCCCATCAGGGAATTCATTATAGTTGCGGTGCAGGCGAGTGGGCGAATCGTGATGTCGATTGGGCCTTTTGTTTCTAAGCCACCAACCAATTTGTGATGATCGATGATCGCTGTAATGTTTGCTCTGTTAATATTAGCGGGTAATTCAGCTGGGTTGTTGGTATCTACGATGACGCAAGGCTGGTCATCGGTTACATTGGTGATAACTTCAGGCTGCACAAAACCCCAACGCTCGGCGACAAACGCTGCCTCGGTGTTTGGTGTGCCAAGCAGTTTGGCTGTAGCATCGACGCTCGTATGGTTTAAGTACCAGGCCCAGATCAATGCGGAACCCAAAGAATCAGTATCTGGGGCCTTGTGGCCAAAAACAAATGTAGTCATGTTAAAACGCCTATCATGTATAGTATTTATTCGGTCTATAAACACGGTATTGCGACTTGTCACCATCTGCAAACGTGTGGCGCTGATGTATCTTAAAAGGGATTATAGTCTCAGTTAATTTCGCGTTTTTTGGGGGACAAGTGCTCTACTGGCGGAGTCAGTTAAGTCTTCGTAAGTGAATGGATGGGTCTTGAATGTCACAGCAGTTTTGCTGCTTTTCTAGCCGCATACCGCTAGTTGTTGGCCACATAACTGACGTTAGAACGTGACGCCTAATAGTATTTATACCGTGAAGTGTTATTTTATAAGTCACTGAGGGCAGTTGTTGGCTTGGTTTGGGAGAGTAAATGTTGCTATGTTTTCTTTTATGAACAAACCGCTTGAATCAGATCTATACGGCCCGGTGAAGGCGTACTTGACGCGGCAGGGTTACGACATAAAAGGTGAGGTTGGGGTGGCTGATATTGTCGGCCGGCGTGGTGATGACGTTGTAGTGGTTGAGTTAAAACTAGGGTTCTCTCTGGCGTTGTTTCATCAAGGAATTGAACGACTTGAGGTGACGGATGAGGTCTATGTAGCAGTCCCTGCAGGCGCTAAAAATAAGGCGTTACGATCCAACGTAAAACTAGCGCGCCGGTTGGGGTTAGGGGTCTTAACAGTTCGTTTGTATGATGGATTTGTTGAAGCGTTGGCTGATCCGGGGCCCTACGCGGCGCGCAAGTTGAAGAAGAAAAAGAAGATTTTGTTGCGGGCGTTTGACAGTCTTGAGGGTGACCCGAATAAAGGCGGTTCGACGCGCCACGGGTTAATCACGGGTTACCGTCAAGACGCACTGAAATGTGCACGTTTTTTAGCAGTGCATGGTGAGAGTAAGGGGGCAAAGGTTGCTGAATGGACCGAGGTTCCGAACGCGAGGCGGATCATGTCGGATGATCATTATAAGTGGTTCACACGGGTAGAACGCGGCGTTTACAAGCTGACAGCAGCGGGCAAAGTGGGTCTTGCAGACTGGGGTGACATTTAAGTAGTATTTAATATCAACTAATAGGCAAGTCGTTATGATATAACAGACTTAAAATACTTTTATTTATGATAAAACGCGTCACGTTAGAATCACTAAAAATCTGGGTGAGGGATGCGGATGGGTCTTTGTTTGTAGGGTTTCTGTTGACATTTTAACTTTAGAAACTGTTTTCTTCGGATCAGGGTATTTGCGTTTTAAACAACGTGAGCTCGAAGTTTGGCATAAGACTAATCCAGCAGCCGTTTGCGTGAGAGTCAAACACCGTTTACTTTTTACTTTGCAACTTAGGGTGAGATGAAATTGCTGATAAGAAATGCCTAAATATCGGCATCAATCTGTTCATTGAACAATCATTAACATAGCGCCGCCAACGTTTTCTGCTCGGTTTTAAGTGCCATGACGGGGAGGTTCAGAGCGGCTGTATATTCCATCAATAAACTGTCCAGTCCTAAATCATTGGCCATGGTCGTCTCCAACTCCGTGGGTTGTATGATTAACTTTATCGATAAAAAAATATATTTGCATTTTGACTGTCATAATATGATACAAATCTCGCTCTGAGGCCGTATTAAGAACCTTCAACCTAGTTTCAGTGTTTAACTGATCTAGCAGAGGCTGGGCATTTTTTAGCTATCATTATATTTTAATATCGCGCCATGTAGATTTGCATTGCTGTTAAGCGTCCCTGAGATAGCAACAACATTTTGGCATTTTTTAATAGAGGGCCTGCGCGCGCAGGTCAACGCAGCATGAATTAAGAAAGTGCACGATGTCCATGATTATCGATTTACACCATCTTTTTGCCAACCAGAATACCTAGTGACTATTAGGTGCGATTCCCGCAACGTCTTGACGCTTTGTGAGATTTGTAGAGGCCGTCAATGTTTTGGTTCTGGCTTTGTTGTAAGAGGTGTAAGAAAAAATATAAAGTTCAGGAATGTGATAGCAAACAGTCGGACCACAAAGTATTTTGACCTAAAGTATTCTAATCTTTGAGATGAGTGCATGCTGGGCGAATTGAATCAGTGACGGAGACTTTGGTCTGGCTGCGCGATTTTATGGTCCTGTAAAAATCTACTGATTGTGCAGTTGACAGCTTCAGTTGAGGTCCCTACGTAAAGGCAGCTAGCACTCGCATGATGTGAGTGCCAGCTGCCTCCCTTAGTTAAACTCCGAGGGAAGCGAAGAATTGAAATTTATAAGCAAGGAGCTTTTAAAATGGCTTTCAAACCGCTTCACGACCGCGTTCTTGTGCGTCGCACAGAAGGCGAAGAAAAGACCGCTGGCGGCCTTATCATTCCAGATGCAGCTAAAGAAAAGCCTGCTGAAGGTGAAGTTATTGCGTGTGGTGAAGGCCTGCGCAAAGATAGTGGCGAACTTGTCGACATGGGCGTTAAGTCTGGCGACAAAGTGCTGTTTGGCAAATGGTCTGGTACAGAAATCACCCTTGACGGTGAAGAGCTACTGATCATGAAAGAAAGCGACATCATGGGTATAATGTCCTAATAAGACTGTCCTAAATTCGCACATTCACAAAATTTCAAAGGAGCTAAATCATGGCTGCTAAAGACGTAAAATTCGGGACTGACGCCCGCAATCGTATGCTCAAGGGAGTGAATACTCTTGCTGACGCGGTTAAAGTCACGCTTGGCCCAAAAGGTCGTAACGTTGTGCTTGAAAAGTCTTTCGGTGCACCACGTATCACCAAAGATGGTGTATCCGTCGCCAAAGAGATCGAACTTGAAGATAAGTTCGAAAATATGGGCGCGCAGATGGTTAAAGAAGTTGCATCGCGCACCAACGACGAAGCTGGCGACGGTACAACAACTGCAACAGTTCTGGCCGCAGCAATCATTCGTGAAGGCATGAAATCTGTCGCTGCTGGTATGAATCCAATGGATTTGAAGCGTGGCATTGATCTCGCTACAGGTAAAGTCGTTGAAGCGATTAAAGCTGCAGCACGTGACGTATCTGACAGCGACGAAGTAGCGCAAGTTGGTACTATTTCCGCAAATGGCGAAGCTGAGATTGGTCGTCAGATTGCTGATGCAATGCAAAAAGTTGGCAATGAAGGCGTAATCACTGTCGAAGAGAACAAAGGCCTCGAGACTGAGACTGATGTTGTTGAAGGCATGCAATTCGATCGTGGCTACCTGTCACCGTATTTTGTTACTAACCCTGACAAAATGACGGTTGAGCTGGAAGATGCGGTTATTTTGCTTCACGAAAAGAAGCTTTCGTCGCTTCAGCCAATGGTTCCACTGCTTGAATCAGTTATTCAGTCTGGTAAGCCGCTTTTGATCATTTCAGAAGACGTTGAGGGCGAAGCCCTTGCAACACTTGTTGTGAACAAACTGCGTGGTGGTCTGAAAATTGCAGCTGTTAAGGCACCTGGTTTTGGTGATCGTCGTAAAGCCATGTTGCAAGACATCGCTATTTTGACTGGTGGTCAGGTAATTTCCGAAGATCTCGGTATGAAACTTGAGAATGTCACAATTGATATGTTGGGTTCTGCCAAACGTGTTGCTATCACTAAAGATGAGACAACAATCATCGATGGTTCCGGTTCGAAAGCCGAGATCGAGGCACGTGTTGTTCAAATCCGTAATCAGATTGAAGAGACAACATCTGACTATGACAAAGAGAAATTGCAAGAACGTGTTGCCAAACTGGCAGGCGGAGTTGCGGTTATCCGTGTTGGCGGTATGTCTGAAATCGAAGTGAAAGAGCGTAAAGACCGCGTTGATGACGCACTTAACGCTACACGTGCTGCGGTCCAAGAAGGCATCGTTGTTGGCGGTGGGGTTGCTTTACTTCAAGCGGGAAAATCACTGGACGGCTTAGAGGGTGCAAACCCTGACCAGACGATCGGTATCAATATTGTTCGTAAGGCTTTGGAAGCACCCCTGCGTCAAATTGCAGAGAATTCTGGTGTTGACGGCTCTGTTGTTGCTGGCAAAATCCGCGAAAGCAGCGATAAGGCGTTCGGCTTTAACGCACAGACCGAAGAATATGGTGACATGTTCAAATTCGGCGTTATCGATCCTGCGAAAGTTGTTCGGACTGCACTGCAGGACGCGGCATCAGTTGCAGGTCTTCTGATTACAACAGAAGCCATGGTAGCCGATAAGCCTTCCAAAGAAGGCGCCGGCGGCGGCGGCGGCGGCGGCATGCCCGACATGGGCGGCATGGGCGGCATGATGTAAGCAGAATTTCTTCTTGAAATTTGGCTAATATATCAACGTCTGACTGCTAAACTAAAGAAAGGCGGCTCCCAACGGGGCCGCCTTTTTCAACGCTTACTGAGATATATAGACTTAAAAGGACTTCATACAAAAGCGCTCCAGTATAGTCCCAAGCTATGTCTATTAATGATTTTGGCCACAATGTCAGTGCTGCTAATTAATCTCGCGCTACCTAACTAAGTCAGCTGAGGATATTTTCAGGATTTTGCAATTTGGGGTCCAATTGCTTCAACTAACAGCGAAAAGACATCTCTACTTGCTGAAAAATGCAGTTCTTATTGTATTTTTTTTCACAATCTACGCCATCTAAATATTGACCCTCAGAATAGTTTCCTCAAACACTTTATGAATGGGGTTCTTTGACAACCTTTGATGTGGTTCAATCCCATCCCCATCCCCAGCACGCATCGCAAATCTTTACGATGCTTAAGGGCTTTTAACAAAAAAAGGTTCTTTTCATGCAGGATGACGGTGTATCTTGCTAATCTTATGAAAGAGGGGGGTGGTTTGGGTTTGTGATTATTAACTTTTATTTGTCTATGGTGAATAGTGAGACAAGCCAGACCTTACCAATTTCAATAAATTACCTATGTAAAGAACATGATAAGTTTAGTTAATGTATTCTGGTTAATGATGGTACCTGTTTCGTCGATAACGGCTTCAGTTGCATCGCAAGACTGTGTTGTGCTGCTGCATGGGTTGGCGCGCACAGAGACATCTTTTTTGGCGCTACAAGAGTTGTTAGAATTAGATGATTATATGGTCATTAACAACGGTTATCCATCAACCAGTGCAAATATTCAGACGTTAGTGGCGGAAAACGTGCCGAAGGCTGTGACGGCTTGCGGCAGCAGGCGGGTGCATTTCGTGACCCATTCTATGGGTGGTATTTTGGTGCGTGTTTATTTGGCTGATGAACGGCCAGACGTTATGGGGCGAGTTGTGATGATGGGACCACCTAATGATGGGTCGCAACTTGTCGATGCCTTAGGGGACTTTGAACCGTTTGAATGGGTCAACGGGCCTGCGGGTATGGAACTAAGCACTGATGGATTGACACTGAGCTTGCCCTGGCAGGGAATTGATCTTGGAGTCATTGCTGGTGATCGATCGCTAAATGCGTATTATTCGAGCCTTATTGGTGGATCAGATGATGGAAAAGTGAGTGTTTCATCTACGCGGCTGGATGGAATGACAGACCATCTGACGTTGCCCGTGACGCATACATTTATGATGAACAATCCGTTGGTGATGCGACAGGCGATAGCGTTTTTGAAGGATGGTCAGTTTGATCAAGATCTGACGTTAAGTGGTGTAATGCTGGGTTTTCAATAGAAGATTGTAGATTTTGCGGCAAACGCCTGTTTATGAGATTGTTTGAAGCAAAAATTGTGAGGATGTTTTGTCTAACTTAAATTAACTGGCGTGATCTTGCACGTCTTGAATGATGTAAAAGATGTCTGGCCTGAGCCTTTCGTTGTGATCCGTCAGATTGTAACGCTCGTTTTAGGTATTTTTTTGTTTTTTCTAACTGGCTGCGGCACGTTTTTATCTGGTGTTTGACGGCCCACTCAATGGGCGTGTGACTGACTTAAACTTTACAATTGTCCACTCGTACAATTGTAGGTTTTCAACGCCACCCTATAATTTAGTTCTGACTTGAGCCCACGTAGCTGGCAGTGAAGAGTCAATTTTGATAGATAAATTCTCGTGGTTTAAATCAACTTGAATTTTCAGGGGCCAAAACCTTTTCTCATTCCACTTCTGATCAAACATTAAATTCATGAACCAAATCTGGTTTCGTTTATAGGGCACTAACAATGGATCGTTGCGCTGAAGGTTAGGCCGTTTGCTAGATTTTATCTGCTGTTTCAACTTATAAAAAATCTAACTGACCCGTTTTTGCTTTCATTAAAGTGCTTTTACTTTACGCAGATAAGGATATCACTAACCTAAAATCTAATTTTTATGCGCCTTAATCTACCCAATTTGTTGGCTGGAAGTCACATTATACATTCATTATAAGAGGGCAATCTGCAATATCTGCATTCTCGTTAACCAAAAGCCGTACCTACCCAAAGCATCGCTAATTGATCGCAAATGCACTACGCCACATAGAAACATTGTCAGCATGCGTGTCGTCTGCTGTTGGGTCTTCTCTCGTTAAAAAGATAATCATGCTACCTTTTGCACGAAATTCCTTTATTTTGTTATTCTATAATGGCACGTCTGCATATTTGTTTAACTGTCGCAGATTTTTGCAGGCAACTTTTTTATGAGTGTTACTCCAAAAGTGTCTAGGCCGCCGTCTTTTGACCCCATTGGTGAAACGCAACGTTGTCCATTCTGTTTGTTACGCACAAATTAAAAATAGCCACTCTGTTTTCAGATTTTTTCAAGTTGAGTACTATCTTTGCCTCTGAATATTGTAATATTTTCACCCTTAATTTTTGGAGAATTATCGAAGAAGCGAGCGCTCCTACTTCTGGCGAATAGGTAGCGCTGCTCTCGCTGTTCTGCTTCTACTCAGGATGTGCTAAAAGCAAAATGGGTCTATACAGATGACCCAGTAATAGTGTTGATGTGGCCCATTTTTCGGCCAGGTTTAGCACTGGATTTGCTGTAAAGGTGGATCGCAGTGTTAGTTTTTGCTATGTCCATGAGACGGTTCATATCATCGCCAATCAGATTTTCCATGATGACGTTTGAATGTCGCGATCCGTCACCCAAAGGCCAGCCAGCAATAGCGCGGATGTGTTGCTCGAACTGATCGATGGCGCAGCCCGCTTGTGTCCAGTGGCCAGAATTGTGCACGCGTGGCGCGATTTCATTTACGATAAGGCCAGTTGGTGTGACGAATAGTTCAACGCCCATAGTCCCAACATAATCGAGTGCATTCAATATATTAGCGGTCAGAAGTATTGTGTCTGTCCGCTGGGAACGACTAAGTTTGGCAGGTACGGTTGTGGTGCGCAGGATACCGTTCCGATGCACGTTCTGACCGGGGTCAAAGCACGAGATCGCTCCGCCTGCGCTTCGTGTTCCTATAATAGAGATTTCGACAGAGAAATCGATAAAACCCTCTAACACGGCCGGCGCGCCGGCCATGTCTGTCATGGCTTGTGCTGCGTCATCTGGCGACATAAGGCGCGATTGACCCTTGCCATCATACCCCATGCGGCGGGATTTCAGGATCGCAGGCATCCCGATTTGATCAATAGCTTTTTCGAGGTCTTCACCAGTTTCCACCGCGGCATATGGCGCAGTCTGCAGCCCGATGCGGGTTAGAAAATTCTTTTCAATAAAACGGTCCTGCGATGTGGCAAGCGCTTTGCGGTTTGGATGAAGTGGTGTAATTTCTTCAATGATATCGAGTGCTGTGGTTGGTATGTTTTCAAATTCAAACGTAATGACATCGCAAGCGTTGGCGAAATTGGTTAAAGCGTCAACGTCAAAATAGTCTGACTTGAAGTGATAATTTGCGACGTGTGATGCGGGGCAGTCGCCTTGGGGTTCAAAGATGCAGGTTTTGAAGCCAAGGCGTGAGGCGGCAACTGAGAGCATGCGGCCCAATTGACCGCCGCCAAGGATGCCAATTGTTGCACCAGGTTTCAGGACTTTATTTTTAGAATCAGTCATTGGTTGGTTCATCCGGAATTGAGGCAGACAGCGCGTCACGCCAATCGTCAAGGCGTTGAGCAAGGTCTATGTTTTGTAATGCAAGAATTGCGGCGGCCATAAGTGCTGCATTGGCGGCCCCAGCAGACCCGATTGCCATGGTAGCAACGGGAAAGCCTTTCGGCATTTGTACTATTGAATACAAACTATCGACGCCTGACAGGGCCTTGGTTTGCACTGGTACGCCAATCACTGGAATACGAGTTTTTGAGGCCATCATGCCGGGTAAATGTGCAGCCCCACCAGCGCCCGCAATGATTACCTGCAGGCCTCGCTGTGCTGCGCCTTCGCCGTAGGACCATAGGCGTTTAGGAGTGCGGTGGGCGGAAACGATTTTCGCCTCATACGTCACGCCTAACTCATCTAGAATTGTGGCTGCTTCGCGCATGGTGAGCCAGTCAGATTGACTGCCCATAATAATGCCGACTGATGGTGTCATATTTGCGCCTTTCATCGTGAAGGGGCTTTATAGCGTGACGAACGTGGGGTGCAATCATGCGATTATATCGGGAACAATCCGATCCTCAAGAACAGAAATTTTGTCTTTTAAAGCCAATTTTTGCTTCTTAAGGCGTTTTATAGTCAACATGTTTGCCGTGCCCGTGTCCTGAAGCGCGTGAATGGCGTCATCTAGATCGCGGTGCTCTTCTCGATAAACGCCAAGCTCGATGCGCAAGACATCAAGCTGTTCCATACGTGCGTCGCTATTCATACCGAATCCGATCTTATTGAGGTGGTGAGTGCTCAGATAGCAGAATATAAGACCAAAGCGGCATTTTACAAAGTGAAACCGTTCATGGTGGGCTTGCAAGCCACTGAAACGATCCCCATGTTTTATATATGGTTGCCAAAACGGGACCAAATAGCAGACTGTCGCTTTAATAAAGGACGTGTCGAATGACAAAATTGACCTTGGGAACGCATCCGTTCCTGCTTGGCTTTGAAGAGTTAGAACGATTGGTTGAGCGGACCGCCAAATCTGGTAACGATGGCTATCCACCTTATAACATAGAGCAATCATCCACCACTTCGTACCGTATCACACTGGCGGTTGCGGGATTTTCTGACGACGAATTGGCCATCACTGTTGAAGACAATCAACTCGTGATTCGTGGCCGCCAATGTGATGATATCGAAGGACGCGTGTTTTTGCATCGCGGTATCGCAGGACGACAATTTCAACGCTCGTTCGTATTGGCCGAAGGGGTTGATGTTGGTGAAGCGATAACTGAAAATGGTCTGCTGCACGTGGATTTGACCCGTACAGTGCCAGATTCTGTCGTGCAAACTATAAATATTAGGAAGGGCTAAGTCATGGATACGAAGTTTAATTTTGGCGAATTGGGCGTGAAGATGAAAGATCGCGTCGTTTATGTGAAATCTGTGGATGTTTCAGGTTTGCCGGATGACGTGCGTGAGGCAGCTGGTAATCGAGAACAGTTATTTGCAGTGCATGATAGCGACGGTCAGCAATTGGCACTGGTAGCGGATCGAAAAATGGCATTCATGTTGGCACGCCAGAACGATATGCGGCCTGTCACGGTCCATTAATATTTGTTCTTAGAGGCTATTAAGCATTAAAAAAATTCAGATAGGGTAATAATTACAATTAGTAATAGGTCATCCAGATTTTTTGATAATATTGTCAATGAGGAGTGCATCGCACAGTTAACGTTTATTTTTTAAACCCTGTCAGCTCTTCAGTTTGTGGTTCCATGTGATTCAAGCAAATGCGGCACCTAATGGTTTTGTTAAAGTAGTGCGCCACATTTATAATGTGACTTGCTACAAAATTTACGTGAATCTAAGATGGTTGAACGATGGTTGAACCAATTTTTTCAGATTTGACATTTAATTATAAGTTTTGAAATGCTGATTGCAGGAGCTAAAACAGGGGTCTTTCTCGTTTTATCGGTGTAGGAGGAGCTTCGCATAATTGTGAAGTGCTGTAATCTTGGTCTTCTTTTTGCATCTGTTCATCGAACGGACCTTTCACAAATTTATATAAGCACCAAACTCTGCGCACCTGTGACCTTCCCGAGACATTTGGTGCATCAGTAATTCTGGCGTTTCCCCTGTGCGCATTGGAAGTTTTCGAGTGTTAGTGAAAGTGTTGGTTGTTGATATGCTGCAATGGTTGTGTGTGTTCAACGCGTACTGTGCTTTTTAAAACCCTGCTTATAAAAGGTTTTGCTAAATCGCTGTTTAAACTGCAGTATTATTAATCGATCAAGTGGCTGTGCTTGCTAGTGTGAGAGCTGTAGTAAGCGTATTGCGTATGATCTCTGGCCCTGTTTACGAGAATTACGATTGGTATTGCGCTGATACCAATCGTAAACGAAGTCGATGTGATTTTTTATTTAACACAAGTCGTTCATGACGAGCTGGCAAGTGTTGTTGTGGGAATGTCTCAGCAGTTGGAGAATTCACTATCGTTATATCAAGATCAAATAAATTAGTTAAATCGACCAGCGTTTTGGCTGGTCGCACGCTGCGATCAGCTCCTAGGCAATCATGTCGTAATCAAAAAATTATGTGTTGCCAATAAAAGGATCGCTGAATGAGTTTAGTCCCCCTTTTTTTTGTTAGCGGTGCCTTCTGTGCGGTTTTGTAAGTTCTATTGTGACTTTACTGCCTATCATTCACCGATTAAGCGAAGATCTTAGTTGGCGACAATCAATCCGATGCTCTCAAGCTTCAAAATCACTTGATGCGCACAGTTGTCGACGTCAACATTTTCTGTTTGTAACCTCAATTCAGGTGTCTTTGGTACATCGTAGGGGTCTGAAATGCCTGTAAATTCCTTAATTTTGCCTTCGCGCGCGAGTTTATAAAGACCCTTGCGGTCGCGCTTTTCGCATTCTTCAATTGACGTAGCGACATGCACTTCGATGAAAGCACCAAAACCTTCGATGTCTTCAC
This sequence comes from Octadecabacter sp., assembly GCA_047635635.1. Taxonomy (GTDB): domain Bacteria; phylum Pseudomonadota; class Alphaproteobacteria; order Rhodobacterales; family Rhodobacteraceae; genus Octadecabacter. The sequence continues at coordinate 8,918 of JBLILC010000026.1, read as the reverse complement.
GAACTGCGCGGCGTGTTGCGGCGTAGGGCGCAATGGGCGCACAAATAGCAATGCCACCATTCTTGGTAATTTCAGATGCGACATATCCGATACGACGAATGTTTAGATCGCGATGTTCCTTGGAAAAGCCCAGTTCAGAACTGAGGTTTTTACGAACAATATCGCCATCAAGTAACGTTACTGGGCGTCCACCCATTTCCATCAATTTGACCATTAAGGCATTTGCAATAGTGGACTTTCCAGATCCAGAAAATCCTGTAAAAAAAACTGTAAAGCCCTGTTTGAAGCGTGGTGGTTTGGTACGGCGCAATTCTTTGACGACCTCGGGGAACGAATACCATTCGGGGATTTCTAGACCTTCGGACAAACGGCGGCGCAGTTCAGTGCCAGATATGTTGAGAATTGTGACATTTTCTTTATCTTTGATTTCATCGATGGCTTCGTATTGGGCGCGTTCTGCGACCCAAACCATATGTTTGAAATCAACCATTTCGATACCTATTTCTTCCTGATGTTTGCGAAATAGGTCTTGTGCATCGTATGGGCCGTAAAAATTTTCGCCTGCGGAATTGTTACCGGGACCTGCATGGTCACGACCAACGATGAAGTGTGTGCAACCATGGTTTTTGCGGATAAGGCCATGCCAAACAGCTTCGCGCGGTCCCGCCATGCGCATAGCTAAGTTTAGCAGAGACATAGATGTGGTGGATTGTGGGTATTGATCCAGCACGGCTTCATAGCAGCGCACGCGGGTGAAGTGGTCGATGTCACCTGGCTTTGTGAGACCGACGACAGGATGGATCAGAAGGTTGGCTTGCGCTTCTTTTGCTGCGCGGAATGTTAATTCTTGGTGTGCACGGTGCAGAGGATTACGTGTTTGGAATGCGACCACTTTGCGCCAACCCATTTTACGGAAAAATGCGCGCAGTTCGTTGGGTGTATTGCGCTTCCCACGGAAGTCGTAATGTACGGGCTGCTGGATGCCAATGACGGGGCCACCTAGATAGATTTTGCCAGCTTGATTATGCAAGTGGTTTACCGCGGGGTGCTTATCGTCGTCTGCACCAAAGACCATTTCGGCCTCGTGTGCTTTGTTAGGTTCCCATTTGTCTGTCACCGTCATCGTAGCAAGAATGACGCCTTCTTGGTCGCGCAAGGCGATGTCTTGGCCAACTTCAATTGTGTTTGCGTAAGCTTCAGAGACGTCCAAATTGATAGGGATTGGCCAAAGGGTGCCATCAGCTGTGCGCATATTATCGACAACACTGGTGTAGTCTTTTTCGGACAAGAAGCCCTTCAGCGGATTAAAGCCGCCATTCATCAGTAGTTCCAGGTCGCAGATTTGGCGCTGTGTAAGATCATGGCTGGTCAGTTCGTTAGCTTGTACTTTTAATTTTTGTGCGCTTTCGTATGACACAAATAGTTCTGGTATGGGGAAAAGATTTGTTTGCATTAATTGAGTTCTACTTTTTATAAGGTTTAAACCAGTAGTGGTGCCTTTAAGTTCGACATGCAGAGCGTTGTATTCAACGAATTTGCGTGCGATAAATTTTTTCAGTAAGCCGGTTTTTTTCGGCACCACCACGCAAGGTGATCCCTTAGGTAAAACGCGCGCGCTTATCAGGGCCGTTGCGAGCACATATATTTAAAAGGCCATTCTCGGTGGCAAGTCGAAGCAATGTGTTAAGCCGACCCAATAAGACATTAATCGCCAGCGCCATAACGCGCTGTGACTCGTTAGGAGCGAGGTCGAGCTGCCGAAGCAGTCGAAACATCTGGTCCTCTTGCTCAGTCGGGTATTTTTGCGAGCAATATGGCCATTGGTTGCGATTCTGTGTACAATTTTGATTTACTATAAATATAAAGTTTGTTCATTACAAAACATACTTTATTTTTAAAAAAGCGACTTGTGAGGATACAATAGCAGTGGGCTGCTAAGGTAAGAAAGTGCCTATCGTTAAGTACTTACAGGTGAGGCATTTAATTCAATCGAATTGGCTTGTGCAGGCGATGTTGTGGTAGCTTAATCTTGTTTTTGAGATTGCCACACATTTTTGCTACCGCTTCCCTTTTATAGCAGTTGAATATTATCAAGTGTAATCGTAAAATTAGCTATTGGTCACAATGAATAAGGGTGGCAGTTTTTTTTGAAATCTCTAGAGTTTACTCACGTGATCGTACGCTACTAGGCACAACACAGATTTCATTTATGACCAGCCCAAAAATGTCGTCCGGTAACGCAATTTAGTGCCATGTTGCTTGGAAAAGGGGTCATGCTCGCTGATTGTGTCAAAATATTTGTATCAAAGAAACATACGCTTCGATATTCCACGGCTTGAAGCTGTTTAGCAATCACGCCCAGCGGCTGCGCATCAAACTTATTTACATGGCCAAAATGGTAGATATTACTGCCATCCAGAATATCTATTTACGCATCTAGTCAATTTTACCAATCAAACCCTGAATAGCGTTTTCCAGCAAATGACGCTTTTGCTTTGCATTACTCAACCGGGTAAAATGAATTGAGTATTTTGCAAGCGACAAACATCCAAATGGCAGTGAGCAACGCAAGAAAGAGAACTATATTTATGCTGGGCTGCATCAATGCCCAACAGAAGTGCAGGTTAGAAACTGTTGTTAATACGAAGATGTTCACAAATTTATAGTACGTTTTTACCAGTTTGGTCTTGGGACTGATTTTAAGGACTTTGATACGTCCAGGCTTGCTGCACAATGTAGTTAGTTCAAAATTCTTATAGCAGCCTGTGAGTATCCTCTAATCATTCTTGTTCGGCTAAAAAACGCTCTGCTTCAAGTGCAGCCATACAGCCCATACCTGCCGATGTCACCGCTTGGCGATATTTGTAATCAGTCAGGTCGCCTGCCGCAAATACGCCAGGGATTGAGGTTTCTGTACTATCTGGCTTTGTCACAACATAACCGCCCATATGGGTTTCTAGCACGTCTTTGATCAGTTCGTTTGACGGCGCGTGGCCGATGGCAATGAAAACGCCCTTGGCAGCAATATCAGTGATTTCACCAGTTTTGACGTGTTTCACTTTGACACCTTCAACTCCCAGCGGGTTTGCACCGCCGTAGACTTCTTCCAGTTGGTGATCCCAAAGTGTTGTAATTTTAGGGTTCTTCATTAAACGATCAATTAGGATTGCTTCAGCGCGCAACTCATCGCGCCGGTGTACTAGCGTTACTTTGGATGCGAAATTGGTTAGAAATAGCGCTTCTTCTACAGCAGTATTGCCCCCACCGACGACAATAATTTCTTGGCCGCGGTAAAAAAAGCCGTCACACGTAGCGCATGCCGAAACGCCAAAACCTTTAAATCTTTCTTCAGAAGCCAAGCCAAGCCATTTTGCTCTTGCTCCTGTAGCAAGGATTATCGCGTCTGCTTCGTACACATTTCCGCTGTCAGATTGGCAAATAAACGGACGCTTTAAGAAATCGACGCTTGTGATGATGTCGCCAATAATTTTACAGCCCATCGTGCGTGCATGTGCTTCCATCTTGATCATTAGATCAGGGCCTTGGACCTCTGTGTCACCGGGCCAGTTTTCAACTTCAGTAGTAGTGGTCAATTGGCCACCCGGTTCGATGCCTTGCACAAGGATTGGGTTTACCATGGCACGGGCTGCATAGACACCCGCGGTATATCCCGCGGGGCCGGAGCCAATGATAAGAACTTTGGTTTTGTGTGTCTCGGACATGTGCTGGAATCCTTTTAAAGTTGTTGTTCGTATACGTCCGCGCGTTGGTGGGTAAAAGGGGGGTCACAGACTTATCATTATCCGAAGGAATGTTGCGGCGTCGTGAAATTTTGTTGCGCAGGGTCTACGTTCAGCGTAAGGATTACGATGGTGAAAAGGGGATATGCGCAACATGCCTGGGCAAAAATTAGATGACATTGACCGGATGATATTGTCCGAATTGCAAGCTGATGGTCGAATGACCAACGTTGAATTGGCCAGACGAGTTGGTATTTCAGCACCTCCGTGTTTGCGACGCGTCCGCACTTTGGAAGAACAAGGATTTATTACTGGCTATCACGCTGAGGTGAATGCTCGTGAACTTGGGTTTGAAGTGCAAGTTTTTGTTATGGTTGGGCTGATGTCACAGGCTGAGGTCGATCTGGGTGCATTTGAAACAAAGTGCAAAGGCTGGCCGTTGGTCCGCGAATGTCATATGCTAAATGGTGAAGTTGATTTTGTGCTAAAATGTGTTGCACCTGATTTGCGTACATTTCAAAATTTCCTTACGGAGCAGCTTACATCGGCGGACAACGTAGCCAGCGTCAAGACATCCTTGGTGATCCGTGGTGCCAAAGATGAACCGGGTGTGCCGTTTGATGTGCTTGAAGAACGCCTAAAAAGGGACGCGTAATTTAAATTTAGTAAAAATGGTTTTTTGAAACTGATATTTAAAGCTCAGTTCTTCCGTGACTTATAATGTGCGGTTTCGTCACAGTTTTAATATTTGGATTATGTGTGTTTGCCAGCGCAGATTAATCAGTAGCCCATAACCTTTAATCTGTTTGGAGTTTGGAAACAGTCAGATATATTTTTAGCCCTTTATTATGCAATGATTCTCAGATGGTAGTGCCGATATCTATGAGAGAGGATGAATGCGAAAACTTTGAAGAGAATTATATATCACAGCGCCTGAAGTCTAATTTTTCTTACCGTAGATCTCGTGTGGCTGTTCCGCTCTCTTTAAAAAAGTAATATTTTGTGATTCTGCGAATAGTTTTTTTAGTGTTTGCTAATTTTTTTAATTTAAGTTGCGAGTAGAAGTGCCAGGTATTGCCTTATTTTTATATAGATTAGCCCGCTGGCCCCAAGGTTATTGCGGCGATCAGGCGTCCATAGTCGGCTTCTTTGCAATGGGTTGCGCGGCGGTAACTGTAGAAGCGGCTGGTGTCTGCGTAGGTACAGTGGCGCGTCCATTCCGCTGATCTGACACCAGCCCGCAAAAGAATATATAAGCCTAAGGCTGGTAGGTCGAATAAAAATTTATCATTTTTACTGTTTGTAAAGAATCTCGCAAAACTGGGATTTTCTGAGGTGAATTTCTTAAAAAATTCTGGCCCAACCTCATAGGCGGTTTGGCTGATGGACGGGCCGATGACGACGTGGGTATTGGCACGGGCAGCACCTAATGCTTCCATCGAGTTTAGTGTCTCTTCCAGGATACCATTGAGCGCGCCCTTCCAACCTGCGTGTGCTGCACCAATTACACCTGCCTTGTGATCGGCAAACAGTACTGGCTGGCAATCAGCAGTCAAAACAGACAGTGCTATGCCAGGAGTTGCTGTTACAAGCGCGTCTGCCTTAGGATGGTCAGTGGTCGGCTGCGTTACAGTGACTACTTTTGTAGAATGGACTTGGTGGACGCCCATTAATGCAACCAGGGACACGCCCATCTCGTTTGCAACGCGGGTGCGGTTGATTGTGACAGCATCATGTTGATCAGAGCTTCCAGTGCCACAGTTTAAGCCTTTGAAGATTCCTGACGACGCGCCGCCACGACGGGTGAAAAAACCGTGGCGTAGGGGCGCAAGACTGTTAGCTTTGATAATTTCTAATGTCATGGTTCCAATCCTGCAGGTGTCGGCGCGTTGGAGGGGTAGAGTCCCATTACTTTAAACAGCGAACCCATTTCTGACGGGTGCGTCAAGCGGCGGTGTGCGGCGATGTGTGCATTAAGTGCGTCACCGCCTAGCTTTGTGGCCAGCGTTTTGGCACGCTGTGTAATGCCGAGACGTTCTAGAAAGACGCCTTGGGTGGTTAGGCGCGTGTATTTAGTGTCAACATTTATCGATGTTACGGCAAGGGCGATGGCTTCGAAATCTACATGCGCAGTAATGTCCGCTTGGCCTGGGTTCGCAAAGGGATTGACTGTTTCATGATTGCAAAGGGCTTGCAACGTGTCGCCAAGTGAACGCCAGTCACCGTAATCAAGGATTAGGGCAACACCACCATGGATAGCGATACGAATAGCGATGTCTTCTGAAATTGCCGCCAAAGCTGGGCAGTGTTCGATAATGTCGCCCGCTTTGGTGTCGTTTAAGCGGTGTTCTAGAAAGGTTATTGAGGTAGGGGTGGACAGGCCAGGAACGAGTGAGTTGTCTTGAAGCCCAATTTGTATTTCATGCCAGCCGTCTCCATGCTTCGCGCGAGAAAATTGGCGGATTGGCAGCGCGTCAAAGAATTCATTGGCTACGAGAAAAAGTGGAAGATTGGGCAGTGTGCTGACATCGTCATGCCAAGTTACTCTGGACTTTGGGGGGGGGACACGGGCGGCTTGTTCCTTGCGAAGTGCGGGAGAGGTTTCAATAAGATGAATTTGCGCTGCGTCGATAAAGCCCGCCACCGATGCTGTGGCGCGTAGTATATCAGCCATTAAAGTGCCACGACCTGGGCCTAGTTCGACAAGTGCAAAGACGTCGGGTTGGCCTTGGTCGATCCAGGCTTGCGCTAATGACAGACCTATAAGTTCACCAAACATTTGGCTAATTTCTGGCGCAGTGGTAAAATCCCCTGCCATACCAAGGGGATCACGAATGGAATAGTAGCCGTATTTGGGATGCATCAACGCGTCGGCCATGTAGTCCGCCAGCGTTATTGGCCCAGTGGTTTCGATACGTGCAGATATCAGGTCGTTGAGCGTGGTCATGTGTGTAATTTTTTTCTGGGACGGGTGAAAATGATAATGATCAAGCCCCCTATAATCATCGGAATAGATAGCGCTTGGCCTTGGGTTAAGCCCCAAGCGCCAAAATTATAGGCCCAGCCAATAGGATTGTCAGCACTAGTGAATTGAATGTCAGGTTGGCGCACAAATTCAACAGCAAAACGTGATAAACCATAGCCCATCAAAAACACGGCAACGAGCGACCATTTATGTTTCAACCAGCCGCGCTGGAATGCGAGGAAAAAAATGATTGCACCCAGTAAAAGACCCTCAAGTCCCGCTTCATAAAGCTGGCTTGGATGGCGTGTTGGTTCGTTGCCATAAAAAAACCATTCGCCAATGGTTGCGCAAAGCTGACGTGAAGGATCAACACACATTGATGGAAATGCAACTCCCCATGGTAAGTCTGTTGGCCGTCCCCAAAGTTCCGCATTAATGAAATTCGCAATTCTAACTAAAAAAATTGCCGGTGTCGCGGTAAGTGCAAGGATGTTTGCAACATCGCCCAAAGCTGCGCCGTAGCGGCGAGAACAGGCGACAACGGCAACACACACACCAATAAAGCCACCATGAAATGACATACCGCCGTCCCAGATTCGAAAGATCGACATCGGTTCATTTGTGAATTGTCCATTTCCGTAAAACAATACATAGCCAAACCTCCCCCCTGCAATAACGCCGATTATAACCCACGTAAGCAGATCTTCGATCTGGTCACGGGTCAAGGGAGGGGTGTGGTTTGACCAAAGGTAGATGCGCTTGCCTGCGTGAGTAGCTACCCACCAGCCGACGATTATCCCAACTATATAGGCCATGGCGTACCACCGTAGCGCGAAGGTAAAACCAAATAGTGTGATTGCGAAGATCACAGGTGAAATATCGGGGAAGGAAACGGTTGCCAGCATAGTTACTGTTTTGACGTAGGGGGCTTCGATGTCAACCAAACTGGTAGGGTTGATATGGGAGCAAAGCTTCCCATATAATTGAAAATAGCCCGGAGTTAACCTATGCAAAGTCGTAATAAAGTTCTTGATGATATTTCACAGCTCATGACCAATGCCATGGGCGTCGCCCAAGGTGCAAAGGACGAAGCGCAGACAGCTATGTCTTCTTTGTTGGATCGCTGGCTAGCTGATCGTGATTTTGTCACTCGTGAGGAGTTTGAAGCAGTCCGCAAAATGGCGCAAAAAGCTCGGGAAGAAAATGCTAATCTCGTATTACGTATCGAAGCATTAGAAGAAAAAAAATAGAATAGTTGCGCAATTTAAGATGTTTTATAGGATGGGGGCTGCCAGTTGGCTGCCCCTTTTTACTTTTTTTTGGTGATGGGAGGAATGGCTCCGACGCTGACCTAGACACCGAGATTTTAATAAATATAAATGGAAATTTTTTTTGGTCGGTTGCCACAATACAGTAACACGAAACTTGCTTCGTTTTTTTTAAGAGACTAAAAATATATCATTTTGAAGTCAGCAATCTAACGTTTGTTGAGGTGGAGTTTTGGAAGAAAGTTTTTTTGGCTGGTCAACCGTGCCCCTAGATTGATGTGGAAGAGTAGCTTGCATTTGATCGACGAGAATGATGATCTCGTAATTCTTGAACAATGGCATTAAGGGTTGTGCGGTCGTGGTGCTTGGACTGATGAGATCAAATAGCATACATTGTAATCTCATTATGTACTGACCAAAAGTATGAGGGTGCATGCAGCGAAGTAAAGGTAGTGGTCAGGCGACACGATCAAAGGTGCACTTTACCATGGCCTCAGGCATGCCTATAAGTTCATAATGAATGCGTCCGTAATCCAGATTACTCGAATTATATCGCCGGCGCTGTGAACTTCACACGCGTCGGACCAAAGGTGTTTGTTTGATCCGCACCGAAGCCTAATAAAATTTTTGAAATGACTGACCCGAGGGACGCTCCACATGTGCGCCGATACAACCGATACCCCAGATTATAAATCCACGTTGAACCTACCGAAAACAGATTTTCCAATGCGAGCCGGATTGCCAAAACGCGAACCCGAATGGTTGGCCCGTTGGGCTGAGTTGGATGTTTACGGACAGTTACGTGATAAAGCGACAAGTGAGGAGCGTGAGGCGTTTACGCTGCATGATGGGCCACCCTATGCTAACGGGCATCTGCACATTGGTCATGCACTGAACAAAATCCTGAAAGACATGGTCGTTCGCAGCCAGCAGATGATGGGCAAA
>JBLILC010000025.1:0-28828 GCA_047635635.1 Octadecabacter sp. | reverse complement strand
ACAATGCACACGTCTGCGCCAGAAATGTCAGCGTAATCGGATGTGCCAGACATAGTCGCATCGAAGCCTTCTGAGGGTCCGGATTCAGCGATGTCGAGGGCTTTGCCCTGTGGCAGTCCGTCAGCGATGTCGAATAAGATTACATCGCCAAGCTCTTTGACTGCTGCAAGGTGGGCAAGGGTGCCGCCGATGTTACCGGCGCCGATCAGAGCAATTTTAGGTCTGGCCATTTCAATGGGTCCTTTGTTGTTCGGGAAGTGATCTTATTTTATTTTAGGCGTGACTAAGCGTTTGGACCTGTCCGCGCAAGTGTGCTGCGCTGCAGCACTACAATGTTGACGTCAGGGCATTGTTTGTAGGGAAATGTTTGCAATAAACTTAAGTTGAAAAAAGTTGAATTGGCCGGGTAAAACGTGTCAGCGAAATGATTCCCTAAGACTTATCTGTTCTGAAAGGATACAATATGGTTGGAACACTTTTTTGGTCGTTGGCAGTTCTTGCCGCTGTTTTCACAGGCATGTCCAAGGGTGGACTGCCCGCGTTTTCAATGTTGGCGGTGCCGGTTTTGTCGCTGGTCATTTCACCTGTGACGGCGGCGGGGCTGCTGCTGCCTGTATTTCTGTTCTCGGATATTTTTGGGGTCTGGGCCTATCGCCGCGAGTTTCGCTATGATTTAATTAAGATATCGGCTGTGGGGACGATATTGGGCTGCACTGTTGGCTGGGCAACAGCCGAGGTCGTGTCTGAAAATCTGGTGCGGCTGCTGATTGGGATGATTGGGGCAATATTTGCACTTAATTATCTGTTGTATCGCAAAACAGACGCTGCACCGCGCCCGCCGACATGGGTGGGAGGCATCATCTGGACAAGCGTGGCAGGATTTACCAGTTTTGTGAGCCATGCAGGGGCCCCACCGTGGCAAATTTGGGTCATGCCATTGGGTCTTACGAAAATGGTGTTTGCGGGCACCACGACAATCGTTTTTGCGATGATGAACCTTACCAAGATAGTGCCCTACTACTTCTTAGGACAATTCGATCTGCAGAATCTACGTGTGGCAATGCTGTTGTTGGTTCCAGCTCTGTTGGGGGTGTATATCGGATATTTTTTAATACGCGTATTGCCTGACAAGTTTTTTTTTGATGTGGTCACATGGGCACTTTTGGCAATTTCGTGCAAGTTAATTTTGGATGGGGTGCTGGGTTAAGCGCTGCAATTGGAGTTGGGCAGGGGGTTGTAAAAGCCTGAAACACAGCCTTGCTTTTGATATAGCAGGCCGAACCACCGGCCTGCGTGATCGTTCATGTCCCTACTTTCATTGATGCTGCAGCCTCAACAATTGTGTTGTTCGCGACGATGCTAAAATAATAGAGATCTTCGCCGGAGCTGGAAGCCAATTGTTTAACAATCATGGCTTGGTTTGCTAAATGAATGAAGCGAGCCGACGTTTGAGGCGGTCAGAACGAGGGCACAAATCAAACAGTTAAAATTCTTTAATTATATTCCAACTATGCTTGAGATAAATCTGAATAATCATGTTGAATTTCTTTTGCCACGTGTGCGCCGTTAACCATTTAAAAAATGATTTAAGATCCAGCATAGTGACTGTTGTGCTGCACTGCGGCATTTTTGGCTTGCAATATCTGTCGAAATTTGACCTTTTGACGTAATTTTATAACAAGGAAACTTCTATGACACGCCCCTACCGATCTGCGTTATATATCCCGGCATCCCGGTTACGTGCGTTAGACAAAGCGCGTAGCTTACCAGTCGATGTGGTATTGTTGGATCTTGAAGACGCAGTCACACCCGATGAGAAAGTTACCGCACGGGCAACTTTGACCGATCAATTGGATAAAGGTGGGTATGGGAAGCGGTTGTGTGTTGTACGGATTAATGGCCTCGACACGCGTTGGGGCGCCTGCGATGCAAAGGCTGTTAATTTAATGGCGTGCGATGCGGTGCTCATGCCAAAAGTAAACTATGTGGCTGATGTTGATGCACTTGCGCAGCTGACCGACAAGCCGATCTGGGCAATGATGGAAACTCCGCTTGGTATAATTAACGCCGCTGAAATTGCCGCCCATCCCAAAATTGCAGGGTTTGTAATGGGTACAAATGATTTGGCCAAGGATTTGAGCATCCGTACGCGTGGGGCGTTGATGACATCATTACAGATGTGTTTGCTTGCAGCGCGCGCGCACGGAATTGTAGCTATCGACGGTGTGTATAATGCGTTCAGGGATGAAAATGGGTTTAAAATTGAATGTGAAGAGGGGCGCGACCTTGGATTTGACGGCAAAAGCCTTATCCATCCATCGCAGATTGTGGTGGCCAATGCAGCGTTCGCGCCGACGCAAGGTGAGGTTGATCTTGCTAAGCGTCAGATTGCCGCCTTTGCAGAGGCTGAAGCCGGAGGGCAGGGTGTCGCGGTTGTAGATGGACAGATAGTCGAGAACTTGCATATCGTCACCGCCCGCGCGACGTTAGCAAAAGCGAACGCAATTGCAGAACTGGAATTTTCATGATTCTACTTATCCTAGGTCTGGCCCTTTGGTTTGGAGCGCATGTCTGGAAACGTGTGGCAATCGATCACCGCGCGTCGTTTGGCGATAAGGGCAAAAAAATTGTTGTGGTTGCATCCCTTGTGGCGATTGTGCTGATGGTTATTGGGTATCGTTCCGCAGATGGTATAGTGTTTTGGGGTCGCAACGGGGCTGCAACGGGGATCAACAATTTGTTGATGATCTTTGCGTTTTATCTGTTCGCCGCTTCCGGAAAATCTACCCGTATTACTTGCTGGATTAGACATCCGCAATTGACTGCTGTTTTGGTCTGGTCTTTAGCGCATCTGTTGGTCAATGGAGCTACACAATCATTTGTGTTGTTCGGCGGACTTGGTTTTTGGGCTGTGGCAGAAATGGCTATTATTAATCGTGCAACGGGTCAACGTGGAACCTATCACGCGCCACCCATCAAATCTGAAGTAATTGCTGTCGTGGCAACGCTTGTAGTATTTAGTATTGCTGCGGCCATTCACATATGGCTTGGTTATAACCTGTTTGGATAAGACATGACTTTGATTTACCGATTATTAACTGAAGACGACACCTCGGAATTTTGCCACAAGGTCAGTCTGGCGCTGTCAAAGGGATGGGTGCTTTATGGCGATCCGACCTATGCTTATGACCATGCCAACGGCGTTATGCGGGCAGGGCAGGCTGTCACCAAAGATGTGGATTTAGCCTATTCACGCGATATGAAGCTTTCGCAGCAATGAGCATGGAGAAAACCAATTTAGGCCGGTTCTTTGAGGATTACAGGCTTGGCGAGGTGATCGAACACGCTGTTCCACGCACGGTGCAGGGCGGGGAGCGTGCGCTCTATAATATGCTGTATCCAGCGCGTCATGCGCTGCATTCTTCGGATGCGTTCGCACAAAACTGTGGTTTGGCTGAAAGCCCACTGGACGACATGATCGCATTCCACATAGTGTTCGGCAAATCTGTGCCGGATATTTCATTAAATGCGGTGGCTAACCTTGGGTATGCGGAATGCCGCTGGCAGGCCTCTGTTTGGCCAGGCGACACAATCCGTTCCAGATCCGAGGTAATCGGGCTGAAGCAAAATTCGAATGGTAAATCTGGTGTTTTATACGTACGCACCACGGGCACCAATCAGCGTGATGCTATCGTTATTCAATATGTGCGCTGGGTTATGGTGCATAAACGTGATTTGGACGCAGCGGCGCCTGATACGGTGATCCCCGAACTGGCAGGCGCTGTTGATGCGTCTGATTTGATGATACCGCAGGGTTTGGATTTTACAAATTACGACTTTACCTTGGCAGGGGAGCCACACCGCCTTGGCGACTATAAACTTGGCGAAATTATTGATCATGTTGACGGTGTAACCCTGACCGAAGCGGAACATATGATGGCTACGCGCCTGTGGCAGAATACCGCTAAGGTTCATTTTGATGTGACATCGCGTTCTGATGGGAAATGCCTAATCTATGGTGGGCATGTGATGTCTCTGGCGCGTGCGTTGACGTTCAATGGCCTTGCTAACGCGCAGTTGCTTACTGCGATTAACGCAGGAACGCATGCGAACCCTTGCTTTGCTGGGGACACCGTGCGCGCATGGAGCGAGGTTTTAGATTTCGCCAAAACTAATGCACCGGGTGTGGGCGCGATCCGTCTGCGGTTGGTGGCGACTAAGGGCAGTGCTGTTGGTCTGTTGCGTGGGGCGGACGGCAAATACCTACCCGACGTATTGCTTGATTTAGACTATTGGGCTTTCATACCAATTTGATAACAATAACTGTCCACTATGGTTGAGATCTCATTGACGTTTTACCGACTATTTCATGTTGGTTTTTGCCGTAATGCGCATCATGATTTTGTTTGATGATAATTTATACTGAGACGATGTTAAGGTAGGGAGCAAACGCGAAAGCTGCCTAGGGTTTCGTATTTTCTATAAAATGTCGCATGAGCGGATCATGCTTTATATAAACCATGCCTTTCCACGGTTCTTGCATTGGGCTCTGATCATAGAAGGAGGTCAGTATCCTTCGAATTACCTCACTTATTTTTATCCAGAATAGTTGTGATTTTTGAAACGCCTATTTTTCCGCTGAAATGCTATTACAAAGATCCTATTTTGCCTAGATTTATCCAGACTTTTTGCGCTGCATTTGCCTGCTACATTCCATCGAAGTTGGTGGTGGATTTGTAGGTGTAGGTGGAGAAGCGCGAATAACAGATCTATTTGGATGGATCGGCAACTCTCTGGTGGGTCAATCTGTCAGGGCGTCAATTATAGTAAAGCAGGCATTGATGAAGTGGGCGTTAAGAAAGTATTTTGATCTGATTTTTATGATTAAAAGTAGTTTCATCATAGTGCGCGATGTCTTTTGATTCGTAGTCAATAATTAGATGAATGCTTTTAACAGATATTCTAAAAATCTAATTATGATCTGACGACTCTGATTTTTATAGAGCTGATTCCTGTTGAGCTTGCGGGGGAATGGACGAGATGTGGACTATTTGTGATCACTGGCTACAAAGCTGTGATCACAAAGACAAGAAATAGCTAAGGCGTGACAAGATTCCGCACCTGTTAGCGCGACCTCTCCGTGACACTGCTGCACAAATGTTTATGAAGGTGAAAATATATACCGCTGCATACGAGCCGCTTACAACTAAGTTGAGGAACAAACATGGCCGACATTAACCGGGATAAACGCCCGCTGTCTCCACATTTGACAATCTATCGACCACAATTGACGTCGATGACGTCGATATTCACGCGCCTTACGGGTAACGCGTTGATTGTTGGGGCATTGCTGATCGTATGGTGGTTTTCCGCTCTTGCTTCCGGTCCTGAGGCTTACGCCCGAGCTAATTGGTTCATGACAAGCTGGTTTGGGGATCTTATAATGTTTGGATCGGTTGCATCACTTTGGTACCACACTCTTGCTGGCGTGCGTCATTTGATTTGGGATAGTGGTCATATGTTGAGCATCGAATCCGCGGAACGTGCGGGTCAGATCATTATCCTTGTGTCGGTTCTGCTGACAATTTTTACTGTCATTGTACTGTAGGGGGCTGGCAACATGGCTTTTTTAACTGATCGTAAACGCGCTGTCGGAACGGGGTCTGCAAAATCAGGCACAGAACACCACTGGCAGATGATGGTATCATCTGTGGCGCTGACAGGACTTATCCCGTTGTTCGTATTTACTTACGGAGCTGCTCTTGGAATGTCCTATGAAAACGCAGTCGCCTATTACGCACGACCATTTCCGTCAATTGTTGGCATCTTGACGTTGCTTGTCGGATTCCTACATTTCAAGGGAGGTGTGCAAACGCTGATCGAAGACTATGTCAAAGGGTTCGCCCGTAAGGCGTTGATCGTCGGCTCTATTTGTTTGAGTTACACCGCCGCTGCTATTGGTGTTTTTGCCATAGTTCGCATTGCCCTGTAATTTGTGCTTTTTAAAACTGGAATCTACACATGGCTGAATACGAATACGAAACTCATGACTATGATTGCGTTGTTGTTGGTGCGGGTGGTGCTGGTTTGCGTGCCACACTTGGTATGGCTGAGCAGGGTCTGCGGACTGCGTGTATTTCCAAAGTCTTTCCCACGCGAAGCCATACGGTCGCCGCACAGGGTGGCATTGCGGCATCCCTTGGAAACATGGGGCCTGATAGCTGGCAGTGGCACATGTATGATACTGTAAAAGGGTCAGATTGGCTCGGTGATACCGATGCGATGGAATACCTTGCACGTGAAGCGCCTAAAGCTGTCTACGAATTAGAACATTACGGGGTGCCATTTTCACGCACCGAAGAAGGCAAGATCTACCAGCGCCCATTTGGTGGCCACACCACCGAGTTTGGCGAAGGACCCGCAGTTCAGCGCACATGTGCCGCTGCTGACCGAACTGGTCATGCGATTTTACATACGTTGTACGGGCAGTCGCTAAAACAGAAAGCTGAATTTTACATCGAATACTTTGCAATCGACTTGATTATGTCTGATGATGGTGTCTGCACAGGCGTCGTTTGTTGGAAGCTTGACGATGGTACGATGCACGTCTTCAATGCCAAGATGGTTGTATTAGCGACGGGTGGCTACGGTCGCGCTTATTTCAGTGCCACGTCTGCGCACACTTGCACAGGTGATGGCGGTGGTATGGCCGCCCGAGCTGGTTTGCCGATGCAAGATATGGAATTTGTACAGTTTCACCCGACTGGTATCTACGGGTCTGGCTGTCTGATTACCGAAGGTGCGCGTGGCGAAGGTGGCTATTTGACCAATTCCGAAGGAGAGCGTTTTATGGAGCGCTATGCGCCGAACTACAAAGACCTTGCTCCACGCGATTACGTCTCGCGCTGCATGACCATGGAAATTCGTGAAGGTCGCGGTGTTGGTGCGGGTAAGGATCACATTCATCTAAATTTGAACCACCTCCCCAAAGAAGCCCTAGCCGAACGTCTTCCTGGTATTTCGGAATCTGCTAAAATTTTTGCAGGTGTCGATGTGAATAAGGAACCAATTCCCGTCCTGCCGACGGTGCATTACAATATGGGCGGTATCCCAACGAACTACTTTGGTGAAGTCTTGCATCCAACGGAAGACAACCCGAACGCGGTTGTACCTGGTCTGATGGCTGTTGGTGAGGCTGGCTGTGCGTCTGTGCACGGTGCGAATCGCCTTGGGTCAAACTCGCTTATTGACCTGGTAGTATTTGGTCGTGCTGCTGCAATTCGTGCGGGCACTGTTGTTGACCGTGACGCAGCAATTCCTCCAACACACAAGCCGTCTGTTGACAAGGCGTTTGAACGTTTTGATGGACTGCGCCATGCGAACGGTGCCAATCCAACAGCTGATTTGCGTCTTGAAATGCAAAAAGCGATGCAAGAAGATGCTGCTGTGTTTCGCACAGATAAAACACTGAAAGAAGGTGTTGAAAAGATGACTGAGATTGCGAGCAGGATGAGTGACATCCATGTTACGGATCGGTCGCTTATTTGGAACACTGATCTTATGGAAACGCTAGAGTTGGGCAACTTGATGCCAAACGCTCTGGCAACGATTGTTAGTGCAGAGGCGCGTAAGGAAAGCCGTGGTGCGCATGCCCATGAGGATTACGCAACGCGAGATGATGAAAACTGGAGGGTTCATACGATCAGCCATGTTGACGGGGCCAAGGTTAAGCTGAGCCACCGTCCAGTCATCACTAAACCGCTTAGCACTGAAGAAGAAGGTGGCATCAATTTGAAACGTATCGCACCGAAAGTACGGACATTCTGATGTTACGTGTTGCACTTCTCTTTTTGGTTCTGGCAGGGTGCACACCCGTTCTTGTTTCCCCTGAACAGGTGGTGGAGATTTGCCAAGAAAAAGCAAGATCCGCGCAAGGCCCAACGGGGAGTGCTAGTGTTGGTACTAATAGTAGAACAGGCGGCTTTGGTAGTGTTGAAATTGGAATATCATCCGATTTCATCGCAGGACGCGATCCGGTCAAAGTTTACGAACAATGTTTTTATGACCGCACTGGTGCATTCCCCATTCTCCCACCCGTGCTAAGCTGAATTGAAAAATGGAGCAACCAAATGAAGATGTTTCTTGCTTTCACAGCAGCAATCCTGATTTTGTCTGCCTGTGAAGTACCGAAAATTATTGTTTTAGATACAAACCGAGCGGCCGCTAAGGCTGTTGTAGGACCCATCGTGGCTAAAACTATTCCTGGTCCAGCCGCAATCGTGCTGACTGAATGCATTATTGAAAACGCATCTAGCTTAGAGCTTAATACTCTTAGTGAGCAAGGCGCGTCACTCCAAAATATTAACCTCGTGTCAAACATCCTTGCTCGACCCGAGACCGTGACTTGCGCGCAATCTGCGCTCACATAACTCAACAGGAGCCGATCCATGGTTCAACTTACCCTGCCGAAGAATTCTCGCATGACGATGGGCAAAACATGGCCTAAACCCGAAGGGGCCAAAAATCTGCGCAAAGTGCAGATCTATCGTTGGAGTCCTGACGATGAAAAAAACCCTAGTCTCGACACGTATTTTGTGGACATGGACACTTGTGGCCCAATGGTTCTAGACGCTCTGATCAAGATTAAGAGCGATATTGATCCAACTTTGACGTTCCGCCGGTCTTGTCGTGAAGGCATCTGCGGATCATGTGCGATGAACATTGATGGGATTAACACTCTTGCCTGTATTTACGGAATGGATGAGATCAAGGGTGATATCAGGATCTACCCGCTGCCGCATATGCCAGTTATTAAAGATTTAATCCCTGACCTGACGCATTTTTATGCGCAACACGCATCCGTAAAGCCATGGTTGGAAACTAAGACAAACAAACCTGCGAAGGAGTGGAAGCAATCCATCGAAGATCGTTCAAAGCTTGATGGGCTGTATGAATGTGTGATGTGCGCATGTTGCTCGACTGCGTGCCCAAG
The DNA here is from genome assembly GCA_047635635.1 of Octadecabacter sp. GTDB lineage: Bacteria > Pseudomonadota > Alphaproteobacteria > Rhodobacterales > Rhodobacteraceae > Octadecabacter. The sequence goes on along the minus strand of JBLILC010000025.1, from coordinate 19,836 downwards.
CTATTGGTGGAATGGCGACAAATTCCTTGGTCCTGCAGCTCTTTTGACAGCAAACCGTTGGATCACCGACAGCCGTGACGAAGCCACGGGTGAGCGTTTGGATGATCTTGAAGATCCTTTTAAATTATACCGATGCCATACGATTATGAACTGTGCCAAGACCTGCCCAAAGGGTCTGAACCCCGCTGCAGCGATCGCTAATGTCAAAAAGATGATGATTGACCGCACAGTTTAAGAATAAAAAAATGTGCGCAGTTGCGTATATTTCAAGCTGATAAAAAAATGCGACGCTTCTGATTGGAGGCGTCGTTTTTTGTTTGCCATAGGTATCTCTAGCAGGGATATTTTAAAAACAAAGATAGGAGATAGAAAGATGATTGAACCAAAGGATGGCCCTGCGCGGCGAGCTGTTGCACCTGTTATTTGTTATCCAGTTTCCTATTTGCCACAGCCGGATATGGGGCTTTATCAGAAGGCTGCGCAAGGCGCCGCGCTCGTGGCTCAGGCTATTGTGGCCCCTCGAGAGGCTGCTTGCATAAAGGTTCCGGCGGGATCCTTCCTGCGCATTACGTCTCTTGAAGGTCCGCAGGTGGGCGATCTCAACCTGTTCAACGCTGAAGATCTGAGCGAGCAGTTTTATTCTGGCAAGACCCGAGCTCTCCATGGCACACACGTAACCACGGGCGATCGGCTTTGGTCATCATTCCCGTATTTGCGTCCAATGGCAACAATAGTTACGGATACGCTTGGTTGGTATGGGATCGACGAGTATGGCGGGTCTGTGCACGACGTGATTGGAACTCGCTGCGATCCTTACACGGGGCGGTTGCTTAATGGCAGTGATTACCATCACTGTTGCCATTCCAATCTAACACGTGCGTTTGCAGATTATTTGGGACTTTCGTTGGCAGAGGCCGAACCCCATATTCACGACGTACTAAACGTGTTTATGTGTACCGGGTTTACACGTGATACGGGGCAATATTTTATGAAGGCATCTCCAGTCAGACGCGATGACTATATCGAACTTTTCGCCGAAATTGACTTGTTAGCGGTTTTGAGCGCCTGTCCCGGTGGAGATTGTGGATCTGAGCACACCAGTGACAATGCGCCATGCCACCCGTTACAGATGAGTGTCCGTACGCCAGCTAAATTGGAACTCGAAGGTTGGTCGTCTCCGATGCCAAATGCCTATAGTGGATCGCATGGCCGGGTGTAGGAGCTTTATTAGGCGAAAGCGGAAGTCAGTGCGATTTCAATCATGTCTCCGAAGCTTCGTTCACGTTGATCTGCAGGTAGGGCTTCACCAGTAAGAAGGTGATCAGACACGGTCATTACACTCAAGGCACGACGACCGTAGCGCGCGGCCAGAATGTAAAGTTCTGCAGCCTCCATCTCGACGCCTAAAATACCATGTCGTTGCATTTCTAAGTTCAGATCAGGGCGTTCGTCATAAAATGTATCAGATGAATAGATGCCGCCTACATGTACATTAACACCCATTGATTTTGCTTTCTCAGCTGCCGCTGCAAGTAATCCATAGTCAGCACAGGGAGCGAAATTTAATTCCTTAAAAATCGTTGAGCTTGGCGTGGCGACCGCACTGGCCGTCATCGCTAGGATGACATCGCGGATTTTGACGTGATCTTGCATTCCGCCGCATGAGCCGATGCGTATTAGCGTTTGAACATCAAAATCTCGGATCAATTCGTTGGCGTAGATTGACATTGAAGGCATGCCCATGCCTGACCCTTGAATGGTGACACGATTGCCGTTCCACATTCCGGTAAATCCAAACATTCCGCGTACTTCGTGCACACATTTTGCGTCTGTCAGAAACATGTCTGCTGCCCATTTCGCACGATAAGGATCGCCTGGCATTAATACTACGTCAGCGATATCTTTTTTATCGGCACCAATATGAATTGTCATTGCGTTATCTTTCTATTCTGGGCTCATTTTATTTTAGGCTTTTGCCTGTGGAGGATCAAGCAAAAGGGCTGGCCTAAAAACTGGTTTTGTCATTTCTTGAACTATGTTGAAACTATAGTTTAAACACACAAAAAAAGATCTCAAATCTTTATAAGCCAATTGGTTTATTGATTTTGTACAGAGAGTCTGCCGTCTTTAAAGTAGCGGCATACCGGTGTGAATCGTAAGCCCAAAAAATAATATCTATCGTGATACGGTGACGGTATCTTTGTTTAGTGATGGCTGGTTTCAAGTAGCAACTTAAAGTCCCAACATCTATTAAGGTTTAAGGACAGTATCGGCGGTAACTTTTTAAGTCAAAATTAGGGAGGGGTTAAGAGGTATTAGAACGTAACACTATTAGTCTAGCATGCCAGGTGAAGGAATGATTGTCATAATAGAAAAAGATTCAGGAGAGTTTTATTATTGGATGGGGTGTGTTGAACCTGTGATGATAATACCAGCCTTATAGCACTTGTCTCACTCTAAAAAATGGGGACCGGTTGCATTCCTGCCGATCCCCATTTTAATACCTTTGATTTAGGTTGAGCCAAAAAAGGTATAGTTATAATGAATTGGTCGCAAAGCTTAGTGCGTAATTAAACTGCCAAATTTTCTGGTGTTTGACCTGCAGCAATTGCTGATTTAAACCATTCTGGCTGGCGGCCTTTGCCGGTCCATGTTTTAGATTTATCTTCAGAATCTGCGTATTTAGCAGGAGATTTTACTTTTGATGCAACGGCTTTTTTTGGTGCGGCTTTGGTGGTCGGTTTGTTGCCAATAATATCTTCGACAGTAACACCATGTGCGGCTGCGAGTTTTTCCATTTCCAGGCGGACCTTTTTTAGATCCTTTTTACGGATCTTATCGAGCGACTTTTCAACATCGCTTGCAAGTTTCTCCAACTCTTTTCTCGACATACTTCTGAGATCAATAGCCATCTTTAGTCCTTTCAATTGTAATCTATTCAGTAAAAAGTTTGCACGCTAATTGAAAGAGCTATTATGCCTATATTAAACCAAAAGATATAAAAATTCGTTTTAAGGATCAAATTTGGTCTTCTATTATAATGAATTTGATTTATTAGTCTGGTTTTTTCTTTGAATTAGATACAGAGGGATCAGCCAAAGTAACTATATCGTCCATGATACGATTTAATTCAAAATCTTTAGGAGTATAGATACGTGAAACACCCATTTCTGCTAATGAAGTTGCGTCGTCATCGGGAATAATACCACCAACAATAACAGGAATATGTCCAAGGCCCTGATCGCGCATTTTATCCATCAACTCTGACACTAACAGAATATGGGAGCCTGATAAAATAGACAGACCAACCACATCGACTTCATCACGACGTATGGCTTTGATTATTTCATCAGGTGTTAGGCGAATTCCTTCGTATGTAATATCCATTCCACAATCTCGGGCCCGTGTAGCAATTTGTTCGGCACCGTTGGAATGTCCATCCAGCCCAGGTTTTCCCATGAGAAACTTTAGTCTTCGACCGAGTTTTGTGCTGACAACCGATACGCGATTACGAATATCATCAAGACCTTCAGTGCGATTAGACTGGTTGTGTGACACCCCGGTTGGCCCACGATACTGGCCGAACGCATTGCGGATAACATCGGCCCATTCACCTGTTGTTACACCTGCTTTGGCGGCAGCTATTGATGGGACCATGATGTTGGTGTCTCCAAGAGCAGCAGCTTTTAGGACCGCGAGAGCCTCTGACACGGCTTCCTCATTGCGGCTGGCTTTCCATTGTTTTAACCGTTTTAATTGATCTGCTTCAGCCTGTGGATCACTGACCATAATGGCATTATCTCCTGCTGTGAGAGGTGATGGTTCGCCGTTCTTGAATTTATTAACGCCAATGACAGTTGTGGAACCTGACTCAATGCCCACAATTCGTTTTGCGTTTGATTCAACCAATCGTGACTTCATGTATTCAATTTTTTTTTGCATGTCGCCCATACTGTCGATTTGAGTTAATTCTGCTACAGCGCCTTTTTTGAGCGCGGCGACTTTTCGTTCCACAGCCGGATTTCCCTCAAATAAATCATCGTATTCCAAAAGGTCTGTTTCAAATGCAAGTATTTGTTGCATCCGAAGCGACCATTGTTGATCCCACGGACGTGGCAATCCCAGTGCTTCGTTCCATGCTGGTAATTGTACGGCGCGTGCACGCGCATCTTTACTTAACGTAACCGAAAGCATTTCAATTAGGATACGATAAACATTATTCTCTGGTTGTTGTTCTGTTAGGCCAAGGGAGTTGACCTGCACCCCGTAGCGGAAGCGGCGAAATTTTGGGTCTTGCACCTCGTAACGTGTCTGGCAAATCTCATCCCATAATTCAACGAAGGCGCGCATTTTGCACATCTCAGTTACGAAGCGAATGCCTGCATTCACAAAAAACGAAATCCGCCCAACCATTGCTGGAAATGCAGCTTCAGGAACTTTACCTTTAAGATCATCAAGAACTGCAATTGCTGTGGCTAATGCAAAAGCCAATTCCTCTTCTGGCGTCGCGCCCGCTTCTTGCAGGTGGTAAGAGCACACATTCATTGGATTCCATTTCGGCAAATGTTCACGGGTGTATGCGGCCACGTCAGTGATCATGCGCAGTGATGGGGCAGGCGGGCAGATATATGTACCCCGCGATAGGTATTCTTTAATAATGTCGTTTTGAACTGTGCCTTGTAGCGAGGAAACATCAATACCTTTTTCCTCGGCAGTGGCAATATAAAGCGCCAGAAGCCAAGGAGCTGTTGCATTGATTGTCATAGAGGTATTCATTTTTTCAAGCGGAATGTTATTAAATAATGCTCGCATATCACCCAAGTGACATACTGGAACGCCTACCTTCCCAACTTCGCCGCTGGCCAACCGATGATCGCTGTCATATCCTGTTTGTGTCGGTAAATCGAATGCAACAGACAGACCTGTCTGACCTTTCGCCAAATTGCCGTGATAAAGTTCGTTGGATGCCTTTGCAGAAGAATGGCCTGCATATGTTCTAAAAATCCACGGACGATCAGCTTTGGGATCATTTTGCTTTTGTGACATCAGGGACCTCGTGAATTGGGTTGCGTAATATTATTGCTTTATTGGATTGCTATCGGAAATATTACACCTATGTCAACGCGCCGCACTGCAGCATGTGACCATTTACGCGGCGACGTTTCCCTGACACGATCATAGAATGACTACGCCTATTGTGATCCCTCTTTGGTTGCTGATCTTGGTCCTGCTGTTCGCGGCTGTGACCTTTGCATCGCATTTTTTGTTTCCATCGGTGCGTTGGTTCTTTCGCCGCCGCGCTGAAAAGGTTGTGGCGCGTTTAAACTTGCGGCTGCAAAAGCCGATTGAACCGTTCAAACTGGTGCGGCGCTACGATACGATCCAAAAGTTAGTTTATGATCCCCAAGTAATCGTAGCAATTAATGAATATGCTCGAGCAGAAGGTGTGCGCGAAGACGTTGCATTTGAGAAAGCTCGTCAATATGCACGTGAAATCGTGCCGTCCTTTTCCGCCACGGCATATTTTTCGTTTGGGATGCGTATTGCTAAATGGTTGTCGCGCTATCTCTACCGCCTGCGAGTTGGTCAATTTGATCGTGCTGAATACGATGCGATTGACCCTGATGCGACGATAATTTTTGTGATGAACCATCGGTCAAACATGGATTATGTTCTGGTTACCTATCTGGTGAGCCGTGCGGGTGCGCTGTCTTACGCAGTTGGGGAGTGGGCACGGGTCTGGCCCCTGTCGGCGATGATAAAAATGATGGGCGGTTATTTTATCCGTCGCAGATCGCACAGCAAACCTGCAGCACGTGGTCTCTATCGCAAGGTCTTGGCGCGATACGTACAGATGGCGACAACAGGCGGGGTCACGCAGGCCGTTTTCCCCGAAGGAGGCTTATCGCTTAACGGTGCGATGTCCAGGCCACGTCTAGGCGTTTTGAGCTACATTATTGACGACTTCGAACCTCGAGGGCGTGACGTAGTGTTTGTGCCTGTGGCGCTTAATTATGACCGCGTTTTAGAAGACAGGTTTTTAATTAAAGCAGATCAATCGGGCAAGCGCCGTTTTAGGCCGCCACTGTTTACTGTTTTAGGTGGTGTTGTTGGCTATTTATGGGCACGCTTGCTAGGTAAAATGACGACATTTGGCACAGCTAATGTCAGTTTTGGTCAGCCGCTTTCACTGCGCACGTTTTCTGAATCTCATGCATGCACAACCAAGGCTGTTGGGAAAGAGTTGGTGATGCGCATTTCAAGTGTGATACCATTATTACCCGTCCCACTCGTAAGTCGTGCGGTATTGGCAGGCGCAAAATCTGAGGCCGATATCGCGGCATATATTCAAAAAGAATTAAAGATGCTCTCAACTACAGTCGCTGCGCCCCGACGCACGCCGGAACAAATGACCACGGCGGGGCTTGCGAACCTGCAAAGGCGTGGGATTGTTGATAATGGGCATGTGATCAATGTCGTAAATGGCGAAATTGCGGTTCTTGCTTATTACGCAAACTCTATTGCACACCACTTCCCAGTGTCGAAGCCAACCTTAAAAGTGCTTGCAGGAAAACTGACTGAGCGGTGACGTTTTTACGGTGTGTAGTTCATGAAGCAATTCTACTATATTTCATTTAAAATTACTTGCACTAGTATTCGTAGCAGCAACCACATTGATAGGATGTGAACCTGTGCTCACAACCACCATGAAAACTGTAATCTCAGCCAACAAAAACGCTGTTATTATAAACATCACAGGCCGTACTATCTGGTGGTCTTACGGTGCATCTGTGACTGTAAATAGATGGGAAGAAGATGTTCTTGGATCCGACATCTTCTCAGAGGTCCGGTCATGTTACGCCTACTGTTAAAAACGATTTTAATGTTTAGGCGGTTTCTAGAGTTAGTTTTTAAGATAATGCTGCGGTGCGGCAGAAATAAAATTACAAAAAATTATAATGTAGAGTTGTAAAGTTACCCAAAGAATGATTATTAATTGTAGAAGAGCTCGTCATTTTTGTGGCGTGGCACGATTGACTAATGATCTGATGGAGACGGACATGGCGCTCGACCAAAACGCAGCTTTCATCTACGAGGCAGAGAAAAAAGACCTCTACGACATGGGTGAAATCCCACCGATGGGCCATGTCCCTTTGCAAATGTATGCATGGGCAATCCGGCGGGAACGCCACGGTGAACCCAATGAGGCCTTTAAGGTTGAAGTGGTTGACACACCAGTTCTAGACAGCAATGAAGTGCTTGTTTTGGTGATGGCTGCAGGTGTTAATTACAACGGTGTTTGGGCAGGTCTTGGTCAGCCGATCAGTCCATTTGACAGCCATAGCGCACCATACCACATTGCGGGATCTGACGCAGCTGGAATTGTTTGGGCTGTGGGCGATAAAGTGCGTCGTTGGAAGATTGGTGATGAGATCGTTGTGCATTGCAACCAAGATGATGGCGACGATGAGGAATGCAATGGCGGCGATCCTATGTTCTCGACCAGCCAACGGATCTGGGGCTATGAAACTCCTGATGGCTCGTTTGCACAGTTCACAAACGTTCAAGCGCAGCAATTAATGCCGCGGCCGCAGCACCTGACGTGGGAAGAAAGTGCTTGCTACACGCTGACGCTCGCCACCGCGTACCGGATGTTGTTTGGACATGAACCCCATGATCTTAAACCAGGTCAAAACGTTCTGGTTTGGGGCGCGTCTGGTGGTCTGGGGTCCTACGCAATCCAACTGATCAATACAGCCGGTGCAAATGCGATCGGTGTGATTTCTGACGAAGACAAACGCGATTTTGTGATGGGGTTGGGGGCAAAAGGCGTCATCAACCGAAAGGATTTTAATTGTTGGGGTCAACTTCCCAAAGTCAACACGCCAGAATATTCTGATTGGTTTAAAGAGGCGCGTAAATTTGGTAAGGCAATCTGGGACATTACGGGTAAAGGTAACAACGTTGACATAGTGTTCGAACATCCCGGTGAGGCGACTTTTCCAGTCTCGACTTTAATCTGCAAAAAAGGTGGCATGATAGTGATTTGTGCTGGTACCACGGGTTTCAATTGTTCGTTTGATGTTCGCTATCTTTGGATGCACCAAAAACGTATTCAAGGTAGTCACTTTGCCCACCTTAAGCAGGCATCATCGGCGAATAACCTGATGGTCGAGCGCCGATTGGACCCTTGTATGTCCGAAGTATTTCCATGGGATCAACTGCCCGATGCTCATACCAAAATGTTACGCAACGAACATAAACCGGGAAATATGTCGGTATTGGTTCAGTCGCCCAGAACAGGTCTGCGCACGCTTGAAGATGTAATCGAAGCGAAAGGCTGAACTGTGCAATAAGCTAGGTGCTTCTCAATATTAGCCGAAAAAAATTGCACACTTAGTCTATATTCTTTCCATAAGTTACTTAAAAAACCTTTTCGTAAATGATGGATCATTGAAGTTATCTTTAATCAGAACATCCTAATTATTTTGGAATACCTATTGAAGGTGACTTCAATGGTTAAGCAGACAGAAATTGCATCGATGTATGAGGGGGTGCCGCACGTGGTAAATTTAGGTGCAAGCCAATGAATGTTATCTTGTAGTGGCATGCGATTAGGTAATGGTAATCATCTCCCTTCTGGACGTGATCATATGTCGAAGCTACCATTAAGGGCTGGTTTATGTGGCTTACAGTAAGGGCTCTGTCGACGGTGAATAACACGGCTGTTCTAATGTGTTTTACAGCGTTGATTTGAAAACGCTTAATTGGTTAATCAAAGCCGCACTTGTATTTCGAGCTTTCAGATAATGATAATGGCTCAAATTTGGAGTGCTTTATCGCAACATCCACCCTGATTTAATTTTATGCACTCATTGGTTCAACTAAAAAGAGCTTGAGGTTGAGAAAAAGTTTAAGCCAAATCCCATTAAGCTGTTGTTGGAACGCTTAGTGGGTGTGCTGCCCTATCTTGCAATGGGATAATTGTACTCTTAGATGGCGCCTACATTAAAACTTATGAACATTTGGTGCTTGCTTAATTTGAAAGTGTGCAGTCCAAATTGGAAGCGTTGAACCACATACACGCTATCTAGCTGGGCGTTTTGGAAAGTCTGTTTGTTATGGCTGTGCAGGATGCAAACCGTTGGATAATATAACATGCACTAAATGTCCGCTAAACTGCGCATTAACTTTATAAATTCTCGAGTGCTTCTAAACAATAAATGAAAAACACATACTGCGTCATGTTTATAGGTGAAACCTGCACGCCGAACCTGTATTTTTGAACACGATGTGTCGCGATTGCACCGTTCAAATTCGTAGACGGCCGGGCATGGTTATCATAGTAGATACTAACGCGGACAAGTGCGACAAGTAGGGCCGTGAAGTTCCTCTATATAATCTGGCAGCGCCCTGATGTTAGCTGTGATAGTTCGTAATGTTTCCAGCTAAGGATTGGTTTGACAATGATAAATGACCACTTCGTGCCCCGACTGACTGATGTCGCCGTTTGCAGCCTGTTTATTTAAAAAAATCTGTACGCTTTTGCCTGTCCTCGAACGTTGATAGTTGCGTTGCGACTAGACTGATGCTTGCCGCTGGCGATATTATCTGTGGCTTTGGTACAACTCAATTTTTGAGTGTGTATTAATTGCCCATATTGTTTTTATCTACTGTCGTGTTTGCTTAATGACCGCCGTTTTGTGCACAATTAGTATGGAAGCGAATTTGGTGGCAAACCTGTAAAAATGTTGGAAGACACTGCGTAACGGGTGGTCCCCCATGCGTGGCGTAGGTAAGGTTGCAGCATGGTTGAAACTGCCTTTACATTCTCTGACGATCAGGCCGAAGCATGGGAGGCAGTGTCCAGTCTTTTGAACAAGGCTGGCGTAGATATGTTGGCAGGTACGACGCTGCCACCCACGGAAGAACCGTCGCGGTCCGTGTTGGCCGTTTTGGGTAAAGCCGGCAGTGGCAAAACCTTGTTACTGGCAGAATTGTTCAAGTCGATGCGCGAAGCGGGAGTTGATATCGTGTCTGGCGATTATGAGAGCAAAAAACGTCGTGATCGCCGCACTTTAGCCATTCTTGCACCAACCAACAAAGCCGCTAGCGTGCTGCGAAATCGCGGAGTTCCAGCAACAACAATCCACCGAATTTTGTACACTCCGATGTATGATCCTGAATACGAAAAGGTTGCTGAATGGCTGGCTGGGAATGGCGACAAACCCGAAATTGAAGGTCTGACTGAAATCGCGCTTGATCGCGCATTTGCGTCCTATCAGGTAAATTCATCCGTCCCTGCGGCGCTTGCGGTTGCAGGATTGCGGGGGTCGGATTTTATTACTGGATGGAAACGGCGCGAAGACCCACTGGACATCGGGTTTGTTGATGAAAGCTCTATGCTTGACGCGAAACAATTTGAGGATCTCCAGGACATTTTCCCAACGTTAGTTTTGTTCGGTGACCCTGCGCAGCTGCCCCCCGTCAAGTCCGAGGGGGGCAAGATGGTGTTCGACAAATTGCCTGCTACCGAACAGCTCATCTTGTCGCGCGTACATCGCCAAACCGCTGATAACCCGATCCTTGATCTCGCGCATGCGCTTGCAGATCCGCAGGTTGATTTCTACGCGTTTGAAAAACTGGTGGCTGAAGCGGCGCAAAAAGATGATCGCGTAGTTATGGCGCAACGGGTTGAAAGTGATCTTATGGCACGATCCCCTTGTCTTGTCTGGCGCAACGCAACGCGCATTAAACTCATCCACGCGTTTCGTAACGCGTTTGACGCACCTGCGGACGAGCTCCTTGAAGGGGAACCGCTGGTGTGTGACGGTATTGAGCTACCCGCCAAACATCGCAAAAAGCGTCTCGATCTTGAAGCGCGTGGGTTGATCAAAGGTGCTCAGGTCATCTATCTAGGGCCGGGTCGTAAACCCGGATTTTCACGGCTTCACGTCATGGGCGCTGAAGATCCACAGGTCAGCGCAGCGTCCATTGTGAAAATTGAACTGGAAGGTGACAAAGAACCGTTCATTCCATTTGCTGCGCGCATGGGCGCAACGTTTCTGCATGGTGCAGCAGTAACGATCCATAAGGCGCAAGGGTCGCAATGGCCCACAGTGCAGGTGTTTGCGCCAGACATCGAAATTGCCAGCCGTATGGGGCGGGTTGAAGCTGGGCAACCGTTATGGAAACGCCTCGCTTATGTTGCGATCACACGGGCTGAAAACCGACTATGTTGGGTGGTGCGCAACCGTCTTGCACGGCCATCCGGAACGCTGCGCACAGATGACTTGATTGTTTCACCCGTGCCATTGGAACTAACGGCGCCGCAGCTTGAAGATGAGCTTTAAAAACTAACATTATTACAGGTGGTAGCAGCAGCTTTGACTGTGCGCTGGTTTAAAAGATTTCTGATTGGTAGTTAGACTTTTGCCCAGACATCAAGCTGCATCGATGTTGTTATTGAAGTTGGGAACAACTAGTCTCATAAAAAGTTTCTTACCGTGTGATATGACTGATGCAGTTGCAAAAACATTAGTGTTTGAGACATTTTTCACAAAAAACTGGAAGTCTTGATAAGCTGTTCAACAAATCGCGCATATTTTATCACCGCTCCGCTGATCGATGAGGTTAGCGTCGTAGGTTAGTCTCAGTCCAAGAATGTGAACCTGAGAGACACGTTTTGGATGCAGTTTGGGACATACCTACTTCACCACTCGAATACGTTGTTTTAAACCGTTTCTGTGACACAAATGCCGTATGTTGGTTGGGCCTAAGTTGTCGGGGTTAGCGTTGGAATACTCGGAATGCGGCAGACGCCAACCAGCCCGCAGAGATCGCAATTGCGAGAGACATAAGGCCGTAAAGAAAAGGTTGATTGCGTGACATTTCATAAAGCCATCGCTCGAGCCCAGCTTTGTAAACAGCAATACCTGTTTCATAATCATCGATCACTATACCGTCGCGGGTGATGTAGATGTGCGCCGTATATTCGCCCTCTGTCAGTGCTGCCGGCAGAGTGATCTCACCGCGAAACAGGGTCTCTTCCTCGATATCGACTTGACCGTCAAGGATTTGATAAAGCTGGGAGCCTGAGCGAATTCTGATTAAAGCCTCAGTGAATGTTTCAGAGTTTTGCACTGTGTCGGGTGCGCCAACTGACCGGATAACCCGCGGGATTGAAATCCCATATCGTAAGTCTTCGACCGATGTCAGCACATCTTCCATTGGTGCAGATGTTGCAACGGCGTAGAATGACGGTGCCTCGTCAACTTCGACTGTGTCGGTGTTAACCCAGATGCCCAAAACGCGCTCTTTGCGGCGTACGAGCACGGGTTTTAATGGGCCTGCTAGGGTGATGATCACCTCAAGTGTGCCACCTTGTGGGGCGGGTGCATCGCGTTTGATCGCACCAAATATCATAACTTCAGAACCGTTGAAATTTGCCGTAATTGCGACTTCATCACGGCTGAGTCCCAACACTATTTCTTCTGATGCAAGCGGGGTGACCAGCAGAAGTAGGGTGGCAACTAGGCGCAGCATCAGTGATCCCCCCCGACACCTAGTGAATAAAATTCAGATGGCGTTGCAAGTAAATCAAACGCAAGTTTTCCACAGACTGCTAGTACCATTATTGCTAATAGGATGCGTAGATTCTCAGCCTTCATTTTTACGCCAATACGGGTGCCGATTTGCGCTCCAATCACACCGCCAATCAACAGCAAAACCGCCAATACTATATCAACTGTGAAGTTTGTCGTCGCGTGCAGCATCGTGGTGAACGCAGTGACAAAAATAATCTGAAATAAAGATGTTCCTATGACCACTTTGGTTGGCATACCCAACAAGTAAATCATTGCGGGCACCATGATAAAACCGCCACCAACACCCATGATGGCTGCTAAGATACCAACACACAGGCCGATAATCAGTGGTGGAATCACTGAAATATACAAACCGGATACACGGAATTTCATTTTTAAGGGAAGTGCATGAACCAATCCATGTTTGCGCCGCACTGGACGTGCTCCCGGTATCTTGGAGCGCCTGATTGCACGCCATGATTCAATGAACATCAGCCCGCCAATGATACCCAGAAATACGACATAACAAAGCTTAACCAGTAGGTCGACTTGACCCAAAGCCTTGAGATAGTTAAATAAAATAACACCTAAGGCTGCGCCAACAAGACCGCCAATCAGCAGCACCGTCCCCATCCTCAGATCAACGGTTTTCCGTCTGAGGTGCGCGAGGACACCTGAAGAAGACGACGCAACAATTTGAACGGCTTCGGTTGCCACGGCAACAGGAGGTGGGATACCAATGAAAAAAAGTAGTGGGGTCATCAAGAAACCACCGCCAACGCCGAACATGCCGGACAAAATCCCAACAATACCGCCCAATCCGAGCAGCAGAAACGCGTTTACGGACACTTCCGCAATGGGCAGATAAATTTGCATAAGACTCCCTTACGCCTGCAACCCTATCATGATCAACGACCAAATACGCTGCGATTATAAGACCAGATGTCTCATTCAGTGAGATTACTCTGGTTTAAAGGTGTGGCAGCGCTGCTCGAAGTACTTTTTCCAGCTTTGCAGCCCCTAGTGGCGCCATGGCCTTGGTGTGTTCATGGCTTATGGATTCGTTGCTCATGCCGGAAGCCATGTTGGTGATAGTTGAAATTGCGGCGCAGCGCAGGCCTAGAAAACGACCTAAGATTACTTCGGGAACGGTGGACATGCCGACTGCGTCCGCACCAAGCAGACGGATCGCGTTAATCTCGGCCACGGTTTCGAACGATGGTCCAGAATACCACGCATAGATTCCGCTGTGCATATTCACTTTCATATCCAATGCGGAGCTGGTCAGTACCTTGCGCATGGTTGGGTCGTAACAATCCTTCATCGGCACAAACCGTGCATCGGTTTGTGCCCCGATTAAGGGGTTTAAACCGCTAAAATTAATGTGATCAGATAAACACATGATTGACCCAGTTGGCATGTCTGGTACCAATGATCCTGCAGAGTTGGTCGCAATTATCATATGTCCGCCAAGCGCCTTAAGTACTTCAAGGGGGAGGCGCATGGCATCACCACGACCGGTCTCGTAATAATGCGCCCGCCCACCAAACACTGCGACTCGCACACCCTCAAGTGTGCCAATCACTAGGTTGGGATTGTGGCCGCTCACCTTTGGGTTGGGAAATCCTTCAAGTTCATCATATGGGATAGCAATACCTTCGACAGCACCTGCCAGATGTCCCAGACCAGATCCAAGAATTATGCCAATTTTAACAGGTGCAGGTCCTGCAATTGCGCGAATCTTATTTGCAAGTTCTTCAGCGCTCCTTGACATATGGCTGCCCCCCTGCACGTGGTGGAATGGCTTTACCGACGAAACCCGCCAAAACGATTACAACGAACAAATAGGGCAGGGATTGGATCAACTGGCTCGGCACTTTTACAGTTTCCCAAAGGGCGGCGAAAATGCTGATTCCATCTGCTGAAGCTGTGGCAAACCAAGCGATTAAGGCCACCCCCGTCAATATGAATGATAAACCTCCCAATACAATCACATCGATCTTTTCGCGGCGCACCGCGTAGGTAGTCAAGCCCGCAGCACAGCCTAAAAGTAGCACCATTATCCAGATTACTTGCAACTGGATGTTGGAAAACCGGATATCAATCGCAAAAAATAAACCAAATAACAGGCAGGCCCCAAGGGCGTACCAAGGTCGCCATTTTGCAAAGATTAAGGCGGCCAGCGCGATAAAGCCACGGTTTGCGGTCATATCTTTAGTGAAACCAGCCTGCACTGCTGTAGATAAATACGCGCCTGCGATGCCACATAAAATCCCGCAGATGATCACTGCTGAAAACCGCAATCGGACAACTGAAATGCCAGCGGTGTCTACCGCTTCTGGCGCTTCGCCAACTGCGCGTAGACGTAAGCCGAAGCGTGTGTGGTACAATATCCACCAACTTAATGGGACGGTTAAAATACCGAGGTACACTAGTATCGAGTGGCCCGACACGAATTCAGAATAAAACTGCATCCCTGGGCTTGCCTGCATTTTATCACGCATCCGAGAAACCGCACCGGGAAAATCTAATCCGTTAAAACGGGCATCTTTTGGCAAAGATGGCGTTCGCCCACCCTGTGCGAACCAGCCCTGTGCGATTACTACGGTCAAACCAGCGGCGAAGAAGTTAATTGCCACACCAGAAATCAACTGGTTGCCGCGAAATGTAATGGATGCAATGCCATGGATGATTGATAGAGCCACGGAAATGCTAATGCCTGCCAGCAGGCCTACCCAGACGGAACCTGATGTATAGGACACTGCCGCGGACAGGAACGCTGCCGCCAACATCTTGCCTTCAAGCCCAATGTCAAAAATGCCGGCGCGTTCGGAAAATAGACCCGCAAGACAAGCTAACAATAGTGGAATTGCCATGCGCACGGATGCATCGCCAAGCTGAATAATTGTGAAAAAATCCATTTGTTATTCCCCTGCCACGCGGTTGCGTCCAAAGTGGATGAACAGTTTTTCAATAGGGCTGCGCACCATTTCATTCAATGCACCTGTGAACATGATAACCAGCGCCTGAATAACAACGACGATCTGCACGGGGATTGATGTGGCCGCTGACAACTCAGCACCACCTTGGTATAAAGCTCCAAACAAAAGCGCTGCAATAACTATGCCGACCGGATGGTTACGCCCCATCAGTGCGACAGCGATCCCAATGAAACCAGCACCCCCAGCCGCGTTGTCCACCAATTGTGGTGTGTTAATGCCCATTGTGTTGTTCACGGCCATCATTCCAGCCAAACCACCTGAAATTAGAAGTGCAATCATTGTGATGTTAACGGCGGATATGCCAGCATATCTTGCAGCACTTTCAGATCGCCCTAGCGCTCGAATTTGATAGCCCAGTCGCGTATGCCAGATCAGGGCCCAGACCCCAACGCAAGCGAGTAGGGCAATCACGCTCGATATATTAACGGGGGATCGACCAAACAGATCAGACCCAAACAGCTCTGCGATATCATTAAGGGATGGCAAGTGGGAAGCTTCGGGAAAGATCTCCGTGGCGATTTGCATATTGCCGCCCGGTTTCAAGGGACCGCTGAGCATATAAATCAATACGCCGGACGCCATAAAGTTAAACATGATGGTTGTGATAACAATGTGACTGCCGCGCCGCGCCTGCAAATATGCAGGGATGGCGACCCATAAAGCACCAAACGCTGCAGCAGCAGTTGCACCGGCGATCAATGCCAGTGTCCAGTGTGGCCACGGCACAAACAAAACGACAACAGCTGCCCCAAGACCGCCCAGAAGCACCTGTCCCTCACCACCAATATTGAACAGTGACGCGTGGAACGCGACCGCAACTGCTAGTCCCGTAAAGATAAAGTTTGTTGCGTAAAACAGCGTGTACCCAAGAAAATCTGATGTACCTACAGCGCCATAGGCCATCAGTTTAAGTGCTTCCCACGGGTTCTGACCCACTGCCACAAACACGATCGCTGAAATCAGAGCCGCCAAGATTAACGATACCACTGGTACCAGTACTACATCGGCCCACTTTGGCATCTTGTCCATTAGGCGGTCTCCCCATCGGTGACGCCAGCCATTAGCAAGCCCAGCTCTTTTTCATTTGTATTTTCGGGTAGGCGTTCGCCCATAATCTGCCCATCAAACATTACTGCAATACGGTCACTCAACCCCATAATTTCATCTAGTTCCACTGACACCAGCAAAATGGCTTTACCCGCATCACGAAGGGCAACAATCTGTTGGTGGATAAATTCGATTGCGCCAATATCGACGCCGCGTGTTGGTTGCCCAACAAGTAATAAATCAGGGTCGCGCTCAATTTCGCGCGCAACGACAATTTTCTGCTGGTTGCCACCAGAAAAATTCTTGGCTGATAGTAGTGGATTGAGCGGACGCACATCAAAACGCTCCATCTTTCCTTGCGCATCACGCAAGATAGCGGCGTTGTCCATCAGCAGTGTATTGCGTTGATATTTAGGGTCATGATGATAGCCAAATGCAGTATTTTCCGAGGCGCTAAAGTCCATGATCAGTCCATCATGCTGGCGATCTTCGGGTACATGGGCAATACCATGTGCTCGCCGACTTTGGCCGTCTGAATGTGCACCAGTTAAATCCAGTGTCACACCGTTCATAAAAATTTCTCCTGTGGCCTTTCCATAACCGCCTAAAACCTCAAGAAGTTCGGATTGTCCGTTGCCAGACACCCCCGCAATACCAAGAATTTCACCCGCGCGGACGTTGAACGATACACCTTTAATGCGATGCACGCCTTTTTCGTCAGTAATGTTGAGATTACGCACCTCAATTACAACTTGTTTGGGTTTTGCAGGTGTTTTATCGACTCGAAGTAACACTTTCCTACCAACCATACGTTCCGCAAGATCAGCAGGATTGGTCTTTGATGTCTTGACAGTCGAATCCATCTCACCACGGCGCATAACGCTAACGGTATCGGTGATATCCATAATTTCGCGCAGCTTGTGCGTAATCAAGATAATGGTTTTGCCTTCGGTCTTCAGGCGCCCAAGAATGCGGAATAACTGGTCGGCCTCCGGTGGAGTCAGAACACCGGTAGGTTCGTCTAAAATTAAAATGTCAGCGTGACGATAAAGTGCCTTCAAAATTTCAACGCGCTGCTGCATTCCGACGCCAAGATCTTCGATTATTGCATCAGGGTCAACGTGCAGTTCGTATTCATCCGCGAGGCTTTTCAGTTGCTTGCGGGCCTTGGCGAGGGAAGGGCGCAATAGCGCTCCGTCTTCAGCCCCGAGGACCACGTTTTCCAGTACACTAAAATTTTGCACCAATTTGAAGTGTTGGAATACCATCCCGATTCCGGCGGCAATTGCCGCCTGACTATCAGGGATTTGAACCTTTTGGCCGGCGATGAATATTTCACCTGCATCGGCCTTATAGAACCCGTAAAGAATTGACATTAGCGTAGATTTACCAGCGCCGTTTTCACCGATTATACCGTGTATTGTCCCTGGCATGACACGAATTGAAATATCTCTGTTGGCCTGTACTGGTCCAAAAGCTTTGGAAATTCCAATAAGCTCAATGGCTGGTGACATGTCATTCATGCATCGGCTCCTTTGCAAACAAATCCAACCATGTTGATGGTCTTGTCGCAGTCATGTTCAATAAAATTTTGGCCCGTTTGCTCCATGCTGTTAGCTATTAGTAACGTGGTTGTCGCTCGCCTAAATGCACTGTGCTCTTTGGTTTTGACCACAAACACTGATGCACTAATAGTCAAACGTGAAAAATTATCAACTTTCACTGGAATGGCTTCATCATTGCTTGAGACAATCTGCGAATGTGGGTCATCATAGGAGCAACCTTTGGCCGCAACACTGTTTATGCTAGAAAGCCTAAAGGCGTCATCAGTTTTGCTCCAGGCGCTAAAAAATGTGTCTGTCGCGGTCATCATTCCATCCCCTCTATAGCGCGAGGGGCCGCGCCGATATACCAGCGCGGCCCCAAACAACATTTTTTCTCAACAAGTCTTAGAATTCAAGCGCTGGGCAAGTTTCGTCAGACATGTAGTCATGAACCATGAGAGTACCTGCGACCATTGAAGCTGACGCTGCATCAACAGTCGACTTCAATTCGTCGGACACAAGCTCTGCGTTGAACTCGTCCAGTGAATAACCGACTGCGCCGCTTTCGACTCCCAGAACGAAGATACCAGACTCGAAGGCACCGTCGTTGGAGAAGGAGTCGTAAACAACATTATCAACGCGTTTGAGCATGGATGTCAAAACCTGGCCAGGGTGCAGGTAGTTCTGGTTAGCGTCCACACCAATAGACAGGATACCTTCGTCGGCAGCTGTTTGCAGGACACCGATACCGGTGCCGCCCGCTGCAGCGAAAACGACGTCTGATCCCTGGCTGATCTGGCTGAGTGTTAATTCCGAACCTTTGACAGGGTCATTCCAAGCGGCAGGCGTCGTACCTGTCATGTTGGCGATGACTGTTGCATCTGGGTTGGCTGCAATTGCGCCTTGGGCATAACCACAGGCAAAACGACGGATCAACGGAATATCCATGCCGCCGATGAACGATACAATTCCAGTTTCTGACGTATTTGCGGCCATCATACCAACAAGGTATGACCCTTCTTGTTCCTTAAAGCCGATGGCGCGAACGTTTGGCATGTCGATCCATGACACGTCAATAACTACAAAATCTGTATCTGGATAATCTGGTGCTGCAGCTTCAAGCGCAGTAGCCCATGAAAAACCAGCCATAACTATCGGGCTGTTACCATCTTCGGCAAAACGGCGGATCGCTTGTTCGCGCTGCGCATCAGAAGTGATTTCAAATTCGGCGAATTCGGCTTCGTTTTCTTCGGCCCAACGTTGTGCGCCATTAAATGCAGATTCGTTAAATGATTTGTCGAATTTACCACCCAGATCATAAATAATGGCAGGGCTGGAAGCGTGGCCGTCAGCAAATGCGACACCAGCAGTCAGAGCAAGCGCGGTTGTTGCGCTCAGGAATTTGGTCATAAAGGTCATTAAACTCTCCCAAGTTGTTGTTGGAGGGCCGCATTTCTCAGCGGTTCCCGATCTCAAACTCACTATAGCAGCAAGCATCAATTTGATCATGCGCCAAATTAGGCAATGTGGTGTCGGAAAGATCAACTGATTCTTATCGATTTGGTGGTTTGAAACACGCATTTAGGCACTCAACCTTGGGGAAAGTACAGCTTTCATACAGATCGCTGATACACCGTTCGTGTAGTAATTGCGGCG
>JBLILC010000024.1:0-29776 GCA_047635635.1 Octadecabacter sp. | reverse complement strand
AATCATATTAACCAAAACGTTTTTATTGATTGCTTGCTAATAAAATCGTCATGCAGCAACCGCTTAACGAATTTTTTAATTGAGCTCAGTATATTTAACATTGAAAAATTAAAACTTGGTTTTGAATCGAATAAGTGATTGTTGGACCAATAGTGCAGTTTTCAGGATTGTATCAATTAACATAATATCAACATCTAGGTTTTTTTCATAAAGTTGAAACAACGTCGAGCTGCAAATTTAGAGTCTATTTTAATATACATTACTTTCGTTTACAATCTCTTGAAGCAATACTGACTAACAAAAAGGAAGCCACCAGGGCGTTACTCAAGTCCCCATAAAACTAAAATTTATTCACAATTAATTTAAAATATTACTCTAAAAGCCTGGAGTATTAGAACGATATCAAACAAAATTTTATGCACTTTAGTGCAGACACAATGGTATTAGCTACAAAAGTCACTAATATCATTGTGTTCAGTTTATTCGCTTACATCGAGGCAACAATGTTTACTAGAACAGTATGAGTGTAACACCCACAACTACACAATCTTTAATTAAGTTCAGTATTGCACGGTTTATAGTCTCTGTGAACTCACCAGAGAAAGTAGCGACCACAACAAATCTTCTTAAAGAAGGCGAACTAGAACATCTTAAATATACACGTCAAACTTGCCGCCATTCTGAAGCGCAATGTCAGTGCGTTTCAGGTTCAATGGCTTGTCCAACCACCATCAGCATTAATCGACGTACCGGTGATCTGCGCAGCAGAATCGGAACACAAGAACGTCACGATTCCTGCAATCTGTTCAACAGTAACGAATTCCTTTGATGGTTGTTTGGCAAGGATCACTGTATTGATCGCCTCTACTTCTGAAATCCCATATTGCTTAGCTGTTGAGGGGATTTGCGCTTCAACTAAGGGGGTTAACACGTATCCGGGACAAATAGCGTTGGCGGTTATTGATTCCTTAGCTGTTTCGAGGCCAATCACCTTTGTTAATCCAATTACGCCATGTTTGGCAGTAACGTAAGCGGCTTTGAACGGGCTAGCACGCAATCCATGTGCGGATGCAATGTTTATCACTCTTCCCCAACCTGCCTCACGCATAACTGGTAGTGCGGCCGCGGTAGTGTGAAATGCTGAGCTCATATTGATTGCAATGATTTCATCCCACTTGGCTACTGGAAAATCTTGAATTGGTGATATATGCTGGATTCCTGCATTATTAATCAAAATATCACAGGCCCCAGCATCCGCAATCAGTCGACGACATTCATCACCATTAGACATGTCAGCAGACACATACTTCGCTTTAACGCCAAATTCTGTCGCAATCCTTGTGGCCAATTCATAGTCTTCTTTGCGGTTGGTAAATGAATTGAGCACGACATTGACACCCGCTTTTGCCAATTCACGCACTATCCCGAGTCCTATTCCTGAATTTGATCCCGTGATAACGGCAGTTTTTCCAGAAAGTGTCATGGTGGGTGCCCTTCAATGAATGTTAGGAGCCAGCATAGGCAAATGCCGACACGAGACAACCGCGATCACGGTAACTTCCCACTTTGTGTAAAACCAGAATACTTAAGGTGAAAAGTAATATTATTGATTTATAAATGTCCACAATTTGTGATACTTTAGCCAATGTATTTTACCACTTTAATGTGGCTAAGAACTTATGTCTCGCATCTTGAAAAAAAACAGAAAAAAACCCCAGCCGAAGCTGGGGTAAAGTTATTGAGGCAGGTTTCATACAGGCAAGAAACCTATCGAGCAGTAAGTTATCTATAAGCAATCGGATGCCTGCATCCAAGCTAAAAGTTTGAAAAGGTTTATGTCTCCATCTAACATAATCCTCAATGCACACACTTGGAACGAGGAAGCATCACTAAAATGACCATAGGAACATATACTAGGCTAGGTGGAAAACTGCGCGTAACAGCGATTGCTGCGGCAACAACATTGTTGGCAAGCTTTGTACTAGCGGAGCCAATGCATGGCATAGCTATGTATGGCGACCCCTCCCTACCACTAGATTTTGCGCATCTCCCTTATGCTAATCCTGACGCACCAAGGGGTGGTACGATTGTGACAGCAAACGTTGGAAGCTTTGACAGCCTCAACCCTTTTATCGTCAAAGGTTCGGTTCATTGGCAACTTCGCTTTTTGATGGGCGAAAGCCTGATGGCACGATCTTTGGATGAACCTTTTACACTTTATGGCCTTTTGGCCGAATCGGTTGAGACCGCGGATGACCGATCTTGGGTTGAATTTAACCTGCGCCCAGAAGCCCGATTCTCTGATGGGAGCCCAGTAACAGTTGATGATGTGATTTGGTCTTATGAAACTTTAGGTACGGTTGGTCATCCGCGCTACCAAGGATTCTATAACAAAGTGGAAAGCATAGAAATTGTCGGGGAACGCGGTGTGCGCTTCAATTTTGCCGAAGAAGACCGCGAACTAGCCTTGTTAGCGGGTCTGCGTCCAATCTTGCAAAAGGTGCAATGGGACGGCATAGATTTTGAAGAGTCTGGCCTTAATGTGGTTCCAATCACATCGTCACCCTACAAGATCACTGACTTTGAAGCAGGACGTTATATAGAAATGACTCGCAACCCTGACTATTGGGGTACTGGCGTCGTGCCATTTGTTAACGGACTATATAATCTTAAAACAATCCGCATGGAATTTTTTGGTGATGAAACCGCCGCGTTTGAGGCGTTCAAGGTAGGTGAGGTCAATACAAACCGCGAATTTAACGCTGCAAAATGGGACAGCCAGTACGACTTTTCATTAATGCAGTCCGGCGAATTTATCCGTTCGATCCTGCCACATTCACGACCATCGGGCATCACGGGTTTCGTAATGAACACTCGTCTTCCTCAATTCGAAGACATCCGCGTGCGCGATGCGATGATCCACGCGTTTAATTTTGAATTCATAAACGATGCTATGACAGGTGGTGCGCAGCCACGCATCACAAGCTATTTTTCGAATTCACCTCTCGCAATGCAAAGTGGCCCAGCAACAGGCCGTGTTTTGGAATTTCTGCAACCATTTTCAACAGATATTCCTGCTAGTGCAATTTCCGGATACGAATTACCTATATCAGACGGGTCTGAACGTAACAGGGCCAACATTGGTGCGGCACTGGGTCTGATGGAGCAGGCTGGATACAAAGTACAAAATGGCGTGATGACAAACTCTGACAACGTTGCGTTTACATTTGAAATCTTACTCTCTTCTGGTTCCAGCGAAAACCAGTCGATGATTGATATGTATGTGCAAAGCCTGTCGCGCCTTGGCATCACTCCAACAATCACTGTGGTTGATGGGGCGCAATATAGCGAACGTACGGATGCTTATGACTTTGGAATGACCTACTACCGCCGTGGTCTTTCGCTGTCCCCGGGCAACGAGCAATACTTATATTGGGGCATTGACGCCGCTGACTTGACCGGTGGTCGTAACATGATGGGAGTGAAGTCTGAAGCTATTGATGCGATGATAAACCTTCTACTGACATCCGCCAGTCAAGACGACTTCTTGGCCGCCACCAAAGCGTTGGACCGTCTGTTAACAACCGGGCGCTACGTGATCCCGATTTATCAATGGAATATAAGTCGTATCGCCCATGACAAAAACCTGAAATATCCTGAAACATTGCCAATCTTTGGCGACTGGCCGGGTTGGCAGCCTGATGCTTGGTGGTACTCCGAAAACTAAAAATCAGGACTTTTATAGACCTCAAAGTTTTTTTATCTGTCTTGATCCTGTTACAAAATAATATTATTGAATTTAAAATTACTAAAATTTTGTTGGTTCAGGAAGCTTTGTCCATTCAATTTTACTACAGAAGACCGTTATCTGTGAGATCATGTGCAGTTTCGGAAATTTTTTACCGAAACTGCGCTGTCAGTCCTGCTTACATCCACAATTATTAAATACAAAAAAATTAACAGTTGATGGTTTTTGTCATTAAATTTTTAAGATTAAGCAAAATGAGACGCCCTAAGAGAAAGATATTGTCATCAAACTTTGCTGTAGGCCAGTAATTAAAATTTGCCAATTTTGGCCGTGGATGGCAGAACTGGCATCCCTACGGGCGCACTAGTGCATCCCCGATCTAGCAGCCACTGTTAATAAAAACTAGGATATGGCATTTCAAATCATCCTCTACACCCTTGCCCACAAAGTTATAGCCCAAATTAAGCTGCGGTTCGAATTCATAGTTGTCACCACCTTCAAATCAAAAGTCAAAGGAGATTTCTGACCTATGAGCACGCAAAAACTTTGCGCTGAAGCCATCGGAACTGCTTTGCTTCTGATTAGTGTTGTTGGCTCCGGCATAATGGCTCAAACATTAACCAATGACATCGCAGTCGTACTCTTAGTCAATGCCATTGCAACAGGTTGCACCCTTTTCTTCATTATCACTATACTTGGCCCTATTTCAGGAGCACACTTTAACCCAGTCGTCACGCTGGCCTTCGCTTTTAAAGGTAAACATTCATGGCCACTGACTGCCGCCTATATCCCTGTTCAGATTTTAGGTGGTATTGCGGGTGTGTGGCTGTGCCACGTAATGTTTGAACATGATATTATACAATTTTCGACGACGTCGCGTACTGGGATGAACCAGTGGACTTCTGAAATTGTAGCAACATTCGGTCTGTTATTTGTGATTTTTGGTGGGTTGCGCAGCCACCCTGACACTGTACCGACGCTCGTTGCAATTTATATAACTGGAGCTTATTGGTTCACTTCGTCAACTAGTTTTGCCAATCCAGCGGTCACAATTGCGCGGGCTTTTTCTGACACTTTTGCAGGCATCAATCCGGTTCATGTGTTTGGGTTTGTTCTGGCACAACTTGTGGGTCTTGCACTGGCACTTGTGGTTTTGCCACGACTTTTCGCCCAACAAGATTGAGCGCTGTGTTTAAGCAAATAACTTTAAGTCTGCAAATGGCCCTTTAAAAAACTGATGTGTACTAGACGATTAAAAACTCTATTAGCCGTATTTTGAAAATTAGATTTTATAACTATGTTTGAAATTTTTTAGCATTAGTTTTAAAGAGGTCGAACGATAACAAATAAAAATGATTCACTATTTGGTGCAAATCTATAATCTCACGGTTTTAAGTTAACTTAAATTCTCAGTTTTTAGCTAAGATTTAAACAATGAATTATTGAATAGTGATTCACTATAAACCAAGATGACAATGTCAGTTTTTTATGTTTGGTCTTTAAACTCATCGCTCAACATCTTTTGAAATTAGCATCAGTGCACCGCTTGCAACCGCCCCTACAGGTGGGATAGCGACATTGGAATGTTCAATGATCCTGTCCCAACCTCATTCAATATGGCCAGCTACGTTTTGGCGCGTGCGGGTGATAACCCCACAAAAATTGCTTTAGCGATTCTTAGTGAAGATACAGCCGAGTACTGGACCTATGCTCAAATCGAAGCCGCCATTCGTGGTACTGCTACAGGGCTGTTGGCAACAGGATTAGTTATTGGCGACCGCGTTCTTCTACGTCTTGGCAACACGCCAGATTTTGCAATCGCATTTTTAGCATGTATCGCTGTTGATTTAATTCCTGTACCTACATCTTCGCAGTTATCTGTCAACGAAATTACAGAAATTACAATTGATCTTGCACCAAAAGCTATAATTGCAGCGGACCATATTACGCTACCTGATTACCCAGCATCTGTAATCGACACCACGAAGCTCATCAGTTTTTACAGCTTGCCACCAGCGGATTTTATCTATGGCGACCCTAATCGCGCCGCCTATATCATCTTCACCTCAGGTACATCAGGCACACCGCGAGGTGTGATCCATGCCCATCGCGCAATTTGGGCAAGGCGCATGATGCATGAAGGGTGGTACGGGTTGACGCAATATGACCGGGTCTTGCATGCAGGTGCTTTTAATTGGACCTACACGCTTGGAACTGGGTTGATGGACCCTTGGACCTTGGGTGCAACTGCTCTGATACCCGCTGTGAACACGCCGCTCATTAAGATTCCCACACTTCTGAACCAATACAATGCAACTATTTTCGCAGCAGCACCAGGAGTTTATCGACAGCTCCTTAAGTCAGGCATCAGACCCATCCTGTCCCTTAAACACGCATTATCAGCAGGTGAAAAGCTTCCCGACGCCACTCGTGCAGCATGGAGCGCTGCAACTAATACTCCAGTTTTTGAAGCTTACGGCATGTCCGAATGTTCAACTTTCATTTCAGGTAGCCCGTCACAACCAGCAGACATGGGCACGCTTGGCTATCCACAATTGGGTCGCCGTGTCGCCTTGCTCGATGAAAATGGAAGATCATCCTACGTTGGACAAATTGCAGTTCATAAATCTGATCCTGGTCTCATGTTGGGTTATCTAAATGCGCCAAAAGATACCGCTGCACGTTTCAGTGCCAACTGGTTCCTAACAGGCGATATTGGTCATCGCCTTCCCTCTGGGGCTATAGCCTATGAAGGCCGTGTCGACGACATGATGAACGCAGGTGGTTATCGAGTCTCACCAATTGAGGTCGAAACTGCTCTAGCACAATACCCCGATATTTACGAGGTTGCGGCTGTAGAACTAGGCGTCAAGTCCGATACATCAGTGATTGCCGCCTTTTACACCAGCGCAAATGTGTTAGCTGACATTAAGCTGGCTGCGCATTGCGCCGCCCACCTTGCCCGCTACAAATGCCCTCGCATCTTTATTCGCTGCGAAGCGTTGCCCCGGGGGGCTAACAACAAACTCCTGCGCCGTGCGCTCAGGTCAGAATGGGAGGCCGAGCATGGTCAAACTTGATATCATTTCCGATCCAATTTGCCCGTGGTGCTACATTGGTAAGACGAACTTAGACCGCGCGCTAGAACAGATCCCAAATCATCCATTCACGATTGAGTGGCACCCGTTTCAGCTTAACCCTACCATGAAGCTCGAAGGTATGGATCGTCGCGCCTATCTTGAAAATAAATTTGGTGGTAAAGAAGCTGCAGTAAAAGCCTACACACCTGTTTTGAAAGCAGCTGAAGTCGCAGGGCTGAAGATTGATTTTGCGGGCATGAAACGCACACCTAATACAATAGATGCACACCGTTTGATCCACTGGGCAGGGATAGAACAGCGCCAGCCCTTCGTCGTTCAGCGCCTGTTTGAAGCGTATTTCCGCGATGCGCGGGACATTGGGGACCGTGACGTGTTGCTTGACATTGCGGACGGGTGCGAAATGGATGCAGGTGTGATCGGAAAACTCCTCAATTCAGACGCAGACATTGAAGACACGCAAAAACGTGATGCTCATAGCCGTGAAATGGGGGTTTCTTCAGTACCAACCTTCATTGTTGCTAATCAACATGCTGTCCCCGGTGCACAGCCTACTGAAATGTGGTTAAAGGTCATGGGTGAAATTATTCAGAAAATTGAGGCTACTGAGTGATAAATCCAATTGAATTGCGAATGCGCGCGCCAACAAAGGCTTTGGGCCAAGTCGAATTTGTCGCTCTTATCGCAATGCTTGCGGCAAGTGTCGCATTTTCCATCGATGCCATGCTACCTGCTCTGCCCAACATCGGCGAAGATTTGTCACCTGGTAAACTCAACCGTGCGCAACTTATCATAACCAGTTTCGTGCTGGGCATGGGCCTCGGTACCTTCATTACTGGTCCATTAGCCGATTGCTTTGGACGAAAGACCGTTATCCTGTGGGGCGCAATTCTTTATGTATGCGCCACGGCTTTCGCGTTTTTCACCACGACGCTGGAAACAATGTTGGCCGCTCGTATCTTAATGGGTCTTGGTGCATCTGCACCTCGCGTGGTTGCGATTGCACTGGTCCGAGATCTATATTCGGGACGCGAGATGGCGCGAATAATGTCCTTTGTTATGCTGGTCTTTTCACTTGTTCCCGCCCTCGCCCCGACGTTGGGTGCAGGAATTATTGCGTTTTCAAACTGGCGCGGAATATTTATTGCCTTCGCTATATTTATGACCCTAATCACTTGTTGGCTGATGCTACGCCAACCCGAAACGCTTGCCACTGCAAACCGTCGCCCACTCAGTGTTACCAACCTATTGTCTGCTGTACGCGAGGTTTACACTCACCCAACCGCGCGCCTTGCAACTTTTGTGCAAACACTCAGCATGGGGATGCTATTTTCTATGCTCAGCACAACACAACAGGTATTCGATCAAACCTACGGTCAAGGGGATACGTTTCATCTTTGGTTCGGCGGTATCGCCGTTCTTGCAGCCTCAGCATCAATCATCAACGCCCGTTTAGTAGGACGCTTGGGCATGCGCCCAATCATCAAAACAATGATGTTGGCGCAAATATTTATGTCACTAAGCATGATTTTTGTTACGATGCTTGGGCTGCCCAATCACGTTGAACTTCTTTTTTATGCAATTTGGACTGTATCTGTATTTTTCCAAGCAGGACTAACATTAGGAAATCTTAACGCGTTGGCAATGGAACCAATGGGGCACATTGCAGGTTCCGCTGCATCCGTAGTCACTGCTACTGCTACAGTGGGCGCAGTAATTATTGCAATTCCAGTTGGACTTAGTTTTGACGGGACACCACTTCCCCTTGCAATAAGCATTTTTGTTGCTGCCTGTTTCGCTTTGTGGCTCACTACAATGATCCGGCGTGAAAGTGATTAACATGCCTATTACTTGATTTTTTGGGCTTCTTTTACTTTGCCTGCGAGATCACGTGCAATTGCAAAAGCACCTTGGATTTTCAAACGGTCTGTGCCCCAATCACGACGAATGACTATTTTGTTATCCTTCACCTTGGCTTGCCCACGCTGATCGTCAATAAATTCAACCAAACCTACCGGTGAGATGAATTTGTCATTGTGGAACTTTAACACTGCGCCCTTGGGTCCTGCATCAAGTTGACTAATACCAGCTTTTTTACACATCGCCTTGATCCGCACCACTAACATCAAGGTATTAACCTCTTTAGGCAATGTTCCAAAACGGTCGATCAATTCAGCTGCAAAGCCTTCTAATTCAACTTTTGTAGTTAGGTCAGACAGGCGGCGATATAGCCCAAGACGTACGTCTAAATTAGGCACATAAGCCTCAGGAATAAGCACAGGTACACCAAGGTTTATCTGCGGCGCCCACTTTCCGTCTTCGACCAAAGTCACTTCGCCAGACCGAATTTTAGCTATCTGCTCTTCAAGCATAGATTGATACAATTCATATCCAACTTCACGCATTTGGCCGGACTGTTCTTCACCCAGAAGATTGCCCGCACCGCGAATGTCTAAATCCTGTGATGCTAAAGTAAATCCGGCTCCAAGGGTGTCAATAGATCCCAAAACGCGCAGCCGCTTTTCAGCCTGCGGTGTCAGTTTTTGCCGTGGTTTATAGGTCAAATAGGCATAGGCCCGCGCCTTAGATCGGCCCACCCGTCCCCGAATTTGGTACAATTGCGCCAAACCAAACATATCTGCGCGATGTACGATCATTGTGTTAGCTGTAGGGATGTCCAGACCGCTTTCAACGATCGTCGTTGCGAGCAGAACATCATATTTACCATCATAAAATGCATTCATCCTGTCGTCTAGTTCCCCCGCAGCCATCTGACCGTTCGCGGTCACAAAACTGACTTCTGGAATTTCGTCGCGAATAAAAGCTTCAATATCAGGTAAGTCGGAAACCCGTGGCACTACAAAGAACGATTGGCCACCGCGATAATGTTCACGCAACAATGCTTCTCGGATAGTAACAGTATCAAATTCACTGACATAGGTCCGTATCGCTAATCGGTCGACAGGTGGAGTGCCGATAATACTGAGTTCGCGCACTCCAGAAAGAGATAATTGCAACGTGCGGGGGATCGGCGTTGCGGTTAAAGTTAACACGTGAATATCAGTTCGCATCTGTTTAAGGCGCTCTTTGTGCTGCACTCCAAAGTGTTGTTCTTCGTCAATTACAAGAAGTCCAAGGTTTTTGAACTTAACATTTTTGGCCAACAGCGCGTGGGTACCAATAACTATATCCACGGTACCTTTGGCCATACCGTCTTTTGTCAATGCTGCTTCTTTGGCACTTACAAATCGTGACAAGGTCATGACATTAATTGGAAATCCGCGAAATCGTTCAACAAAGCCCCTGTAGTGTTGACGTGCCAAAAGCGTTGTAGGCGCAATAATCGCCACCTGAACGCCAGACATTGCAGCCACAAACGCAGCTCGGATGGCGACTTCGGTTTTACCAAAACCCACATCACCGCAGACCAGCCGGTCCATTGGTTTGCCCGACCCCAAATCATCAAGTACATCGTCAATAGCTTGCATTTGGTCATCAGTTTCTGCGTAAGGGAACCGTGCCAAAAATTGCTCCCACATGTCCTCAGGAGGCGTCAATGCAGGCGCTGTACGCAATTCGCGCTCAGCTGCCACGCGAATCAGACGCTCGGCCATCTCGCGTATACGCTCTTTAAGCTTAGCTTTCTTTGCCTGCCAGGCGCCACCGCCCAATTTGTCGAGTAGACCAACTTCTTGCCCATAGCGCGACAGCAACTCAATATTTTCAACCGGTAGATAAAGCTTCGAATTCTCTGCATATTCTAACAAAAGGCATTCGTGCGCCGCTCCAGCAGCCGTCACGACCTCTAGTCCTAGGTAGCGGCCAACACCGTGATCAACATGGACTACCAAATCACCCGGTGTCAGACTTTGGGTTTCTGTTAAAAAATTTTCAGCACGGCGTTTGCGTTTATTTTGACGGATCAAGCGATCCCCCAACACGTCCTGTTCTGACACAACGCAAAGCCCATTCGCTTCAAACCCGTGTTCAAGGGCCCAAACTGCCATATACAGACCGCGCTTCCCAATATGGGAAAAATTCCTTACCAATATGTTTTCTGCGATACCTTCATCTTCAATTAACCCCATCAGACGTTCGCGCGAACCTTCTGAGTAGGACGCGATCACAACTGGCCCAAGTTCTAGCTTAGCCTTAAGATGATCCGCTAACGCACCGAAAAGACTAATGCTTTCCTGCTGACGTTCCGGTGCAAAATTGCGCCCAATACGCCCGCCTGCATCAATCACACCCGGCCCAGTGGCTTGTGGCAGCGCACCAAGCTGCATAATGCGGAAATCACACACTGCCGTGTCCCATGCAGGACCATCAAGATATAATCCGCTGGGTGCCGCGGGCTTATAAACAGAATCCATCCTACCTTTTGCTAACATCGCCTCACGTCGTGCGTCGTATTGATCATCTATTGAAACCCAACGTGCATCGCGTTGGGCAGCGTTCTGTTCATCCAGCGTAACGGTAGCGCCTTTAAGATAATCAAATAGCGTCTCAAGCCCAGCATGGAAAAAACCCATCCAATGCTCAAGGCCTGCATGCTTTTTGCCCGCTGAAACCGCTTCGTATAGTGGATCATCCGTACCCGCTGCGCCAAATTCAAGACGATAATTTTGACGAAAACGCGTGATTGCCGCGTCATCCAAAATCACTTCTGATACAGGTGCGAGTTCAACTATATCCAAAGTTTCGGTTGTGCGCTGTGTCGCAGGATCAAAGCGGCGCGCACCCTCAAGATCATCGCCAAAAAGATCTAACCGTACTGGACCAACCTGCCCAGGCGGATAAATATCAATAATGCCACCCCTGACAGCATAATCACCCGGCTCGGTCACCGTAGGCGCCTGCGTAAAGCCCATGCGAACCAAGAACGCGCGCAATGCAGCCTCGTCGATACGGCTGCCAACGCGAGCAGAAAATGCGGCTTCGCGCAAAACAGCCCGGGCTGGCACTTTTTGGGTAGCGGCGTTCAAGGTTGTTAGTAAGATGAACCGTTTTGGCATGCCGTGTGCAAGGCCTGCTAGAACTGCCATTCTGGCGGCTGACACATCAGCATTAGGAGACACTCGATCATAAGGCAGGCAGTCCCAGCTGGGAAAAATTAAAACAGGCATTTCTGGCGCAAAAAACGCTAGTGCTGCACGCATCGCCTCAACTCGCTTGTCATCACGACAAATATGCACAACCGCTACATCCGCAGCCTCTGCTAAGATCAAGCGTGCATCGAAACCTTCAGGGGCTCCAGCTACGGTAACGTGTTTACGGTTGGGAACGGGTTTGGTTTGTATTTTTGTCATAGAAACCGAACTACTGTGCGAATGCTCAGTGTCAACAGAGAGCGGTAAAATTAGAAGTTTGAACCAACTACCAAATTTTGATAAATTCCATACATAGCTGTTACAAAAATTGAAACCATGCCAATGAATTGGGTGATTGTGCGATGCTTGGACAACCGCGCATAAAGCGCCTCTCCCTCGGGTTGCTCACGAGCGATGATCTGGGATGTTGTTAGGCTTAGCCCGCCGACGAATGTCAGCGGAAACACCAACAAAAACACTGCTTGTGCAAATTCCACGTCATAGGTAAATGCCAAAATTGCCAATGATGTCAGCGCAAACGCTAAAAACGTTAATAAAACTAGCCCTGACACCTGCCCGATATGGAGAAAACGCTTTACGTTGATAAGCACCATGACATTTAAATCGATTTCCGCCTGCCCACCAACCTTGCGGGCCTTTTGGATCATATCAAATGGAACGCCTAAAACCCAATGGCTGACAGATGACCAAACAACAGCGAGTGATATCCAGAACCAAAGGTTGCTGAACGAACGCATATCGATGACTTTAAAAATGGTATTGGTCCAGTCCACTGGCTGCAGCCTTTATATTTTATTATCATGTAACGCCGAGTTGCGATAAAGCCCAGACTTGTGATGCATACATTTTCATGGCAACTAATTAGTGTGACTTGAAAGGACCGTTATATGACATTCCAAATTAGTTCTAAATTTCCCCAGGTCCAGTCAACCCGTCTGCGTCGGCTACGTGCCACCCCGGCGCTTCGATCAATGGTACGCGAAAATGTACTATTGCCCAGTGACTTTATTTGGCCAGTTTTCGTTATGAATGGCACCAACGCCGAGGAACCAATCACTTCCATGCCTGGAGTAATGCGTCGAACGGTGGATCGCATCGGAGTGGTGGCCAAAGACGCTTACGCTCTTGGTATTCCCGCGATCTGCGTTTTTCCGCACACAAACATGCAAAACCGTACTAAAGATTGCGCACTCGCATGGTCACCAGATAACGTAGCGAATCGCGCTATAAGGGCCATTAAAGATGCAGTGCCGGACATGGTAGTAATGACTGACATTGCACTTGATCCTTATAATATCAACGGACACGATGGGTTTGTCGAAAACGGTGAAATTGTCAATGATCGCACCGTTGAAGCACTTGTTAAAATGGCGATTACCCAAGCGGAGTGTGGCGCAGACATTCTTGGTCCGTCCGACATGATGGACGGTCGTATCAGTGCTATTCGCTTCGCTTTAGAATCTAATAGGCATCCAAATAAAGTTATCCTGAGTTACACAGCAAAATATGCGTCAAGTTTTTATGGGCCTTTTCGCGATGCAGTTGGCGCATCAACGGCACTAATCGGTGACAAGAAAACATATCAAATGGACCCAGCTAATTCAGATGAGGCGATGCGACTTGTAGAGCGAGACCTAAACGAAGGCGCCGATATGATCATGGTAAAACCAGGCATGCCCTATCTCGATATTGTGCGCCGCGTGAAGACAGAATTCAGCGTTCCGACGTTCGCCTACCAAGTATCTGGCGAATACGCGATGATCGTAGCGGCGGCGCAAAACGGCTGGCTTGACCATGACAGTGTGATGATGGAATCGCTCATGGCATTTAAACGTGCAGGCGCAGATGGTATTTTGACCTACTTCGCCCCAGCGGCTGCCAAACTTTTGAACGGTTAAATCTAAACTTCAAAAATCTAGCTGCTGACAGATTGCGAAATACTACTTAATATGAATATTTAAACGGTATAAACCCTGATACAAATGATACGAGGCAGTTATGACATTTATTTCAAGACGCAACTTTGTGCTCAGCGCTCTTACGACGACGACTTTGTCCGCATGCGGCAATGGAATCGGTAGCAGAGGCGCGTCCATAATTGACTCCCGCGCGGACAGTACCCTCTCGTACATGTATAACAATTATCCTGGCACCAGCGATCTTGCCGGTAAGTCTAGTGGTATGTTAATAATGCCAGTGGTTACCGAAGCAGGCCTTGGGCTTGGTGCATCATACGGACGTGGTGTGCTTCGCATCGGCCAAACTACAGTGGATTACTACTCTACCGCAGCTGCAAGCGCTGGCCTGCAAATTGGTGCACAGCAATATTCAACAGTTCTATTTTTCATGACACAAGAATCTTTGTCTAACTTCCGTAGTGCAAGTGGCTGGGCTGCAGGGGCTGACATTGAATACGCACTTAATTCTACTGGTGAAACATTGCGCGCAGAAACAACAACATCGCTTGCACCGGTCATTGCAGTAGTCTTTGCACAGGCCGGTTTCCGTGCAGGTGCGACTATTGAAGGCACTAAATACACGCGTATTATTCCATGAACCTACTGTTGGGGTGACAGGTATTTAACGACTTTTTCATCCATCAATATTGAGAACTTTTTTGTTTTCAAAAGTAGTTCAATCATACCATGGTGTAGTATCCCATAAACTAAATTTTTAGCTAATACCGTTTTTAAATTTTTTCACTAATTTGATAAAAAATTTTATTTGATGGAGATATTTTTTTAATTTAGACGAATTATGACCTTTTTTACTAATTCTCTGCATTTGTTGAAGATTAAATCTCTATAATGAGATTTAGACATAGAGATTATTTTTAAACCTTCCCATTTTTATAAATTATAAATTTCACAGCAGCGTTTAACAACTAGAGGTGATTTACGGCTCACTACTGTAATTTATGGCAATATGATCCTCGTCAGCACAGCCTACTCAAGTTAACAAGGCAGCCTGAATAATTTATACACACGGCCAAAATATTAATTAGCAGTTACAACCACTTATACTTAAAAATACTCAATCTCCACACCATACTTTAGCGACATTTAACGTCGCATTATGTCTGTTTGTCACTCTAAGTCGAGCTAGGCTAATCAAGATTACGAACAAAGCAGAATACTATGAAAAATTCTGCACATGCTGTTGTTATTGGTGGTGATGTCGTTTGTGCCTCGGTTCTATATCATTTGACTAAATTAGGCTGGTCGGATGTCATGCTGGTTGAACGCTCGGAACTAACAAGCGGATCAACCTAGCACGCTGCGGGAGGCTTCCATACGCTTAACGTTGACACCAACATGGTGCTCTTCATGGCTACACCATCAAGCTTTATAAAGAGCTTGAGGAAATCACTGGCATGTCTTGTGGTCTGCACCATGTAGGTGGAGTGAAGCTTTCTGATAACAAAGATCGCTTTGATATGTTGGTAGCTGAACGGGCCAAACACCGCTACATGGGCCTTGAAACCGAAATCGTCAGCCCAGAAGAGATTGCCAAAATCTCGCCAATCGCAAATTTAAATGGTATTATTGGTGGGCTTTATGACCCGCTTGATGGACATCTTGATACATCCGGCACTAATAATGCCTATGCCAAGGCCGCGCGAATGGGTGGCGCTGAAATTAACACCCATTGTAAGGTTACGGCCACCACACAGCGGGCCGACGGAACGTGGGATGTGGTAACTAATAAAGGGACGATCCACACCGAAAATGTAGTTAATGCAGGTGGTTTGTGGGCGCGCGAAATTGCAGCCATGGCTGGTCTTTACGCACCACTACATCCAATGGAACACCAATATATTATTACTGACGATGTGCCTGAAATTTATAATCATGATGCTGAACACCCACACGTCATGGACCTCGCAGGTGAAAGCTATTTGCGTCAAGAAGGACGTGGTTTGTGCATTGGTTTCTACGAACAATCCTATCGCCCTTGGGCAGTTGATGGCACGCCGTGGAATTTCGGTCATAAACTACTACCTGACGATTTTGATAAGATTACTGATAGTATTGAATTTGCATGTAAAAGATTTCCTGTTTTGGAACGTGCGGGCGTTAAATCAGTTGTGCATGGGCCGTTCACGTTTGCGCCTGACGGTAATCCACTGGTTGGACCGATCCTAGGTTTGCGCGGCTACTGGTCAGCTTGCGGTGTTATGGCTGGTTTTTCGCAGGGTGGTGGTGTTGGCCTGACGTTAGCACAGTGGATGATTGAAGGCGAACCTGACTGCGATGTTACTGCGATGGACGTTGCGCGTTTTGGAGATTGGATCACGCCGGGGTACACTCATCCC
The DNA here is from genome assembly GCA_047635635.1 of Octadecabacter sp. Taxonomy (GTDB): domain Bacteria; phylum Pseudomonadota; class Alphaproteobacteria; order Rhodobacterales; family Rhodobacteraceae; genus Octadecabacter. The sequence goes on along the minus strand of JBLILC010000024.1, from coordinate 13,504 downwards.
AAGGTGGTGGAGAACTACCAACGCCACTTTTCCGTCTCATACCCGAACTAAGAACTGCCGGCCGCACGGCCGCATCGCATAACGCCAATGTATGATATTTTCAACAATCTTGGTGCGGTCTGGGGACAACAATTTGGGCTTGAGGTACCAAACTATTTTGCATCAGGTGATGAACCAACATTTGAAAAGCCATCATTTCGTCGCTCAAACGCATTCATGGCCACTGCGCGCGAAGTCAAAGCGGTACGATCAAAAGTTAGTATAAACGAACTGCACAATTTTGGTAAGTACCGCATCACTGGACCAAAAGCGCGCGGCTGGCTTGACAGGATTATGGCAGGACGCATCCCCAAAGTTGGCAGCCTCGCACTGACCCCAATGTTGTTGCATAAAGGTAGACTCTTGGGTGATTTCACAGCGTCTTGCATAGTTGAAAACATCTTTCATCTGACAGCGTCATATAGTGCACAAGCCCAACACTTGCGGTGGTTTTTGCAACATGAAGAAGACGGTGTAACCATTTAAAATATATATGATAATCTAAATGGCTTTCAAATAGAAGGTCCAAAATTCCGCAATCTTTTGGCGATCTGCACTCGTGACCTGGTTAACATGAGATTTCTTGATGTGCGCCAGATGACAGTTGGCCAAGTGAAATGCATTATGCAACGCGTCAGCTACACTGGCGATCTGGGCTATGAAATTTTCTGTGATCCAATGGATCAACGCACGTTGTGGAAAATACTGTGGGAAAATGGCGCATCGATGGGCATCACACCCTTTGGCATGCGCGCAATGATGTCGCTGCGTCTTGATCGTTTTTTTGGCTCATGGATGAATGAATTTTCATCTGATTACACGGCCGCAGAAACTGGTTTAGATCGATTTATCAAATGGGACAAAGAATTTATCGGCAAAGCTCCAGCGCATATCGAGATACCAGAGCGCCAGCTTGTGACATTCGATGTTGATGCAGCTGACGCAGACGTCATTGCCTATGAACCAATCTTTATCAACGGCGAGGTTTTAGGCATTTGCACATCTAGTGGTTTTTCACACCATACGGGAAAATCTATAGCCTTTGGCCTGATACAACGCGAACACGTAATTGCTGGCCTCGAAGTTGAAATTGAAATCCTTGGTAGCCGACGTCATGCAATCCTGATCACAGAACAGATTTTTGACGCCGATATGACGCGACTGCTTTACTAACTTTATTTAAAATTTACTATGTTTTTACTTAGTCTGGCAAAATCCAGGACGACGAACAGTGGTAACACGGCACGTCCTGCGCTAGTTTAAGTCTATGATCGCAAATCTCCTACTTGCGGCAGGTAAATCCACTCGCATGGGCAGTCGGGATAAGCTGTTAGAACCTGTCAATGATACACCGCTTATACGCCTTATCGCGCAGCGCGCTTTAACTGTGGGACCTACATTTGTAACGCTCCCATCTGTTGACCATCCACGCAGTGTAGTTATTCCAAAAGCCGCCCAGATTGTTGTGGTGAACTCCGACCTAGGCATGTCTGAAAGTCTGAAGGTCGGAATTGCAGCATTGCCTGATTTTTTTTCGGGGGTGGTAGTGCTTTTGGGGGACATGCCAGACATTACAGTAGAAGACATAGCAGCGATTCATCACGTTGCACTCAACACCGACGCACCCTGCGTCTGCGCTACTACACAAAATAACGCCGTTGGACATCCAACTTATTTTGCAGCCCATTTATTCGCACGTTTTTCAAGTCTAAATGGAGATAGAGGCGCGTCAAACCTAATAAAGGATCTAGGGAACAAAACCTTGTTTGTCCCACTTGCTGGCAATCGCGCACGTCTTGATCTGAATACACCGCAAGATTGGGAGACTTACCGTTGTGAAACATCCTCTAATTCAGAATAAAAATAAATAGACATTTTTTATTGTGGTGAGAAAATTTAATATAATGAATCTTGATCGAAAAAAGAAAATTTACATGCAGAAATTTTGTTATTCCAAATTATATTTGTCAGTTAGTTAGCGCCAAACTTGAAACGATCGACCTCGATGATAGTCCTATGTATCGCATCAATTCCACTGACACTTCAGCAATTGTATGTTGACGTTAGAGACCTTGCTCATTGCGAAAAGGACGTAAAGTGATCATCCATCTAAACGCATCAGTTTGTGCTTGTATTACATTGTTTTAAAATGCAAAAAATTATAATTTACAAACTGATTTGGGTTTGTATCGATTAAATTTTGTGTTGCCCCAGCGCGCAAACCAAATATTTGATTAATGAGGTCTGGCTACTACTACTGAACTTATAAAATTTTGAAGAGAAATTGACTGAAAAGACATCCTGTTGCCTGATTACGCTTTGCTATTTCAAACGCGGTACTCACCGTGTTGCAAAAATATATGGATTGCTAGAACTTGCTCTTGATGTCGACACAGTGGCTTGGGGGGTGCGTCAAAAGGTGTGCTGTTTGTTAAATGGGATGCCCACACAGCAAACGGTTCTTTGGTTGACAATGACTAGATTGATTTGCCTCAAATTTGAAGTGTGTGGATTAAATCCGGATTAAAAGTATTTTTGCTTGGTTGTTGACATGTGAATTACTACCGAAAAAAATAGACAAGTTGGCGCTCACCATCCGCAATGCATGCTAGTCAGATAACGTAGCAGCAAAAGACAATTTCGAGTTTTAAGCTGCATGCAAGCATCATTGTGCCTGCAGGTGACATATAATTAATCAAGAAAAAATAAACTTTGTACCAGCCGTGCAGGCATAAAGAAATAATACCTTGTCAGGGCAAGCCCGCATATCAATGAACGACTTGCAAAAAACGGGATGAATTGTTCACAACGCAACTCTGAGACAAAAACTTTGTTATTCTGTTTAGTTAACTCAAAGAAATGTTTGAAACGGCCCTAACGTTATATAATCCTCTAAAAACGTAGAAAGCATGCGCACAAGTTTTGAACATTTAACCATGAGGAAGATTTTAGATTAACTTCTCACTTTCGTATCTTATTTGATGCTCTTAAAAATGGCATTCATCAACAAGGTTAAAAATTTCCCCCAGAAGAAGGGTTCTTCATAATTAGCCATTAATTTATTTAAGAACATAAAATTTATGTCGCGCACTAAACCACCTAAGTGGTACCGGTGGCCGGACTCGAACCGGCACGATGTCACCATCGGGGGATTTTGAATCCCCTGCGTCTACCATTCCGCCACACCGGCATACGCGACGGGCAGCATTTACCCCCCGCCCCGCGTGGCGTCAACGGCCATAACGCTACTTCGTGTTAATTAAAGGTAATTCTTATTGTCTATATTGTGGGCTGTAATCTGCGCTGCCCCAATACATGCGCAAGTGTATGCGACTGCATGGCTTGCCACACGTTCCAGTGCAGCATGACGTTGCAAATCTGGCATGCCTTATTTCCAGCCATAAAAACCAATTTGACATGTTTGGTACTCTTCAACAGTTAACTGTACATTATCTTAAATAATACCAATTGTCGGTTCGGGATAGGTTGCACCATCACAAAATCTACAAATCAAGTAGTGTCGAGCTAGAATTGCGTGTTCGCCTAGTCGTTTGATCTAAATGCTTCCTTTGCGTTGTTACAGTTGACCCTGTCGCCGACCTCTGGCCTAAGAAACAAAACAAACGAGCCGTTCAATATGATCCGTAGTCTTTACAACTGGACACTATCCCTTGCTCATTCTCCGTATGCGCTTTGGGCGCTTGCGGTCGTTGCATTTATTGAAAGCTCAGTTTTTCCAATCCCACCAGATTTAATGATGATCCCTATGATCATTGCCGCCCCGCGCCGTGCGTTCCTGATCGCTGGCGTAGCGACTGTTGCGTCGGTGGTTGGTGGGTTGCTTGGCTACACCATAGGCATGTTCGCTTTTGACTCCATTGGCCAGCCGATCCTAAAGGCTCTAGGCAAAGCACATTCGATGGAAGAATTCAGCATGAAGTTTAACGAGATGGGCTTCTGGGCTGTGTTGATCGCGGGCATCACACCATTTCCATATAAGGTCATCACAATTATGTCGGGCTGGACAGCAATGCCCCTCGGTACGTTTATAGTAACATCAATCCTCGCACGTGCATTACGGTTCTTCATCATCGCAACATTATTGTGGAAATACGGTGAGCCTATCCGCGCTTTTATCGAAAAACGTCTCAGTCTCGTGTTCACAGTATTTTGTATTGTGCTTGTCGGTGGTTTCTTCTTTGTGCATTATCTATGACGAAATCCGATTACATCAAAATTGCAGCCATTGGCAGCTTCGCACTTATCGCTTCCGCTTTCGCATTCCAGTCCCTTGGCTATGCGCCGTGCAAAATGTGTCTTTGGCAGCGCTACCCGCACTTCATCGCCATGTTCATAGGTTTACTGGCGTTAGTCTTAACGCGACTGCAAACGCAACTCGCAATCCTTGGTGGCCTCACCGCGTTGACCACTGGCGCAATTGGAGTGTTCCATACTGGGGTAGAACGGGATTGGTGGGAAGGCCCCACAAGTTGTTCAGGGTCCGGCGCACTGGACACCAACAATCTGCTCAGCACTGACATCTCATCCATTGTCATGTGTGATGAAGTAGCTTGGTCGTTAATGGGCCTTTCTATGGCATCATTTAATTCCCTATTCTCCTTCGCTCTTGTTGGTATTTGGATCGCAGCAGCCCGCCGCTAAATCTCTTTTGATTTTAACCTTTCACGATTATCAATAATGTCTTTTGGGATTCTACAGGACAGGGCAATGCTCCCCTAATCGTTTTTGCAAGCATTTTGATCCAAAACCCTAACGCCCAGCTCTCCTAGTAGACAAAAGCAAGCTTGTCTCTGAGCGTGTGACACCATCCATTCGCCGCACAAAAAATAAGACGTCATCCAGAGCATCCAGGGTACCTGTCCCGATCTCGACAATCAAATCCCACGTGCCATTTGTTGAATGTACTGCCTGCACTTCAACCATAGCCGAAAGAGCGCGCATGACCTTTTCAGTGCCGCGCCCTTCAATCCCCAACATCATCAGCCCCCGTACGGCGTGGGCTGCAACATCGGTGTGGGTCAGAACCGTAAACCCAACAATCTCTCCCGATGCCCGCAACCGATCCATCCGTGCTTTGATTGTCGCCCGCGTAACACCCAAATCGGCACTCAGCTCAGACACCGTCGCACGTCCATCACGCTGTAACGCTTGTACCAGCTTACTATCCAAATCGTCCATATGTCCTACTCATTTTATATAATTACCACTCAAATTGTACAATGCGCTAGCTTCCTCTGCACTACAATTCCCGCGATGATGTATACAACCAGACAGGAGCCACCATATGATTCCGCAAAACATTATTCTCATAGGCGCACCAGTAGACAGCGGCAAAGATCGCAAAGGTTGTATTATGGGGCCAGACGCATACCGCACCGCCCGGTTGGACGATATACTTACGGAACTTGGACATTCGGTAACCGACCTTGGCAACCTTAAGCCTCAAGATACCGACATCCCTGAACACGACAACTTGATCGCCCTGCCCCAAACTGTCGGTTGGACGCGTACTCTGCACAAAGCAGCCAAAGACGCGGCCCCCAAAGGGCTGCCAATCTTCTTGGGTGGCGATCATTCCCTTTCGCTTGGCTCAGTCACTGGCATCGCAGATTACGCAGCCAGCATAGGCAAACCGCTGTTTGTTTTGTGGCTTGATGCACACAGTGACTTTCACACACCGCAATCGACAGCCAGTGGCAATTTGCACGGAACACCCGTCGCATATCTCAGTGGCCAAGCTGGGTTTGATGACTTTCCAGTCGTCGCCAATCGAGTTCCGACAGAAAATATCTGCTTGATTGGCCTACGTTCTGTCGATCCCGCCGAACACACCGCTCTCTCCGATACAGATATCGCAATCGCCGACATGCGTGCCATCGACGAAGGTGGGATACGCGCTCCATTGGCAGAATTCCTCGCTAAAGTGGAAGCTGCGAACGGCCTACTACATGTGTCACTCGACGTTGATTTTCTTGACCCCGACATAGCACCCGCCGTTGGCACAACAGTCCCCGGTGGTGCAACCTTACGTGAAGCACATCTGGTAATGGAACTACTGCACGATAGCGCGCGCGTCACCTCGCTCGATCTTGTTGAACTCAATCCATTTATGGACGAGCGCGGCAAAACGGCCTCTCTTATGGTCGACCTCACAGCGTCCCTGATGGGCCGCCGGGTGTTTGACCGTCCAACACGTTCATTTGCTTAACTTATTATCATGTCCGTTTGCTGAAGGAATTTCACTATGCTAATACCATCTAAAAAGGCCCTCGTGCCATTTGTTTCTGTTGAAAATATGATGCGTCTAGTCAATACCAATGGTCTGTCCACTATGCTGATACGCATCAGCAATGCCATCGAAGAAGACTTCTTGCGCTGGGACGAGTTTGACAAAACTCCGCGCATGGCATCGCATTCAGATGTTGGTGTGATTGAACTAATGCCAACATCGGACAACAACCTTTACGGGTTCAAATATGTGAATGGTCATCCGAAAAATACCGCAGAAGGTTTGCAGACTGTCACCGCCTTTGGTCTGCTAGCAGATGTCCAATCAGGTTATCCAGTGCTTTTGTCGGAAATGACTCTGCTCACCGCACTTCGCACGGCGGCCATGTCAGCATTAGCCGCCAAACACCTCGCTCCTAAAGGCACCACGACCATGGCGATGATCGGCAACGGCGCGCAATCAGAATTTCAATGTCGCGCGTTTCAGGCCATTTGCGGTATTACCGATGTGCGCCTCTATGACATTGATCCAGCTGCCACTAAAAAATGCGTGGCCAATTTAAAAGGTAGTGGTTTGCACGTAACATCGTGCACAACCCCCCAAGATGCAGTCAACGGCGCCCAAATCATTACGACCTGTACTGCAGATAAACAAAACGCGACCGTTCTGACCGACAATATGGTAGGCTCAGGAGTGCATATTAACGCTATCGGTGGTGATTGCCCTGGAAAAACCGAACTGCACGCAGACATCCTTTATCGGTCTGATATTTTCGTGGAATATCCTCTGCAAACTCGGATTGAAGGTGAAATTCAGGCACTCGACGCTGACCACCCCATTATTGAACTGCACGACGTCTTCGCAGGTCGCCACATCGGACGCATCGACGATAAACAGATCACCTTGTTTGACAGCGTTGGCTTCGCCATTGAAGATTTTTCCGCCCTGCGCTGCATCAAAGATGCCATCAATGGCACTGACTTTTTTGACCCCCTCGACATGCTGGCCGATCCTGACGATCCCCGCGATCTTTACGGCATGCTAAACCGCGCAAAATAGCGTGCCAACTTCTGCGTCTTTACTTTAAAATATCCTAGGGGAATATTTAGCTAGCCGCACAGTAATTCCCCACTAGGATCAGTTCATTGCAGCCCAATCGAAAAGCCTCGTTGCACCCCATCCCTAGCCTCTGATACAGTTAGTTTAACAATATATAGCACGGCGCTGCTGGCGTCGATTATAGGCAGGCAGATTACATGAACGATAAGTCAGAAAATCCTGAAATCACAGAAGAAATGCCGCCCGAACGGCCCATTTATGATGGCCCGCAAATCTCTATCACTGCTGAGATGAAAACTTCTTACCTCGACTATGCCATGTCGGTTATTGTCAGTCGCGCCATTCCAGATCTTCGTGACGGTCTAAAACCAGTACACCGTCGCATACTCTATGCTATGTACGAGGCTGGAAACACTCATGACAAAGCTTACCGTAAATCCGCCCGCGCAGTTGGCGACGTCATGGGTAAATACCACCCGCACGGTGACAGCGCGATTTACGACGCTTTGGCGAGGATGGCGCAAGACTTCTCAATGTCGCTGCCGCTTTTAGACGGCCAGGGTAACTTTGGGTCTATGGACGGCGATAATCCGGCAGCTATGCGCTACACTGAAGTTCGCATGGACAAGCCAGCAGCCTATATGCTGGCCGACATCGATAAAGATACAGTTGATTTCCAAGACAACTACGATGGTAAAGACCGCGAACCAACAGTCCTGCCATCGCGTTTCCCGAACATGCTGGTCAATGGTGCCGGCGGTATTGCCGTTGGTATGGCAACAAACATACCTCCACACAATTTGGGCGAAGTTATCGATGCCTGCCTAGGTCTTATTGAAGATCCAGATCTAACGTCAGAAGATTTGATTGAGTACATCCCAGGTCCCGACTTCCCAACGGGTGGCATCATGCTGGGCCGCACTGGTGCGCGCAAAGCCTACCTTGAAGGTCGCGGCAGCGTCATTACTCGCGCCAAAACCCACACAGAAGAAATCCGTAAAGACCGTTTCGCTATTATTATCAGCGAAATTCCCTATCAGGTGAACAAGTCTACCATGATAGATCGTATCGCCGAAGCGGCGCGTGACAAAAAAATAGAAGGCATTTCCCACGTTCAGGACGAATCTGACCGTAATGGGGTACGTGTGGTGATCGAACTCAAACGCGACGCAACAGCGGAAGTTGTACTTAACCAACTGTTCCGCTTCACTCCTATGCAGACCTATTTTGGCTGCAACATGCTGGCCCTGAATGGCGGTCGCCCTGAAACTTTGACACTGCGCCGTTTCCTAACTTCGTTTCTAGATTTTCGCGAAGATGTCGTAATTCGTCGTACTGCGTTCGAACTGAACAAAGCCCGCGACCGTGCCCACGTTTTGTGTGGTCTCGCTGTTGCAGTTAGCAATGTGGACGAGGTAGTAGCAACCATTCGAGCTTCTGCTGATGCACCATCTGCGCGCGCTGCCTTGATGACCCGCGCTTGGCCTGCCGAAGCAATTCTGCCATTTATATTGTTAATCGACGATCCAACCCATCCAGCCAATGAAGACGGCACTTATAACCTATCTGAAATTCAAGCCCGAGCCATTCTTGAGTTGCGTCTACAACGCCTGACGCAAATTGGCGTCAAAGAAGTTACAGACGAACTAGAAGAGCTTGCTAAAAAAATCAAAGAATATCTTGTGATCCTTGGATCACGTGAACGTATCATGCAGATTATCCGCGATGAGTTGGCTGAATGTAAGACATTATTTGCTGTGCCCAGACGCACTCAAATAGTCGAATGGTCCGGTGATATGGAAGACGAAGACCTGATTGAGTCTCAGGACATGGTTGTTACCGTGACCGAAACTGGCTACATAAAACGTACCGCTTTGGTCGATTTTCGAGCACAAAAGCGCGGCGGCAAGGGCGTATCTGGTGGCAGCCTAAAAGAGGATGACGTCGTCACCACACTGTTCGTCGCCAACACCCACACTCAGCTTTTGTTCTTCACGACCGACGGCATGGTCTACAAACTTAAAACATGGCGCTTGCCCCAAGGATCACGCACATCCAAAGGTAAGGCAATCGTTAATATCCTGCCAATTCCAACTGGCGTATCCATTGCCGCAATTATGCCAGTTGATCGTGATGAAAAAGACTGGGATGACCTTCAAATCATCTTTGCGACCTCAGCTGGAACCGTGCGTCGCAATAAGCTATCAGATTTCACCAAAGTCATGCGCAACGGTAAGATAGCGATGAAGTTTGAGGGCGAAAACGAAGGCGTACAACTTATTAATGCGCGTATCTGTTCAGATGATGACGATGTGATGCTGGTAACAAATTCCGGTCGCGCGATTCGCTTTGCATCTACAGATGTGCGGGTCTTCAACTCACGCGCCTCTCTTGGGGTGCGTGGTATCCGCCTGAAAGGCGATGACAAAATAGTTTCGATGTCTGTAATTCGCCACTTTGTAGCCGAAGCCGACGAACGCGCTGCTTACCTCAAAATGCGCCGCGCTATGGCTGGGCTTGCCGATGATGCAGAAATTGAAGATGAAGACGTGCCTGCTGGTAACATAACACAGGAACGCTATGCTGAAATGTCGGCTGCAGAAAACCTGATCCTGACCATTACGGCTGGTGGTTCTGGAAAACTGTCATCTTCCCACGATTACCCCTTGCGCGGACGTGGCGGCATGGGCGTAACGGCCATGGACAAAGCCATGCGAGGTGGTGAAATAGTTGCGTCTTTCCCAGTCGAAATGGATGATCAGATAATGCTAGCTACATCCAAAGGCCAATCGATCCGTGTTCCGGTTGAAGGCATCTCATTCCGCTCACGTTCAGCTGGAGGCGTTAAAGTCTTTAATACTGGCAAGAACGAAATCGTAGTATCGGTTGCCTATATCGCCGATCAAGCGGAAGATACTCCTGAAGTTGGAGGCGATGATGTCGCCGAGGCTCCAGAAGAGTAGATCGCCACGGTTTCTTTAGCTCACATTCGATGCAAAACCGAAATTGTAAGGCCCGTTCAATGAGCGGGCCTTTTTGCAATTAGCAAACTGCCTCATTTTATGAGTCTACATTCTATGAACAAAAGTTGGCAAGCCATATTGCCCCCTTTTCAAGCCGCACGTGACAGCCTATCCCCTCTATATGAATAATACATTACATGTCATCGGCGGCGGTATGGCCGGATCTGAAGCAGCTTGGCAGGCGGCCAACCTTGGCCAAAAAGTTATTATCTATGAGATGCGCCCCAAAGTAGAAACCTTCGCACACCAGACGGGCAATCTTGCTGAAATGGTCTGTTCCAATTCATTCCGATCTGACGATGATGAACAGAACGCCGTGGGCCTGTTACATTGGGAAATGCGTGCCGCTGGTGGGATCATTATGTCAACTGCTGACAAACACAAGCTGCCAGCTGGCGGTGCGTTGGCCGTGGATCGTGATCTTTTTGCAAAGGCGGTTACAGCTACATTAATTGCACACCCAAACATAACTGTTTCACATGAAGAAATATCTTCTCTTCCTGATGAGGGCCAGTGGATTATTGCTACTGGACCTCTCACATCTGGAAAACTCGCTGACGCAATTGCCGCAGAAACTGGTGCTGAAGCATTGGCATTTTTTGATGCAATCGCGCCAATTTTATATCATGACAGTATCGACATGACCAAGGCCTGGATGCAATCACGCTACGATAAAGGCGATACAATCGAAGAACAAACAGCTTACCTTAATTGTCCGATGACCAAAGATGACTACGAGTCGTTCATCGATGCCCTTCTCGCAGCAGATAAAGCTGAATTTAAAGATGGAGAAACAGCAGGTTACTTTGATGGTTGTCTCCCCATTGAAGTCATGGCTGAACGCGGCAGAGAAACATTACGCTTTGGTCCGATGAAACCTGTCGGCCTGACCAATGAACACGACCCACAAAACAAACCATATGCAGTTGTACAGCTGCGCCGCGATAATGCTTTGGGAACGCTTTACAATATTGTTGGGTTTCAAACAAAGATGAAGTACGGCGCACAAACCGATGTCTTTAAACGAATTCCTGGACTTGAGAATGCAAGTTTTGCCCGCCTTGGTGGGATCCACCGAAACACCTTCCTAAACTCCCCGACGCTTCTTGATGGACAAATGCGCCTCAAATCTAAACCGAATATCCGTTTTGCTGGTCAGATTACTGGAGTCGAAGGCTACGTTGAATCCGCCGCAATGGGTCTATTGGCAGGTCGGTTGGCCGTCGCGGAGATGCGAGGAAAAATTTTGGACCCTGTACCCGACACCACGGCAACTGGTGCGCTAGTCACCCACATAACTGGTGGCGCTGACGCCAAGACATTCCAACCGATGAACGTTAATTTTGGACTTTTCCCTCCAGTTGAAGGCCTCAAAAGTGGCCGTCGTGGCCGCAAAGACCGTTACAAAGCCTATACCGACCGCGCTAAATTTGAATGGCAGACGTGGCTTGATCAAACCATATTAGAGGAAAGCTAATTTTAACAACCAGGCTGGCAATATGGCAAATCAATCCGACAGACTTCGATGATTACGCGTTTCGCACCGTCGCCTACGGGTCCATTGCACCTTGGCCATGTCTATTCAGCACTCTTGGCGCACGATATGGCTGCAGCCGTCGGAGGTCAATTTCTTCTACGTATTGAAGATATTGACCGCTCACGCGCACGCCAAGATTGGGAGGTTCAAATTTTTGAGGATCTGCATTGGCTTGGTCTATCGTGGCCCAAACCAGTTATGCGCCAGTCAGATCAACTCGCTCGTTACAGTGAGTCTCTAGCTTGGTTACGGTCGAGAAATCATGTCTTTTCCTGCACATGCAGCCGTCGCGATGTTCTGAATTCTCTTGCCGCGCCACAAGAAGGCGCTGAAATTTTAATGGGCCCTGACGGTATAATCTACCCCGGCACCTGCCGTAATAAGCTCACAGCGTCAAAGAACGATCTCTTGGATGTTGCGTTGAGACTTTCAATGTCATCAGCGGTTAGGCAGAACATCTTTTCGTTCCAAGAGACTGGCCATGGCCCGAACGGAGAAACCGGTCTTATCGAATTTACGGCCCAGGACGCAATTCGCGACATTGGAGATATCGTATTATCACGGCGGGATATGGGCACATCCTACCATTTATCAGTCGTATTAGATGATGCAGCCCAGGGTATTACCCACGTGGTACGCGGCGAAGATTTGTTCGAGGCAACTAAAATCCATATTATATTACAGAAGCTTATTGGGTTACCAACGCCCATTTATCATCATCATAATTTGATCCGCGATGACACAGGGAAACGGTTGGCAAAACGTGACAACGCTCGCGCAATTGCAAAATACCGTGCCGAGGGTGTCAGCCCTAATGATGTTCGCCTTATTGTTGGGCTTTAAGCTTGTGGCTTCATCAACTCGATCTCAATGTCAGACGTAACCGACGTGTAAAAACAGGATCGTCGATTGGTGTGGCACGCGGCACCAGTCTGACGCACAATCACCAACAAACAATCGCGATCACAATCAAGACGCAAATCAATGAGTTCCTGCGTGTGACCCGAGGTCTCTCCCTTGATCCAAAATGCTTGACGCGACCGTGACCAATACGTCACTCGTTTAGTTTTAAGAGACTTAGCTACCGCATCCGCATTCATCCATGCCATCATTAACACTTCTCCGGTGTCATGTTGTTGGGCAATACATGGAATTAAACCATTGGAATCATATATTAAAGTCGTTGGATCAAATAACAAAACAGGTTTTCCTTTGGCAAACTAACAAGTTAAGCCTATCTATGCATTAGGGCTACGAAAGGCAAATTTTCATGACTACTGACACGGACCTGATCAACCTATATTCGACACGTATCTTGGGTCTTGCGGCGGATATTCCCCATCGCACTCGATTAAGTTCACCTGACGGAACGGCGAAACGTCGCTCGCCGCTGTGCGGATCAACTGTGACTGTAGATCTGGCATTGGAAGACAACAGAATAGTCAGGTTCGGGCTAGATGTAAAAGCCTGTGCGCTCGGGCAAGCTTGTGCTGCAGTGGTCGGGCACAACATTGTAGGTCGATCCGAAGCCGAAGTTCAAACTGGACGTGATCAGCTTTTTGCTATGTTAAAATCAGGAGGGCCAAAGCCAATGAC
>JBLILC010000023.1:0-30053 GCA_047635635.1 Octadecabacter sp. | reverse complement strand
AGATCGAGGTGATAAAGGCGCGGCATCAGCGCTCAAAATCAAAGAAGACGAAGAACGCTTTATCGGGGCTATCTTGATGGGCAATAATATTGCCAATGTAGTCGCCACATCACTTGCAACAGCCCTGTTGACCAAAATTTTTGGGGTCAACGGTGTCATTTACGCGTCACTCGTAATGACGGCCCTGATTCTGATTTTTGCCGAGGTTCTGCCTAAAACTTACGCCATTACACGACCTGAAAAGGCGTCTTCAGTTTCCGCACCCATCGTAATATGGGTTATTCGTATCCTTTCACCACTTGTAGCAGGTGTTCGCATGGTTGTGCGCGTATCACTTCAATTGTTCGGTGTGCAGACAGACCCGGATAGTAACATTCTTGCAGTGCGAGAAGAAATCGCGGGCGCCCTGCAGCTGGGTCATTCCGAAGGTGTGGTCGAAAAGGAAGACCGCGATCGGATTTTAGGGGCTCTAGATTTGGCTGAACGCACAGTCGAAGAAATTATGTTACACCGCAAAGAGATCGAAATGATCGATGCTGCTCTACCTGTAGCAGAAATTCTGCGCTTATGTCTGGACAGCAATCACACTCGACTGCCGCTATATCGCGATGAACCAGAAAATATCATTGGAACCCTGCACGCCAAAGATTTATTGCGCGCTTTGCACAAAATGCTTGGTGACGGTCGAATTGAACCGCAAGAAATGGTCGATTTTGACATTCTAACTGTGGCCATGCCTCCGTATTTTGTTCCAGAAACCACAACTCTTGATGATCAGATGCGCCAGTTTCTAGCGCGGCGCACACATTTCGCACTTGTTGTTGACGAATATGGCACTTTGCAAGGCTTGATCACACTTGAAGATATTCTTGAAGAGATTGTTGGTGAAATTACGGACGAATTTGATACAGACGAAGAAAACGACGTCACAGCGGCTGAGGATGGCAGTTATACGGTAGATGGTACGATGACGATCCGAGATGTGAACCGCGCAACCGATTGGAACCTCCCAGATGATGAGGCTAACACTGTCGCAGGTCTGGTTATCCATGAAGCGCAGATGATTCCTGTTGTAGGTCAGGTGTTCAGCTTTCATGGCTTTAGGTTTGAAGTGCTCGCAAAAGACGAAAATCGCATTTCGGAATTGAAGATTTCTCCATTAGTCTAAGTTTTTAATCCAACTTCTAGCTAGATTAATGTAGCCTTATCGTTTGCGAAAAGCCTACCCAGAGTAGCGCGCATGATGCGCGGGCCTGTTGTGCCTTTCAGTTTTTGAAAATAGTGGCAATCGCGCCTCCCAAGTGTTTGTAAGACTTTGTCTACCTGCGACCACTTACTGATTTAAACATCGAGGCTTGTGTAGCCACGGCTACAGTTGTCCTAGCATTCATACGCTTCAAGTTTTTCTTTAAATTCAGCTTTTTTCTAGAGGCTTTCGTAGAAGCGCCTGACCATTTGGCAAACATTTCACCAATCGAAGCACGGCCTAGTTTTGCTTTGAATTTTCCAGCCGTTGGCGACGCGACTATGACTAGGCACATTTAACTTTGGTAATCAGGCTTAAATGCAAAAAGGGTATCAATGCAAAATTTGGACGAAAGGTTTACGCAATCTGGTTTAATATTTTTTTTGATTATTTTCTGTCAACACCGGTTTCGAGTATTGCATACTAACGTCAAGTTTTTTCAAAACATCTTCAAAACATCAAACGGGTTTTAGGTGATGAAATAGGCAGCAACACCCTTGGAACGGATCAAGCGCACAAATTAAATGATCTTATCCAACAATGCTTTGTAAACTTCATCAAACACAAAATTCGCTTCACAAAAAAAGAACAACAGCTTGATTTTGTCAAGGTTGCTAACCTCTGGCAGTTCAACAAATATTTCAGAAAAAAAGTCATAAAATAAATATTGTATAAAATTTTAAAGACGTTGATTAGTTGCCTAATTCAAAACATTAATTCACTGCTTGTCTAGCAAGTGGTCTATTTTGGTAGGAAGCCTAAGTCTCGGAAAGATTAAGAGCAGGTTCACCAAGGAGCCCTGCTCCACCGTGGTTATCCAACGCTAACAATTATTGCAGAATTGCCCAACATATAATTTTCCGAGTTTTTATAATGCAAAGACGCATTTTTAGCAGCCCAGACCAACGGCGACTACAAATCTAATCTAATTGTTTCGGTACGTTTCTTAAAGGGTTCATACAACTTCAAAGCTGTACTTAAAAAATTTAAAGGCCCGATAAATCACTTTTAGTCCTCAAAAAAATTAGTATTTCAGGGATGAAACTCCTCTACAGATATTTGTAGAGTAACAGTTTTTCTAGTGCCCGTGACACCTGCTATCAATCAGTATCTATTAGAATATTGTTACATCAGCTCTTACCCATTGACGTAATTTAATCATAATCACAAACAAAACTCCTGTAGTTCATAATCGCCAACCTATTTCTAAACAGATAAAAGCATTTTCCCACTCTTGTTCAGCCTTAATCTTGGACCAAATTACAACATTTACGTTTCGAGGCATGAAATCAGTTTTTGAACAGTAAATGTTCCAAAGCTACATTTTGAAGTACGAAATTTCAGTCCACGCAAAAGATTGGTGTCGGAAATGTTCGGTAGGGAGAAGGCGAAAAAGGGACTTTATTGGCCTTTTTTTCTATGTGATAATAGGCCGAAAATCACTTTTTAAAGCGATATTAATGGCAACTTCCACTTCGCTTCGGCGAAGCTTTGCCGAAAACAGTTTTTACCCTGACACTCCTGAAAACAAATGCTAATCCTCTTCCAACAACTGATTATAATGGAGAAGTTCATGATATCTTTCACCGTATTTAATTCCAGAACTTTGCTGGCTGCAACGTTGGCCTGCGGTTTTGGGGCACCATTTTTTGCGCAAGAAGCAGCAAACGAGACTTCTGCTGCAACAAATGAAGAGCAGACGCAAAATATTTTTAACATGGGCGAAAAGATCAATGAAAATAGCGATTCAGTTGCATCTAACGAAATGGAACCACAAGGGCCACAACCGGGCCAACAATATCTTCAAGAGGTATTTAGCGATTGGGCGCTGCGCTGCCTGAAAGTCGAAGACGGTGATGACCCATGCCAAATGTATCAGCTTTTAAGTGATGCAGAAGGCAACGCTATTGCAGAAATTGCAATCGTTTCACTTTCTTCCTCAGGTGAAGCCGTCGCAGGTGCGACGATCGTTGCTCCACTTGAAACATCACTAAGTGAGCAGATAACATTACGCGTCGATGGCGGACAGGCTCGCCGGTTCCCTTTTGACTTTTGTAATGCTGGCGGATGTGTCACGCGTGTTGGACTCACCGAAACTGATATGGCCCTTTTTCAGCGGGGTGCAACGGCAACACTAAGCATGGTACCTGCTGCTGCCCCTGACCAAATTGTGACAGTTACGATGTCGCTTTCAGGTTTCACAGCAGCCTACAACGCCACGACACAATAGATGTCTTGAACTAATAAAATACTTAGCGTCGACCTTAGTTTTTAGTGCAGCGTTTATTGATTAGGCTGATTTAAGAGCAATAACCGCATTCAAACCACCAAACGCAAAGGCGTTTGAGAGAACAGCTGTGACTTTCGCCTCACGGGCTATGTTGGGCACTACGTCGAGCGCACATTCCGGGTCTGGTTCTTCATAACCAATTGTCGGAGCGATTATACCATCGCGCAATGCCATGATACAGGCCAACAACTCGACTGCGCCAGTACCACCAATTAAATGCCCATGCATGGATTTTGTACTAGAAATCATAAGGTTATCTGCGTGATCCCCAAATACATCTATCACAGCCGCACATTCCGTCTTATCGTTTGCAGTCGTCCCAGTACCGTGCGCGTTAATATAACCAACATCTTCACAGTTTAGTTTAGCATTACTCAAAGCCCCTGCAATTGCACGTGCTGCGCCTTGTTTGGACGGGGTCACGATGTCTGACGCATCTGATGACATTGAAAAACCTGCAACTTCAGCCAAAATGACAGCGCCGCGTTTCATAGCATGTTCACGGTCTTCAAACACAAATACACCCGCACCTTCACCCTGTACCATGCCGTTTCGGGTAGCAGAAAAGGGACGGCATGCGTCTTTGGACATCACGCGAAGTCCTTCCCATGCCTTTATGCCGCCAAAACACAACATTGCTTCAGAACCTCCCGTGACCATAATATCTGCCATTCCAGACCGGATTAGCATGTAAGCCTGTCCCATCGCATGATTGGAAGACGCGCAGGCAGTTGCGACTGTAAACGATGGGCCACGCAAATTGTATTGCATCGACACTTGGGATGCAGCGGCGTTGTTCATTAGCTTTGGAACGATAAACGGATGCACACGGTTTTTACCCTCTTCATAGACAGCACGGTAATTTTCATCTTGCGTGTTTAACCCACCACCTGACGTCCCCAACACCACACCGGATCGATCTGCCAGATCGCCTAAAAATGTGAGCCCGGATTCGTCAATTGCTTGTGCAGCAGACAATAGTGTAAACTGAGTGAAACGATCGTAGAAGCTGATTTGTTGGCGGTTAAAGTGGGTATGTTGGTCAAAGTCTTTTACTTGCCCGCCGATTTTAATAGCAAGCCTATCCACGTCGCGAATATTCAATGACCCAATGCCACAACGGCCCTCACGCATGGCTTTGAGCGTTTTGGGGACATCATGACCCAAGGCGTTGATTGTACCAGAGCCGGTGATGACAACCCGTCTCACGTTTGATCCTGTACCAGCGTTTGTACAGCTTTGATTATAGAACCGACTGAGGTGATATCAAAATCGCCACTTCTTGGGTCGTTGGCATTAAACGGCACAGTAATATCGAAAGCTTCTTCGATTGCAAAAATACTTTCGACTAAGCCCAAACTGTCAATACCGAGGTCTTCGAGCGTGTGTTCAATCGTGACGTCGCTAGGTTGAAGCAAGGCCTGTTGCGCAACAATCTCGATCACTTGTACGGTAATATTCATCCAAGATCACCCATGTCAGTCCAATCTATTATTAAAATAATGCGCGCACGCAGCTTTTGGTACCACTATAGCTTAGTCAAACGTCGCACGGCCTTAAGACCAGCACGGTATTCATGGCTCGGCTGTGCCGGATAGCCCGTAACAAAAATACCATCTGCAATGTTGGCTAAAACGCCCGCACCACCACCGACTACAACATCACGACCGACTATTAAGTTGTCAGCCACACCAGATTGACCACCCATAATTACCCGCGCACCAAGTACTGACGAACCGGCGACGCCAACTTGCGCACATAACAAACAATCTTCACCAAGGATAACATTGTGAGCGACATGAACGAGGTTGTCGATTTTAACGCCATTTCCAATCTGAGTTGCTCGAATTGTACCAGAATCAATCGTTGAGTTGGCGCCAATTTCAACGTGATCACCGATATTAACGCCCCCAAGGGAATGAATACGGTGCCAGGTGCCATTCATCGGTTCAAGTGCAACACCTGGACGCGCACGTATGGCACGTTCAACGTTAGATGGTCCTTTTGTGGTAAATGAGAATCCATCACTGCCAATAATAGCTCCAGCTTGCGCGATGAAACTGTCACCAATGAAAACACGCACACCAATTTTTACGCCTGTATGGAGCGTGACGTGGTCACCGATTATTGTTTCAGCACCAATCGAGACATGAGCTGCAATACGGGCATTCGAACCAATCCGTGAATGCGCACCAATAGCTACAAACGGACCAATCCGCGCCCCAGTTCCAATCACAGCAGTTTCGTCAATCACAGCACTTGGATGAATCGCAGCTTCACCGAAAAACGCAGGATTATGATCCATAGCTTGGGTCAATCCAACCATAGCTAGGCGGCTGTACGGGGCTATAATTGCCCCATCAAGTCCAAGTGCATCCAAATCAGCTCCAGCCCAAACAACTGCAGCTCGCGCTGCCGAAGCTTTAAGCTGTTCTGCAAATTTTGGGGCAATGGCCAGTGCCAGATCTCCCACGCGAGCTTCTAATGGTTCCGCCAATCGGTCCACCAAAAGAGATGAGTCGCCAAGAGTTTCAGCCCCAAGCGATTCAGCAAGATCTTTTAAAGTTTGCAACATATCATCAACAATTTGGACCCCTACATTTTAGGGATTATTTACCCGCCAATTGCGCGAACAGCCACCCCTTCGTTTGCCAGCGCATTCCAAATTCTACTATCACGGTTGTATATATCACGGCGAAAGTTTAATTGGCCTGTCGTATGTGTAAACGCAGTGCGGTATACGAGGTGAACAGGAACCGATTCAACAAGATCAATGCGGACTTCTCGGCCCGTCTGTAGAGACCTTTGAAATACACCTTCTGGATCAGTTTCTTGTACGGCCAACAATGTATGGGCAAAGTCAAAAGGATCATTTAGACGGACGCAGCCATGACTAAACGCACGAATTTCACGGCCGAATAGTGACTTAGCAGGTGTATCATGTAAGTAGATATTATACTGGTTGGGAAAGATGAACTTTACCAACCCAAGCGCATTACCTCGGCTCGGTGGCTGGCGCATTGAAAAAGGAAAGGTATTAGAATTAAATTGACTAAAATTAACGTTGTTGCGGTCAATTATGAGGCCATTTTGATCCGTAATTTCAATATGATTTACCGCGTTGGGATCGATTTGTAGCGCTGGCAGATATTCATTCACTACTATAGAACGTGGAACATACCAGCTGGGATTGATAACCATAAATTCCATCACGTCAGAAAATTCAGGCGTTTGACGATTGCCACTAGTAGCACCAATGACAGATCGAGTTTGAAATGTGATGCGATCATTATCAATGATTGCGGCAGAAAAGTCGACAAGATTAACCCAGATGTGACGTTCACCACGGGGGCTATTCATCCAGCGTTCTCGTTCCATCGCAACAATTATTTGTTGCAAACGACTGGTGACAGAAACGTTTAGCTCTGAGATTGTTCCAGAACCTGCTACTCCATCTTCGCTTAGGCCGTGGGCCTGCTGGAATAGCCTTACCGCTACTTGGATTGTCGAGTCATAGGTCTGTGTTGCAGATCGGTCCATATAACCCATGGCGAGCAAACGATCACGCAGATCTACAACTCCCGCGCCTGATGCCCCAATTGCAAGACTACCAGACAGAACTGACGGCCCCCAACCTCCCTGCGCCAAAAGACGTTCAAGGGATATCTTCTCGCGCAACAAACGAGCATATTCCGGTGAGCTTGGCGGCAATGACGCCAGAAAAGGTGCGGGTGCGCCACTCAAAAAATCTTTTAGATACTCAAGGAGTGGACGCAACTGAACTTCACGACGAATTTCAGGCACAACTGTTCTTGGTGACAAAATACCAGTTTGGATATCACTTGCGTAAGACAGAAAAAGGCGCGACATTTCAACTTCGATAGTACCCTTTTCAGCAGGTGTTCTGACTGTCTGAAGTCTAGTCATTAAAGTTTCTGGATCGTATTCTGATAGAGGCAAACCATGGTCACCAGCACCCGCAAAGGCCGCCAGTAAAGCGTTTCGGCGCAACCGATCTATTTCAGTGGCCCCCGTCCAAATACCTTCAAATTTACGCGCACGATAAAATTCGACTAATGACGCTTCGCCTGCTGCAGCCTCAGCAACGGCTTGGCGGAAAGCAGTTGTTTGCGCTGCTATAGTTTGGGGCATCAAAAAAAAAGCCAAAAAAAGCCAAAAAAATGAAAATTTGCACTGAATTAGTCGATTAGTTATCAGCATTAGGTCTCCCATAAACATACTTGGCACAAAAAATATAAACGCATATCGTGGCAACGTCCTATCTATTAGCCAGCAATTTCCATTATTATAATCGCAAATGCAACGTGACTTGAATTAATTTTCAACTGCCCCTGTCACAGCGTAACAAAGCTATGCACAAATACAACATTGCCGGACGCGCACACTATCTGCGCAAAGTTTCGCCTATCTCACACTATTTATATTTTCAAACGGTCACAGGGCTTGGTCCAGGAACTATTTTGTGGAATAAAGAATTGATTTGGTGACTAAAAGATATAAGAACCCGCCAAAATACGGAATTATAAGTAAGCGACGGGACGGCGCTAACATGAAAAATAAATTAGCTTCGAGCATTACTCGACGTGGCTTACTAGGTGCTTTTGCTGCAACAGCTGTAACTGCCTCTCCTACCTATTCGAACGCGGCAGGTTTTTTGCGAGGTGGAGGCGAGATACGGCGCTTGAAAATGTATTCTGGACGCACGGGTGAAAGTATTGACACAATCTACTGGATAGAGGGCGACTACATTCCCCAAGCTATGACAGAAGTGGATCATTTCTTCCGCGATTGGCGCAGTGGTCAAACCCACCAGATCGATACTCGCACTATCGACATCGTGGCAGCCACCCAAAACCTTTTAGATACCAGCCAACCTTATACCTTGGTTTCTGGCTTCCGTTCACGACAGACAAATGCAATGTTACGGTCCAACTCTTCAGGTGTTGCGCGTAATTCTCTACATCTGCAGGGCAAGGCCGCTGATCTTCGCATGCAGGGTCGTTCTGTTGATCAGATGGCGCGAGCAGCTGCCAGCTGTAGTGCAGGAGGGGTTGGTAGTTATACCGGTTCAAATTTTGTACACATGGACTGTGGCACGGTACGCAGTTGGGGGAGTTAATCAATTTTGATTAACCCAGATAATAATATGTAAATACCCGAACATGTTAGATCAGATGTTTTGATTATTATTGTCCCCATATATTTCAGAATCAATTTTAAACGTTTGCTAAATTCCCAATTCTTGTTTCTGAAACGTGGTCCAGATAAATTAAAAAAAAATATTTTTACGGATAGCCGAGCATACTAGATCTCATCCGTATGACGTACGATATTGTAATCTTGCAATTCAGACATGAATTGGGAGTCAGCAATAGCTGATTATCTCCAACTAATATAATATCATAGCAGATAAACGTAAGCCAAGCTTATGGATCGACTTAACCGCAGATGGTAAATCTAAGGAAATTTACTGTCAAAGACGACCAAAGTTTCGCGGTTCAGATCTTTTTCTATGTTTTATGATGTTAAACAGCTGTCACAATTTTTTTAAATAAGAGGCCTCAGCATTACTACTAAGGCATAATCGCAAGAGCGGTGGTACTGTTAACAATGTTAAAAATGCTGACAAAGACAATCCACCCACAACAACAGCTCCGAGACCGCGATAAAGTTCAGAACCTGCGCCCGAGAAAATAATCAAAGGCAACATTCCCATAACGCTAGTTAACGTGGACATAAAAATTGGCCTTATCCGATTTCGCGTAGCTTCTTCGATTGCATCCACAGGTTCCATCCCTTCTTCTCGAAGATGGAAAAGTGTTTGGTGCACGATAAGTATCGCATTGTTAACAACAATGCCCACAAGAATTATAAAACCTAGCAGCGTCAGCATGTCTAACGGTTGGGTTTGATAGGTATTTAAAAGTGTCAAACCACCCACACCACCGGCAGCTGCAACAGGGACAGAAATCATAATTACCATTGGTAAAAGAAAGCTTTCAAACAAAATAGCCATGACAAGAAATACTATAATCAGCGCCACAATTAAGTTTATCTGGATAGCCGACCATGTCTGGCTTAACTGGTCCGCTGTACCTGATACACTGAGCTGAATGTCATTGGGAAGCCCTTGCTGTTTTAAGACCGCTACCACTTGAGTTTCCAACAGCTCAACAGCTTGTTCGAGTGGTAAATCATTTGATGGGCGCACCTCAAGAGTAACCGTTCGCAATCGTTCACGGTGCCTAATTTCCGTTGGACCTGCCGTTAGTAGCACTTCGGCAAGCGCTGACACGGGCAAAATCTGACCACGAGGAGTCACTACTGGATAATTGCCTATGTCTTGCGTTCGCGCCGCGTCCGTGACGGATGGATCACCTTTAAGGACCAAGTCAACTCGGTCAGCTCCAATCGTGACTTGCGCAACCCGCAATCCATCGTTGAACGCATCAACAGTGGCCGCCAATGCTGAACTATCGAGGCCAGCATCGGCAAGACGTAGACGATTGGGAATTAAGCGCACCTCTGGTGCTCCCAACTCAAGACCCGGAATAGGGCGGAACTGGTGCCCTTCAGAGCGTGGTAAAAGTCGTGACACAAGGCCCGCTGCCTGACCCGCAACACCTAAGATTACATCAAGATTTTGTCCCGATACATTTAACTCAATCGTACGCCCACCCCCAACACCGCGCCCAAACAATGACGGCTGAGTCATGAAACCGAAAGTACCCGGTTCGGAAAATATTGGACGGCTAAGGATTGGTATCAATTCAGCCGCTCGGTTTGGATCAACCGCCCCTGCTCCGACGAATGAATTTCCAGGTGTGGCCACGAAAAAGAAGCTGTCAATTGCCGGTAATCCGTCGTTAGTTTGAGTGTCTGGCGCGGCTTCCCAAAGCGGTAACGCGACGCTCTCTATCCGCTGGGCAATCGTTTCAGTGGTTTCAAGGTTATATCCAGGGGGGGGGATGATCAAACCAAACACTAAGTTGCGATTACCTTCCGGCAGATATTCTAACCGCGGTAGAAAGGTCCAACTTGCAATAGCTGCTGCGCCTGCAATAACCGCAACCATTATTATGCCGATAGAACGATATCGTACAGTGACGCGAACATAAGTCATCACCGCACCGCTAAATCCTGAAGCAATGTGATCTATGCCCCAAATGCGCATGGGCCGTTGGACGTCAAAGCTAAGAAGACGGCTGGACAGTGCCGGAATAACCGTGACGGCAACTAACAAGGATAAAACCACGGACACAGAAATTGCTACTGCAATATCGCGAAATAACTGCCCTGCCTCAAGCTGCATGATCAAAATTGGAATGAACACCAAAACTGTGGTTAACGCAGATACAAGAATTGCCCCCCACACCTGTGTAGCGCCCAGATAGGCAGCTTCACGCCTGCTGTAGCCGGCTTCACGTAAACGAAATATATTTTCCAATACAACTATAGCCGCATCAACAATCATGCCAATTGCAAAGGCTATGCCCGCCAGTGATATGACGTTTAAAGTACGTCCAGTAAGGGCCATAACAACAAAGGTAGCAACAATCGATACGGGGATCGACAAAGATACAATTAACGTAGCCCTGGCACTGCGCAGAAATAATAGCAAAATAAAAGCAGCAAGGGCCGCACCAATCCAAATATTTTGGATCACAAGATCAATAGCGCCCTGAATATATATTGTTTCATCGTAAACTTGTTCAGCGTTCAAGCCGACATCATTCAACGAATCAACGCGCAGCTCCTCTAGCACTGTGCGGAACTCTTCCATGACACTAATAACATTGGCACCAGATTTTCGTACTACGTTGAACGCAAGACCCGGTTTTCCTTCGAACCGAAGCCGACTTGTCGCCTCTTGGTAGGCGAATGACACTTCAGCCACGTCCATAACTCGGACACGACCAACACCACCATTCGCTACATCGGACCGAAGTACTACATTTCGGATCGCATCTTCCGTATTTAGACTGCTTTCCGTACGCACAACATAGCGGCGTTTACCTTCGTCAACATCCCCTGCAGAGATCGAAATATTTTCTCTTCGCAGCACTCGTACAACCTCGGGAACAGTTAGCCCGTAGCGTGACAAGCGTTGTGGATCAACGATGACCTGCAATTCACGTTGTGTTCCACCAAAAACATTAACCGCTGATACGCCTTCGATACGTTCAATGCGGTCTTTGATGACATCTTCAAGAAAATCCCCATAAGTTGGCATGGCACGCGTGTTTCCTGCCTGTGCAGTCATCAAGACCCAAGCGATCGGACTGTCATTTGCACCCGAAGTATTTAGCGTTGGCTGGCTAGCTTCCGCCGGATACCCGCCCACGCGATCCAGACGGTTTGAAACCAATAACAAAGACTGGCCCATATCTGTGCCAACGGAAAACTCCAACGTCACGGTTGCTTCGCCGGTGCGCGACCGCGATGACATGATTTCCAACCCGTCAAGACCACGCAGTGTTTCTTCTTGTAAATTGACAATCTCGCGTTCAACCTCAGAAGGAGCTGCACCAGGCCAGCTAGTTTGCACCACAACAATTGGTTTGCGCACGTCTGGAGCCAGTTGGATCG
The DNA here is from genome assembly GCA_047635635.1 of Octadecabacter sp. Classification (GTDB taxonomy): domain Bacteria; phylum Pseudomonadota; class Alphaproteobacteria; order Rhodobacterales; family Rhodobacteraceae; genus Octadecabacter. The sequence goes on along the minus strand of JBLILC010000023.1, from coordinate 17,907 downwards.
GGATACGCGACAACGCTAGCATTCCAAAAAGCACAGCAATCAAAACCGCCGCTATCACTGCCACAGGACGATCAATAGAATAACGGATAAGGTTCATTGATTTACCTCAACAACGAAAGGAGCAATATCTTGCCCAGGGCGTAACCTTTCATTACCTCGCACAACTACAAGTTCACCAATACGCAACCCACTCAGGACTTCATAACGGTTTCCTATGGGCGCCCCTATGGTAATGGAACGGGCTTGGGCTTGGCCGTCGACAGCTATGAAAACAGTCCAGCCTCCGCTGGACTGTACAAGCGCATCCTTAGGCACAGAAAGCATTTCTCGGGATTCTCCAATTGGAACATCTAAAGTTAAAGATTGCCCAACTGCTACCAGCGCATTGTTATCTCCATTATCTGTTGTAAATAGCACTGCGCGGGTACGTGTTGAAGGATCTTCAATTGGGAGTGTCGCCCGAAGCTCAAGCTTAATTTCGAGCCCAATGTCTGTTTGCCCATTCACCATTAACCCAGCAGATAGCTTTTCTGCATAGCGAGCAGGTACATTGGCACGAACTTCAAACGCGCTTGTATCCAAAAGTCGCACTACAGGTGTGCCCGCTTGAATAAACGCACCGGGGATTGTCAAAACTTCAAGGACAACACCTGAAAACGGTGCTGTGATCAAACTGCGTTCCAACTGATATTGCGACTCAGCAAAGCGAGTTTGTGACGTTTTCTCACGCGCATCAGCTTCAGCGAGGAGTGAACGAGCTTCTAATAATTCCGCTTCCAAATCCTCAAAACGGCCCTGACTGAAAGAAGCTGTATTACGGAGACCCTCAATACGATCAAAGCTGATTTGTGCGCGTACTAGGCGAGCAGCAGCGGTTTTGCTACCGGCTTGAGCTTCTTCAATTTGCGCTTGAGATTGGTCCAAGCGGATCGATAATAATTCACCATTCAATTCAATCAAAAGATCACCAGCAGACACTCGATCACCAGCCAATACATAGACTGCATCGACGTTACCTGCGGTTCGTCCCGCTACTGCGCCGTCCCGTGCAGTTACAACTTCAGCAAAAACAGGAACTGTTTCGGCAAACAACTGTCGTTCAACAGATTGGACACCAACGGCCGCTGCCCTTCCCTGAGCAAATGCTTCACACGAAAATAGTGCCAACGACACAACAAAAATTGATCTTAAAATTGGCAAAAAAAGCTCCTTAATAAATAAGCTAGCTCTTTTTAACCTAAAACAATTAGAAGAAGTGAGCTCTTCTCTCAGTAATGAGAATTACTGTTATTTTAAAGTATGTTGAAACCTGTGTGTACGGCCTAATTAAAATATAAACATCATATTTTGAACTTTTTATAGTAAGATTTTTGCAGCCAAAGGCAGCTTAAACAAAAAGTGTATTAGACAAATTCGGCTAGAGTGACTCAAGCGCTTCGTTCAGAGTAATCTTTTTTATAGTACAATAAGTTTTTTCTATAAAATCTATAAGTCTTAAGGCGTGAATTATTGAAGCTATAACAATAATCCAAAGCTTTAACTGGGGCATTGAAATCACCAGACCCAAATTTGAACGTCTATGCGTTTTGGCGTTGGGAACAGCGACACTAAGGTTGCGCTTAAACAGCACAAGCGCACCACCATAGTGCTCCCTTTTGTCTTGATAAAAACGCCAACAGCAGACACCAATAGCAACCTAAAACGCTACAGATATGCTATAATCTCTAAACCATAACGTCAACACACACAGCGTCTGCTACAATTCTGCTACGCACAAAAAAGGGCTGCGAAATACGCAACCCTTTGTTATATATGGTGAATTCGAAGGTTCGAACTTAGCGCTTAGAGAACTGAAAGCTCTTACGTGCTTTCGCTTTTCCGTACTTCTTACGTTCAACGACACGGCTGTCACGTGTAATGAAACCAGCAGCTTTTAATGCAGCACGCAAGGACGGGTCAAACAGTTGCAACGCTTTCGAAATACCATGCTTAACCGCGCCAGCTTGACCAGATAGACCGCCACCTTTGACAGTTGCCATAACGTCAAATTGACCAGCTACGCCAGATACCTCGAAAGGCTGGAGTAAAATCATCCGCAGCACGGGACGTGCAAAATAAATCGATTGATCACGACCGTTGACTATAACCTTACCAGAACCCGGCTTGATCCAAACACGCGCCACTGCATCTTTACGTTTACCTGTAGCATAAGAACGACCAAGCGCGTCTTTGACGACTTCACGTTGGATCGTGGTTACCTGTGGAGCATCAACAGTTTCGATACTGTCTGCAACTTGGCCCAGATCTTCGAGGGAGTTTACTTGATCGGCCATTATGCTGTTGTCCTCGTATTCTTCTTGTTCATGGACGCAACGTCCAGGACTTCAGGCTGCTGTGCTTCCATACCATGCTCTGTGCCCGCAAACACGCGAAGGTGTGTCATTTGAACGCGCGATAGGCGGTTACCAGGAAGCATACGCTTAACAGCTTGCATTACGACACGCTCAGGGTGCTTGCCCTCAAGTATCTCACCGGTTGTACGAGATTTAATACCGCCAACTGTACCAGTGTGCCAGTAATTTGGCTTATCACGCTTGTTGCCAGTCAGCTGGATCTTTTCAGCGTTGATTACAATAACATTGTCGCCCATGTCCATGTGTGGAGTGAAAGACGGCTTATGCTTGCCGCGAAGACGCATGGCGATAACAGAAGCAAGACGACCAAGAATAACGCCTTCAGCGTCAACTAGTATCCATTTCTTCTCGATATCTGCCGGGGTAGCAGAGAAAGTTTTCATCGGTAATTCCTAAGTGTTTGGTCTAATCCAAATAAAATTGTTTAAGACCCGATATTTGATTTAGCGGTTATAGCTAGCTCTCGCGGGTGGTCAAGTACCCTGAAGATCATTTAAATGTTTGTTTTCAGTTACTTAATAAAAAGGTATGACTATACCCCACATAATCTAATGATTTGACGGGATTGAATACGTCAAGGATGCCCGCGCGAAAATTTTTTCTGGCGTAGCTTCACTAAATATTCGCCCTTCACAAACTGCAAGCGACCGACCAAGTTTCAACAGCTCCATTCGGCAAGACAACCGACCTGCTAAAGGTTTACGAATAAAATCAATTGAACAATTAGTTGTAACGGCTAGTGCAACTGGCCCAAGAGCTGCCAAAATGCAAAAATAAGCGCAAACGTCCGCCAAAGCAAACATCGACGGACCAGAAACAGTTCCACCTGGCCTTAGATGTTTATCAGACGCAACTAGTACCATGGTCACAAATGGCGGCGCCACATCGACAAGTTCAAAATTTTCTTGGACTTGAGGGAAATCAACTTCTAAAAACGCCCGAAGTTCAGCTATGTCCATCTTCATTTCCATTGCAGTCCCTCATTCTAAAATACAATAATCGCCCGTAAATCGACTTGGCCTTTAACGCGAGACAAAAAACGCCTCACTTCATTACAACTAACATATTGTATCTTAACATTAAAATTTTAAGATTTGTGATTAATAAATTAATCAGCAAAAAATTTAAGGTTATACAATCATAACCGATAAGATTTTGAAAAATTAAAACACACTTTTTGTCTTAACTGATATTAATTTGATGTTTTTAATCAGCCATAATCTTCAAATATTTATTTTAAAAATTGATTTAGTTTACCAAACATTTTCGCTTAGATAAAACCATATGTAGTCCACAGATGTGTATAAAAATACGTGAATATCTAATATTAAAAAACATTACAGAAGACTTAAGCATCGTCTTGTCACTTAGACATCGTGATCTTGGTTGATTCCAGTGATCTTATTTTGCTTAAAATGTCGTTGGAGGCGAATTGGTACTGTATAACTTTATCTACAACCCATAAATTCCATAAAACTTATCTTCGAGATAATTCAGAAGCGGTGCTTCTGATGGCGCAGATCCGCATGCTATTTCAATAACATCGCGCGGAGCATGAAGTCCTCCATGTTGTTGTACATTTTCGCGCAACCAACGAGTAGCAGGTAATGTATCGCCACGCTCCAAGGCCATATCCAAATCGGGCATCTTCAACCGCATCGCCTCGTTCAGGCAACCCGCGTAGACATTGCCCAGCGAATAAGTCGGGAAATATCCAAACAGCCCAACGGACCAATGCACATCTTGTAACACCCCATTGCTTGCCTTATCGACAGCAAAACCAAAATCAGCCTTAAATCGTTCGTTCCATGCCGCTTCTAGATCATCAACCTCGATTTCACGAGCGATTATGGCGCGTTCTAGATCAAAGCGCATCAACACATGCAAATTATATTGTACTTCATCGGCTTCGGTTCGGATATAACCATTTTCTACACGATTAACTGTAGCATAGAACGAATCTTCGTCTGGAATTCCAAAATCACCAAATGCATCGCGCATCTGACCATATAGCCAACTGGTAAAGGCACGACCTCGCCCAATCTGGTTTTCATAAATCCGGCTTTGACTTTCATGCACACCCATGGAAACGCCATGCCCCAATGGGGTCAGAAGATAATCAGGATTAATGCCCTGCTCATACGCAGCATGACCTACTTCATGAATGGTCGAATAGAGGCAGTTAAACGGATCAGCTTCAGAAGTACGGGTGGTGATACGAACGTCCAAACCAGATCCACTTGAAAAGGGGTGCACTGCCTTGTCTATCCGTCCTTTGGACATATCATAACCAAATGTCTTGGCTATATGACTGCTGAGTTTCATCTGCGCGACTTCGTCGAACTTCCCGGACAAAGCGATAGGCGTCGGTCCTGCAAGCACCGCCGCTCGCAGCGCAACCAAACGTGGGCGCAACAAGTCAAACATTGCCGATAATTCTGCTGCGGTAGAACCAGCTTCATAATCGTCAAGCATCGAGTCATAGACATCACCGCCAGCCGATAATGCAGCACCCTCTTCGCGTTTTAAGGATACCACTTCTTTTAAAACAGGTGCGAACGCCTTGAAATCATCAGCATCACGCGCTTGAGCCCATTTTCCCTGCGCTTCAGATGTGACACGTGCAATTTCACTGGCCAGTTTCGCTGGAACTTTACTAGTTCGCTCAAATGATCGTCGAATATGACGCAGCTGTGCGGTCTCTACTTTACCGAAGGTTTCCGTCTCAGCCAACCAGTCACCAACCCTCGGGTCGGTGCGCCGTGCATGCAACACAGACTCTATCGCAGCCATTTCCTCACCACGCTGGGGAGCGGCATCACGTGGCATCATTGTTTCTTGATCCCAGCTCAAACGGCCAGCCACTTGTGATAAGGCTTCTGTCTCGCGTTGAAACGACATCAGATCATCATAAGCTGACATATGTTAATTTCCTCTAATGGATTGGGGGATCGGATAGCGAACCAAATATCTTGCTCGCAGAACAGCGATCCACAAAAGGACTGCCATGAACTGGTGAACAATCGCAATATTGGCAGGTGCAGAGTACAAAACTGTGACAATCCCAATGACCATCTGCAATGTCATAGCTATCAACATAACATTAAATCCAACACGCGTACCATCGTTAGAAGATTTGCGCCCACGCAACCAGACGAACACACTAAAAATAAACAAAAAATATGCTGATGTACGGTGAATGAACTGCACCAATCCCGCATCCTCAAAAAAATTACGCCATAATGGTGTGATTTGGAACGGCTCTGGAGGGAAAAAACTCCCACCAGTTCCAGTTGTCATCAAAGGCCAGTTTGGAAAATTACGCCCCGCATCAATTCCGGCCACCAAGGCTCCAAGAATAATTTGCAAGAAAATAAAATACATTAATGCTGTGGATTGACTGAACAATCGCAGATCACCGCCGCGTCGCGCCTGCATCAAATCTGCCTCACTACGTCCAAGTAAAAACACATAACTTGCAATAAACCCAAGAATTACGAACGCTAGACCAAGATGTGTGGCGAGGCGGTAAGATGCCACATCGACCATCCCCGCTTGCAACCCAGAATAAACCATCCACCAACCAATAGCGCCCTGCAACCCACCCAATGCACCAATCAACACCAGACGCCCTGTCCAGCCTACAGGAATTTGACGTTGCACAAGGAAATAAAAGAAACCCACTGCCCAGACGAGTCCTATAAAACGCCCCAACTGACGGTGCCCCCACTCCCAATAATATATCACTTTGAATTCAGCCATCGACATGCCCGCATTCTGATTGATATATTCCGGTATCAATTTGTAAGCTTCAAACTCAGATTCCCAAGCAGCAGCAGTAATTGGCGGCATCGCACCAGACACAGGCGCCCATTCAGTAATTGATAATCCACTATCTGTTAGCCGCGTCAGCCCTCCCACAGTTATCATTAAGACCACTAGAGAGAACAACATAATTAGCCAAACACGAATAGCCCACCGCGCGCCTTTACCTGCGGCATCAATCCCACCCGGGGCTGCTAAAGGCTTTTGAATATTGCTTACATCTTCAAAAATGTTGCGCGTCTTGGTGGTCATCTCTTACCTCATTAATTATCTTATGAGATCTATGCCGCGCAATGGCCCTCGGCAACCCACCAGACCAATTAGCCACACCCTCTGTTCTGCTGTGTTTTCACTTCAAAATGTTTCATGTAAATTTGAAGGACTGAATAAACTTCCCTTTTAATTTTGCGCACAAAAGGTGCTCAACTACCTCGAGCTGGAGCAAAAATGCTCACTTCGCGCATAGACGTTCAGGTTTTCCCTCGTAACAGTTGACGTAACATGCCATGTAACATCTGCACATCCGCCCTAGTCATTGGCATGCGGCTCCACAAATTTCGCAAATTTAACTTCATACTGTCCGCTTTATGGGCTGGATAAAAGAACCCTGCATCATCCAAACGATCTTCGTAATGGCGCGCTAAAGCCTCTACGTCTTTCTGATCAGGGGGATCAACCGTTTGCCCCTGGATAACCACATCCACAACCTCGCCAACTGCACGCTGCCATTCATATCCAACCAATAAGACACATTGTGCAAGATTCAGCGATGGAAAATGGGGATTAACTGGCACAGTAATAATCGCATTAGCATAGGCGATGTCTGCATTTTCCATCCCCGACCGCTCAGGCCCAAACATCACTGCGACCTTTTCACCACGTGCAATTCGCGCTGCAGCTTCCGCCATGGCTGCTTCAGGCGAAAACACCGGCTTAGTCAGCTCACGAGGGCGTGCCGTAGTTGCGTAAACATATGTGCGATCTGAAATCCCTTCAGCCACTTCGTCAAATACCTCAGCCTCATCTAGAAGCCTTCCGGCGCCAGACGCCATAGCAACCGCAGACGGGTTGGGCCAACCGTCACGTGGACCCACGATCCGCATCCGATCTAAACCAAAATTCCACATGGCACGCGCTGCCGCACCAATATTTTCACCCATTTGTGGGCGGATAAGAACGATTGTGGGCTGTGGGGTGTTTGTGGGCATGCCATCTCTCCAGATATCAGCGCTTGAATTAGCCTACCCCTATTCAATACGCAACATGGACGCTATAGCACTCCAACTACATCAAAAATTCACAAAGGCGACCCGTAAAGGACAAAGACATGACCGATATGATCATTGACGAAAAAGAAACACCACAAATCTATTTGATCACCCCTTCCGAGATTGACCTAGTGACTTTTCCTGACACCTTAGCACGCTGCCTTGACGCTGTTGATATTGCCTGTGTACGTTTGTCTTTAGGCACAACGGACGACGCCCACATTGCAAAATCTGCCGACGCCTTGCGCGTGATCACACATCACCGTGACGTGGCATTGGTAATAGATAGTCATGTTTTGATGGTTGATCGACTCGGCCTCGACGGCGTACACCTCACAGACGCAGCCCGCACGATTAAAGCCGTGCGCAAGGAACTCGGAGAAAACGCTGTCATTGGTACAAACTGCTACGCATCACGCCACAATGGCATGACAGCTTGCGAACTTGGCGCCGACTACATAAGTTTTGGACCAGTCGGCGAAACAAACTTAGGCAATGGTCATCGCGCTGAACTGGACCTTTTCCAGTGGTGGTCAGAGATGATCGAGGTTCCTTGTGTGGCTGAAGGTGCACTTAACGAAAACCTAATACGAACTTTTGCGCCACACGCGGATTTCTTTGGACTTGGCGATGAGGTTTGGGCTTCAGACGATCCAGTTTCGAGCCTAAAAATGTTCGCCGCAGCGATGAACTAAATGTCCATCACGAACGACGCGATGTACATGAGCAGCTAATGCTTTGCGATCTTTAAAATCTGCGACCTTTACGGGATTATGATAAATTACAGTTACTCCGCCTTGCGGCGACTGTGCTAATGTTTTGAGAAGATGTGTGGCGAAATTCATCTCACCCCACCAACCATAATGACGTTCATCAAATCCAATCGGAGCACAGTACACAACAGACACTGGCTGGATAGCCAACGTGTCTCGCAACGATGCGTCAAAAAACGCTGCAAATAGCGTTGGCTTAAATGCTATAACTTGTTGCCCGTCTGTTGATGTACCTTCCGGAAAAAATAACAGCTTGTGCCCATAACTCAATCGCGAGCGAAACATTTTAACCTGTGCCACGGCTTGGCTGCGATCCCGTGCGATGAAAACAGTACCTGTGGCGCGGGCTAACCAACCGATACCTGGCCAGCCCGCCACTTCTGACTTGCTGACAAAATAAATCCGCTTGCTCGCATTGAGCGCAAAAATATCCAACCATGACGTGTGATTTGCCACAACCGCACCCGGTCCAACCATTGGTATACCAATGCGAGTGTATCTAATACCAATCAGCAAAAACGCTACCCGACAGACAAATTGCGTAATATATGGTGTAACTGGTCTCCTTTGCCCAAACAGCGGCCGTTCAATCAAGCGAAGAACTAGCAAAAACACCAAACACCCAAACGTAACAATACCAACTGCCACGCCACGCATCACAACACGTACCCAGCCCATCACTGTGATATGATAACTTGGCGGTAAATCATCAGACTTCCAAGTCATCACGTATTCCATATATCGCCGCTTGATGCTGGTTCATACGTGCCAAATCTAAGATCACACAGACATCAGTCGTATTGAACTCATGATCCACGTACGCACCATCACCAACAAAACCACCAAGGCGCAGGTAAGCTTTCATAAGTGCAGGTACCTGTTTCATCGCTGCAACGCGATCCCAAACAGTGCCCCGGTACAAAGCTTCATACGTGTTGGAGCGGACACAAATATCGCGTGGCGCAAGGTAATCACAGTGTAAAAGTGACAAAGAGGGCGCCAACGTATCCAAATCGGTACCATGGAAGCTGGCAACACCAAACAAAACATCGATCTGACGATCGCGCACAATCTTAGCCAACCCTTGCCACAGATGCATCATGCCAGCACCACCACGATAGTCAACGTGCAAACAAGACCGCCCCAGTTCCAATAAACTGCGCCCTGATTTAATCAAAGGTCTTAAATCAAACTCGCGTTGTGAATAAAACTGTCCCGCTATTGACGCACTATTATTATCCATTAAACGATATACACCAACAACACGGTCGCCATCGCTCCGTGCCATATCTAGCAGCAACAGCTGTTCTGAGTGCTTATCAAAGTCATCTTTTTCAAGCCGTGCGTTGTGGTCAATCAGTGGGCCATTAGCACCAAGTTCTTGAACAAATACGCGATACCGCAATGCCTGAGCTTGGCGCACGTCAGAAACGGTTCGCGCCATACGCACAGTATACTGGGGCGAAGCATTTTCAGATTCAACATAATTCATTGGGTAAAACTCATATCACCAAGACTTTTTGTAACGAAGCAGAATTTGGAAACGTATAAACTTTGCAGAATATAAAAAGCTTGAATACACCCATGTGGTACCGTTAATCAAAAGACACAACCAAGAGATTTACTCGCATCTCGTCTATGACGACTTTACCAGCATCGCGAAAGTTAACCGTTACTTTTCCACCAACAGTGGATTGTACCTGTCCCAAACCCCAATCTGGTTGCGTTGGATGCTTTACGATCATCCCAGGCTGATAAATCGATGATCCTGTCATTTAATTGAAGCTCCCAATTGTCCAATATTAACGCCCTTATTAGCTGTCTTATCTGTCATCACCTCATTAACCCATTGAGCAAGATCGGCAACGGGATTGAACTGCTCGATCTCAAAGATGTTGCAATGTAACCCAGAATGGTAATCCAGACAAAACGAGAAAAAACGCTATTATCGAAATAAAATTTATGCATCTTTCGTTTAGGGCAACGATGCACGCGCAAACCGTTTCAGGCGACAAAATTCACAGTAATTCTACAGCCATTACATGCTGTGTTTGGTGAACTGGTCATGAAATATTGCAGGTAATCTACTAAATCTTGGTGTATAAAACGTTGCTATTAATAAAAATGTGATTGAAAGTAGCACTCCTCATGAGCAACGAAAACAAAATTATATTTAATAAAAGACCTTGGAATATCACAACACAATCGCTCCACCCCTTATCCTAATCTTTGTTCCTCACTAAGCGAAGGTCACGTATCAGAACGATCTAATTTCTGCATAAGTACATTTCCGCCTCATGCAAAAGATGGCCCAAGAAGCTAGCCGCATTTTTATCCTAACTCATACTACAGATAGGGAGACGATCGGCTTTAAATTAGATCCACACGGCACAAAGACCCAGCACAAGATTTTTGAAACTGAACAATTGCGTCGCTCAAATATGACGCGCGTGCGCAACTTGCCTGTAAGAATACCGAGATTGCCATCAATGCCACATTTAACATCATAAGAGATTTGGGTTATCTCGTTGCGCACCAAAATTATGATGGCGGGGCGTATGTAACATATCACCACCACCTAAAATTTTCTGGCAGGATGCAAACCGCATGATCTATAATTTGTATTTGAATAAAATTTCTGGATAATTTAATTAATAAAAAATATCGATATAAAAGCTAAAATAATATCCCTCAGTCAGCAAGCTTCTAAAGGCTTATCTTGCTCAGCCCTTCTTTGCATAAAATATCAACGACTGGAAACTTAAGGTAGTTAACAAATATCAGACAAAAACTTATCACAACCTTGAGAACAAACAAAATTTTCTCTGTGCAGTTCAATCATTCAGATCTTGTTTATCATGAGCATTTTTACATATACTCACACTGTTGCTATTTAAAACTAATTAATTTGTTTTGTCTAGAAACCTGCAGTTTAAAGATTGCTTTGCAGATAAACTTTGGAATAAAATTAAAATGTGATCCCAACCCATCACTCAAAATAAACATATTACAGTCCTTAAAACATCCGTGCCTGCTGTAACATTTGGGAAACATTAGCAAAAGAAGCTGATCAATCTTACCGATGTTAGCACACTAAAATTGTTAATATCTATTATTTTTGTCCACTTTCTCTCAGAGATAGACGTTCTTAACAGTGATAGATTTCAAGTTATCAGTCATGTTTTAAATTTTAAGTTAATCGAGCAACATATTGCAAAAGAAAAAAAGTCTTTTACGGAACCAATCGTCACATCCTAAAATTTAAAATTGATTAAAGAGTTTGCGCGATACAGAAAGTTATAGCGCTTCGGTTTAATCCTGCGGCGTGGAGATCGGAAATATGCGAAATGTTAATTTCGCAGTGGTGACTCTTGTCCAGAAAATCATTAATTTTTTTATTGCAAGTCATTAAGTAACCATATCATCACGGTGAATAAATACACCACGCCCTTCATATCCAAGCACGTTGGCAATGTCTTGACTGCGCAATCCTTTAATTGCCTCTGCTTCATCACTAGAATAACGCGACAGCCCAAGACCAAGGCGTTCGCCTTGCGTGGTTAAAATTGCAACTGGATCGCCACGCCGATAGGTGCCAGAAGTAGCCGTAATACCGATAGGTAGCAAAGATCGACCAGATTTTAATGCAGTTTGCGCTCCATCATCAACAGTTATGTCACCGTGAGATTTCATCGCTGCAATCCAACGTTTACGTGCAGCCTGAGGGTTTGTTTGTGCAGTGAACCAAGTACAACGACCACCATCGTCAAGATTTTTCAATGAGTTAAGAGGCGTTCCTAAGGCAATCGCCATGCGGCATCCTGCATCTGTTGCAAGTTTTGCCGCCATCAGCTTAGTCTTCATCCCGCCCTTGGACAATCCAGATCCAGCATCACCTGCCTGAAGTTCGATATCAGGTGTAATTTTTTCAATTATATTATAATGTTGCGCTATATTGTTCGTATGGGGATTATCAGAATAAAACCCGTCAACATCACTCAGTAAAACCAAACAATCCGCACCAATCGTTACCGCAACCTGTGCTGCCAAGCGATCGTTATCGCCGTAGCGGATCTCGTCCGTCGCAACAGTATCGTTCTCATTCACGATCGGCGTCACCCCAAGGGACAACAATGTTTCCATGGTCGCCCGACTGTTGAGGTAGCGTCTACGATCCTCAGAATCCTCAAGCGTGACCAAAACCTGTGCTGTGGTTATCCCATGCGGCGACAAAGCTTCTTCATAAGCGCGTGCTAGGCGAATTTGTCCAACAGCGGCCGCTGCTTGTGACTGTTCGAGCACCAATTTAGATTGTGGCAGACCCAATACACCACGACCAAGCGCAATTGAACCTGATGACACCAAAATAACATCTGTGCCCCGTGATCGTATCATCGCTACGTCAGTAGCTAGTGATCGCAACCAATCTACTCGAAGACCCGTTACCTGATCCACAAGTAATGCTGAACCAATTTTGACAACAAGTCGTTTTGCTGATTTTAGGGTCGCCAAGGCTCCTCCTCCTCGACAGCGTTTTGGGCCACCTTATCGGCAGCTATTGCGGCTTTAAGCGCGCGGAGTACTTCGACCGTACCTTCACCCGTGGCACCTGCCATCAACATAACATCAACGTCAGTCTCTGCCTTTATTTCGTCCACGATGAATTTTCGTTCTTCAGCATCAAGTGTGTCGGCTTTGTTCAACACAGTCACGCGAGATTTGTCGATTAAATGGCCCCCATATTTTTCCAGCTCACCAATGATGGTTTTGTAGTCACCCACAGGATCCCCCGAAGTACCATCAATTAGGTGCAACAGAACTGAACAGCGCTCAACGTGGCCGAGGAACAAATCGCCAAGACCCTTGCCGTCACTTGCTCCTTCAATCAAGCCAGGAATATCAGCAACTACGAATTCGGACCCGTCAACCCCCACAACACCCAGATTTGGGATCAATGTAGTAAAGGGATAATCTGCAATCTTTGGACGTGCATTAGATGTAGCAGCCAAAAAAGTTGATTTACCGGCGTTTGGAAGTCCTAATAGCCCTGCATCAGCAATAAGTTTCAATCGCAGCCAAACAGTACGTTCGATTCCATCCTGACCGGGATTGGACCGACGCGGCGCTTGGTTGGTGGCCGATTTGAAGTGAAGGTTGCCCCAGCCTCCGTTGCCACCTTTTGCTAGCACGACAATTTGACCAGTTTCCGCCAAATCGATGAGAACAGTCTCCTGATCTTCATCCATAATTTCAGTTCCAGTTGGAACCTTTAACAAGATGTCGTTGCCATCCGCACCAGTGCGTTGCTGACCCTTGCCAGCTTCACCATTTTTGGCAAAAAAATGCTGCTGATAGCGAAAATCGATCAAGGTGTTGAGATTGTCTACTGCTTCGACAATCACATCACCACCGCGGCCACCATCGCCACCATTAGGACCACCGTATTCAATGTATTTTTCACGCCGGAACGCAATACATCCGCCACCGCCGGTTCCAGAACGAATATAGACTTTGCAGAGATCGAGGAACTTCATAGGCTGGGCTTTCTAACAGGTTCTACAGAGGTTACGCCAAACGTGAGTACGGCTCAAGCAGGCTTGAACAGCCCTTTAGTTACAGACTCGCTTTTTGGGATGGTTTTGTCCATTTTGCGCGCATAAGTCCATGTCGGTGTCACTGTATTGCGCGCCACGGAAAATGTTTCAGCATCGCCAAGATAGGCAAAGCCAACGTTGGTAAGAATACGGGCGGAACTTGGGTTGTCTTGAAACACTTCCGCATAAATGTCAGAAGCATTTTGCGGATTGGCAAACAAAATCGCTTCAACCGCATCAGTTGCAATACCAAAATTCCAGAACGCCGGCGCCACCCAATATCGAATCTCAGATTGGTTGCGATCAAGTTTGGACATCTTGATGACGCCCATAACTTCGGCATGACCATTTGCGGACCCATCAATCACCCAAAAGTCCTCTCTGCGCTTTGGATCAGATGCACGTTCAATTAAATTAGATATGTATTCCGGTGGCAATGGATGCGGGATTACGCGCGTCATTATTGCTACACGCACATCAGAAAGATACATTTCAAGTAGACCACCATCAGACATTACAAGAGGGCGCAATCTAAATCTCGGTGTTTCGATCACGGACTGGGCCATGCGCTCGTCTGCTACAGTCATTGTAATGCTCCTTGTAGCGTCGAGTTGTCGAATAGAATATGGCCAAATAATCCATAGACAACCGAGGCAACTGTCAAAAAAGCCAGCGTCCACATCAAGTATTTCTCACCAGGCTTTCCAGCTAAACCAGTTGCAACCCACTGACCGGCATAAGTCCAAATCGGGTGTAGAAATATTTGCACACTCAAGAGACAAATAGCGATAGTAGTTGTGGCTTGCAAAGCGGGCGTTCCTGGGACCACAAAAGTAGTGAAGCCTGTTGTAATCATGCCCCAAGCCTTGGGATTAAGCGGGTGCACAATAAGGCCAGAAAAAAAACCAGGTGGTGGGCCATCCGCCTTCTCAACCTTAAAGCGCATCGCTGCAACGCGGTAGGCAAGCCAAAGAATATATGCTACCGAAATATATTTTAGCACTTCGAAAACTAAAGGGTAGTCACCTTGTAATGCGATCAGCCCAAAACCCAAAGGCCAAATGATCAGCTGTTTGCCAAGTGCAACACCCACAACAAAAGGTAAGGCTCGACGCAAACCGTATCGCGCGCCAGTTGCCAATAAAATCATATTGGCTGGGCCGGGTGTGCCAACTTGCGACGATGCAAACGCAAGAAAGGGTAGAATGGCGACAGGCATAGAACCCCTCCAAATAAACTGTAACGCAAATAGGAAAAGGGGCCAGTTTTCACGGACCCCTTTAAAATTTTTAACTCTAAGGTTCGGTTACTCTGCTGCCTCGGCAAGCGGAGCAACAGAAATAAAGGTGCGGCCTTTGAAACCCTTACGGAAAGTCACATTGCCTTCAACAACCGCAAAGATCGTGTGATCTTTGCCTTCGCCAACACCCTGCCCTGGCCACCATTTATTGCCACGCTGACGTGCAATAATATTGCCAGGAATAACTAGTTCACCACCAAATTTTTTGATGCCAAGACGACGACCAGCAGAGTCGCGACCGTTGCGGGATGAACCGCCTGCTTTTTTATGTGCCATTGGTGTCTCTCCTTATTTCGCTAACTCGGCAGCTTGCGCCACCCATTCGGGCTTAACTTTAACCGCTTCAAACGTATTAACATCAATAGCCGCAAGTTCTGCATAAGATGTGACACCAGCTGCTTCTAACTTTTTGGCAGCAGCCGGTCCAACACCAGTGATGGATGTCAAATCATCGGAGACCAAAGGCGTTACTTTTTCAGAAATTGGCTTAGGGGACTTTACTTCTGACTTAAGCGTTTCGGATGTATTTTTAGGCTTAATTGACGTTTTCTTAGGCTGCGACGCGCGCTCCGCGTTAGCGGCAGCTTTCAGCGAAGAAGGCGCACCCTTATTAGCTGCACGTTCAATCATAGAAGCTGACATAAAGCCTGTGCCATTAATTGCGGCCATAACACCAGATTTATCGGCGCCACTTTCTAGAATATCACCTATGCGAACCAGAGTCAGCTGCTGACGATGGCCCTTGGTACGCTTTGAGGAATGCTTCCGACGACGCTTTACGAAGTTAATCGTTTTATCGCCTTTAATCTGATCGATTATTTCAGCCTGCACGCCAGCATCTTTAACAAGAGGCAAACCTACATTGCTGCCAACCATCAAAATTTCATTAAATTGGATTTTATCGCCGGTCTCGGCAGCGATCTTTTCGACGCGCAGTACATCACCAGAAGTGACACGATACTGCTTGCCGCCGGTTTTTAGAACCGCAAACATGGTTTCTTCCTTTTTACATTCGCGTCTCTGGGGTCCCCTACTTATAGGGCGTTTTTCGCTTACGCGACCCGTGAACAGCGCGCCATTAATCCCAATTATAGGGTGGCAAAATTTAACTTTTACTCAAACAATAAAATTGCTCAATTTGGCGCTTATCCGCCCAACTGCCCATCAAGTCAACCCGAAGTGCAGCATCAAATTCACAAACGATTTTTTCTGTTTATTGTTCCTTGAGGGCGGTTGAAAAAGTAAAACTGATTTTAATGGCGATCCACTAATATTGTCCGACTGCGTAATTAACGTTACATGGTAAAACAGACGGATCGTTTGGTCAAATTCTCAGTCAGAACCAAGCGTCAATCTTGATCATTGATGTAAATCAATAAAGCAACCAAACTTTTTTTTAATGTATTATTATCCATAATACGACACATTACAGACAATCCATAATTTAATTAGTAGGCTTCAATAAACAACTACAACTGCCAATAGTATAGAATAAGTATAATTAAAGTTCTTTACTCATCACTTCATTGGCAGCAGCGCGACCCAAGGATTGGCTAATCCCCACAAACAATCTATCGAAGGCTTCAAAAATTGCACGGTTAATTACTTCACCAGCATCAGTTTCAGAAAACGCAATATAAGCTTGCAAATCCGCATCATTGAGAGGTTGGTAAGCCATGAACAGAAAAGAATAAATCCATTCAGTCGTACTTTCGCGGATAGTGGCCTCTTGGCCCCAGACATCTGATAGGATTTGCTCTTCGCGCAATGCATCATCAAACGCGTCTCCATCAAAAAGACCTTTGTAAAAAGCTAGATTAGAGTTTAGAGCCCCTTCAACGTTGGTTTCAATCAGGTTGTTGATGTCGACAAATTCACTGATCAAGGCAATGCGCGGATCATTATTCGCAGTTGCACTTGCTGCCGCCTCCTTGCCTACTTCTTTCACCTCATCGTCGAGAAGTGCACGCCGTGCGCTAACCTCAAGACTAACAATCGTTTGGCCTTGCTCTGAGCTAAAAAAATCAGTGATTGGCGCAAGATTAACTCCAACCAAAGACGCCATAAAATCCATACGAACCATTTCTTGCATCATATCGTAATCATAAATTCGCTCGACCGTTGCGGCCCATTCCGCAGATGCGGGCCCATCAAATAGATCTTGGCCAATTGTACCACCATAACTGACCCCCTCTTCACGCATTATTTCAATGATATCAGGTAGCATAAGCAGATCAAACAGTACCTCAGTCTCGCTCTCTTGCGCCATTACTGGCATGGCAAGAATGGCGACGGTGGCAAATGTTGCAAAGCGCATAAACATGGTTGGCCTCTTTTTTCCTGATGTTTAAACAATAAACGTGGAGATCAACTTTTCCAAGGGGCAGCACCGAGCACGCACGCAATTGTCACCAAAGGCACTTGCACGATGTGATCTGTCCGATTAGACAGCCACCACCACATACGCGGAGAGGTGGCGGAGTGGTCGAACGTGGCGGTCTCGAAAACCGTTGAGCCTAACGGTTCCCAGGGTTCGAATCCCTGTCTCTCCGCCAATTATTTACCCAAGCAGCTGTAATCATTGAGTTTTACTGAAAGCATTCTAACCTACCCACCAAAGATCAGGCCAACCCAAAAATGCTGCAATATTTGGTTGAACGTAAAGGCTTCCCAAGTTTCTTAAGCTAGTAACAATAAACGGAATGGAGGCATCGACCATGCTCGAAACAGCAT
>JBLILC010000022.1:0-30066 GCA_047635635.1 Octadecabacter sp. | reverse complement strand
TTTTTATCAATTCTGGTGGCCGCTGGCATTCAGTAGTTGTTCCTTAAGACAGCTTAAAAGTATAAATCCTTATATTTAAATTTTTTTACTATGCGAAAATTTAATCTTCTAGCTATGTAATCTATTTATATTCAATATAATAATATTCTAATGTCAAAATGGCTTTTTGTATTTTTTCATATTTTCTTAAAAATTAATTCAACATTGAGGTTATCATATCTAAATCTAGGACTGCGTTTATTTGGAAATAAATTTTTTTGGCTATTTTTAAAAAGCAATAATATCTGGTATTTTTTTAATTAGATTCACCTTGATTATACAGCTACCCAACCCGTGCTTTACTTATATAATCCAAGTTGCGTGGGATATATCCAACAGTTTGAATCACCATAAAACTAGGGAAGTTTTGAACTGGAAACATTTTCTCAATTATGTTCCCATACAGTAAGAAGTTTAGTAGCCTTTGCTTAGAAGTTTTACTAAAGAAAATTAATTATTTTGACAGCAACGGTACTTCCCCTTCAAGCTTGGTAATTACTATTTATTAATTTAAAATGCTATTTTAATTAACATAGTATATGGATTAGTTGATTAATTCTGAAAATTTAGTATGACCCTAATATAGGATAGATTAGAACAATTTGTGGCTTGGAAGGATGAACGCATTATCTAGATATTATTATTTTAAAAATTAATAAGTAAAATTGAAGTATTTTACTGCCGCAAACTAATCTTGAATCGCCATAATTTGTTCCTGCACCTCTGAGTATGGCGAAGTGGCCGATGTTGCAGTACGATTGACAGATGCTGCTGAATATTACTTTATCTTCGATAAGCGAATTAAAACTTTTGACGTTATATGTAAAACCAGACAACTACTTTTCTGGGCTGGGCGCTGTATCGAACTCCATAATTACAGCAGTTATAAGATGATTTTGCAAAGGAGATGATTCACAAAAACGTTTATCAAACGTTCTGCATGAAAAATGCTGTCCGTTTAAAGCTAAAGGGCTGCGTTGAAGCTAAAATTCTTCCTTTAAAAGCGCCCGACATTGGCCGTGTAATAATTAATGAGATGCATCCAAATTATGCAGCTTACCTCAACTAATTGGAGGAAGTAGTTAAGGGTAGGACGACGAAATCATATTGTTTTATGCAGAAGCTTTAGCGACATTTTAAGTTACCTTAATACCGACCACCTCTACAATTTTAGCGTTAAGACCACCTTAAATTCCTCCCATTTTGACAATTAAGTCCTGTTATGAAAATCTCCACTAAAAAAACGCCGTTCACCACTTTTGAGAACTGTTTTGTATGCCCAAATTTCTTTAACGTATCTTGCGTCGCGCGGCGCGAAACTGCATTATAAATTGTAACAAAAGAGGTGCTAGTTCATGATTCCAGTAAAGGGTTTTTCCGGTAAAACCGTTGCCGTTCTAGGGATTGGTCGATCTGGCTTGGCGGCCGTCGTTGCGCTGAAGGCTGGTGGGGCAGACGTTGTAGTTTGGGATGATGCTCCTGACGCCGCAACCAAGGCAATCGACGCTGGAGCAACTCTGACAGATCTAACAAAGCAGGGCGCTTTCAAAGATATTGCATCCCTGATTACCTCCCCTGGGATCCCTCATCTGTATCCTTCACCTCACCCCGCAATCGAGCGCGCAATGGCTGAAGGCTGTCCAGTAGACAATGATATCGGTTTGTTTTTTCGCAGTTTGGCAACGTCGGAATGGACTGAATTCGATAGTATTCCCAAGGTCATCGCAGTCACTGGAAGCAACGGAAAATCAACTACTTCGGCATTAATACATCACATCCTAGAACACGCCGGGCGGCCCACTCAGCTGGGTGGTAATATTGGACGGGGTGTCCTTGATCTTGATGAAGCCCAAGACGGTGAAGTTATTGTTTTGGAATTAAGCAGCTACCAAATTGACCTTGCTCGCGCGTTGACGCCGGACGTTGCTGTTTTTACTAACCTTAGCTCGGATCACCTAGACCGTCACGCTGGACTAGGCGGCTACTTTGCTGCCAAACGCCGCTTGTTTGCCGAAGGTGGACCTGACCGGGCGGTGGTTGGCGTTGATGAAATGGAGGGTCAATACATAGCCAATCAATTATCCGAAGGGCCGAGTGATGATCGTGTTATCCGCGTCTCTTCGGGTCAAAAGATTGACGAGATCGGCTGGTCAGTGTTTGCGCGCAAAGGTTTCCTGAGCGAATATCGCAAAGGGCGGCAGGTTGGATCTATTGATCTGCGAGCCATCTCTGGATTGCCAGGGGTACACAACCACCAGAACGCATGTTCAGCTTACGCTGCGTGTCGTGCATTGGGGATTGGGCCGAGGGTTATAGAGGCTGCGCTAATTAATTTTAAGGGTTTGCCGCATCGTGGTCAGCTGATCGGTGAGAAGGATGGTGTGAGGTATGTTAACGACAGCAAGGCTACAAATATTGATGCCGCGTCCAAAGCATTGGCTGCGTTTAACAAGGTGCGCTGGATTTGTGGTGGTTTGGAAAAAGACGGTGGATTGGAAGCGTTGTTGCCTGCTTCAACGGTTGTTAAAGCTTATGTGATTGGCCGTGAGGCGGTGGCGTTCGCCATGAAGCTCAAAGGGTTAAATGTTGAAGTTTGCGGTGATATGGCTACAGCGGTGGCGAGGGCTGGAGTGGAGGCAGAGGCAGGTGACACAGTATTGTTAGCCCCTGCTGCTGCGTCGTTTGATCAGTATGACAATTTTGAGCTACGCGGAAATGATTTTGTGGCCTGCGTGGCAGAATTAATAAAGTAATACGCTATTTATCCAACCATAAATACATCATAGCGCGTTGTCTTCCCAAGAATTTGATGGGAGCAGGCACGCCCTACGTCGATTGGGTCAGCCTTGGCAGGCCACTTTAGAACCACACGATGGCGAGCATATATCAGTGCAATACGAACCAGATCAGCGGCATCATAGTCAGTCCCCACGATCTCTCGGACCTGACGTAACTCGCGTTTAACCAAGGCAGAGTTTTTGCGCGGTGGGTGCATGGGATCAATTAGAATGGCCTCGCCCACAAGCTCTGGTAACAGGTCCTTCGCATCGCCTTTCAGCAGCGTCATGCGACTTATGATTTCGCGTAATTCACCGCCCTCGACCTTAGCGCGGGACATGCCATCCAGGAGCAAGGCGTGCATTTTTTCTGATCTCTCAATCATAATAACGTGCGCGCCAAGTGACGCCAGCAGGAAAGCGTCCCGTCCCAAACCAGCTGTGGCATCTACAATCATAGGCGTTTTGCCCGCGCGCAGTCCCATCGCCTTGGCCAGCGACTGCCCGCGACCACCGCCAAATCGTAGACGATGGGCGACAGCACCGTTGACAAAATCAACCTCTAATTCTGACACAGCTTTAGTCATGTCGCGGCCATCGCAATTGCTTTGCCTGCTGCATAACCAGACGACCACGCCCACTGGAAATTGTACCCCCCCAACCAGCCTGTGACATCCACTGCTTCACCTATAAAATATAGACCTGGTGTTGTTTTCGCTTCCATGGTCTTAGATGATAATCCACCCGTGTCTACGCCGCCAGCTGTGACTTCGGCGGTGCGATAACCTTCGGTGCCTGACGGTTTGAGGGACCAATATTTTAGTGATGTAGAAAGCTCTGTAATTCGCGCATCCGCCAAATCACCGACGTTTCCGGTCAGGTCCAGTTCGCTGCTTAGAAAGTCCACAAGTCGTGCTGGGAGATGCAGTGCGAGCGCTGTGGTTATCGCCTTTCGTCCATCTTCTGAGCGTTGAAATTTAAGTGCTACATCGATTTCAACGTCAGGTGCAAGCGTGACTTGTACGTCCTCGCCCATCTGCCAATAACTTGACGCTTGCAGTACGGCAGGACCTGACAGTCCACGGTGGGTGAACAATAAAGATTCATCAAACGCGTGTCCATTCGTCGTTGTTAAACGCGCAGGCGTGGCTGTACCCGCAATTGGTTTGAATTTGTCATCAGAAAAAGTGAAAGGTACGAGGGCAGGGCGTGTGTCAGTCACAACCAGTCCGAATTGATCTGCGATTTGATACGCTAGTCCTGTTGCACCCATTTTGGGAATAGATTTACCACCTGTTGCAATAACCAGATTGTTGGCCTGCACCAATTGTGTCTGCCCTTGGCGTTTCAGCACGACGTGATAATGCGTGCCGTCATGGCGGATGTTACCAACTTCGGTTTTCAGCCATAATTCGGCTGTCGGCGCCATTTGCGAGAGCAGCATTGCGGTTATATCTTTGGCGGAAATATCGCAGAATAATTGGCCAAGCGTTTTTTCATGCCAAGCAATGTTGTAGCTATCCACAAGTTCAATGAAATCCCATTGCGTGTAACGTGCCAGCGCCGACTTTGCGAAGTGTGGGTTCCGGCTTATAAAATTTTCGGGTGTCGTGCCAACGTTGGTAAAATTGCAGCGTCCACCGCCCGAAATACGGATTTTTTCTGCTGGTGATTTGGCGTGATCTACTACCAGTGTGCCTGGCCCGCTGAAGCCCGCACATTGTAGTCCAGCGGCACCGGCGCCTAGTATAAGAGTGTTTACATGCATGATGGTGAATTGCCTTGAAACAGCCCCTCGCGCAAGGGGGCTAAATAACGCGGTCATTTCACTGGAATCGCAGTTCTTTTGCAGCTATACTTTGAAGTAGACTCGGTTAACGGGCACATATGGGCAATAAGGCAGTCACCATGACAGAAATGGTTTTTGGAGCGATACCCGTTCAATCGGGTGATCCTGTTTTACCACGCTGGTGGCGAACGGTAGACAAGTGGACTTTGTCCTGCGTTCTTGCATTGTTTGGTATTGGGTTGTTGTTGGGGCTGGCAGCTTCGCCACCCTTAGCAGCGAAAAATGGATTTGAACCGTTCCATTATGTACAGCGTCAAGCATTCTTTGGGTCCATTGCCATTGTATTATTGATTGTCACTTCAATGATGTCGCCGACATTGGTACGCAGATTGGCTGTGATTGGCTTTGTGGTGGCGTTTACTGCACTTATGGGCCTGCCGTTTTTTGGCACTGACTTTGGCAAGGGTGCGGTGCGATGGTATTCGCTTGGGTTTGGGTCACTTCAGCCGTCTGAGTTCATCAAGCCCGGATTTATTGTGTTAGCTGCATGGTTTATGGCTGCGAGCCAAGAGGTTGGTGGTCCACCGGGCAAGACATATTCGTTGATGTTAACTCTTGCCATAGTGTTTTTTTTGGCAATGCAGCCAGACTTTGGCCAAGCAGCGCTCATTCTATTTGGCTGGGGGGTGATGTATTTTGTAGCTGGGGCGCCGATCTTGTTACTTGTCGGATTGGCAGGCCTTGTGATATTTGGTGGAACGATTGCATATTCTAATTCTGAACATTTTGCACGCCGCATTGACGGGTTCTTAACCCTTGAAGTCGATCCGACTACGCAAATGGGTTATGCTACAAATGCTATTCGCGAGGGTGGATTTTTTGGCGTTGGTGTTGGTGAAGGTCAAGTTAAATGGTCGCTTCCTGACGCGCATACAGATTTTATTATAGCGGTGGCGGCGGAAGAATACGGCCTGATCTGTGTTTTGGCGGTGATTACATTATATTCGATTATCGTTGTTCGGTCCCTGATGCGCTTGATGAAGGAACGTGACCCGTTCATACGACTTGCAGGGAGTGGTTTGGCCTGCATAGTTGGTGTACAAGCTATGATTAATATGGGTGTGGCTGTGCGACTGCTCCCTGCCAAAGGTATGACCTTGCCTTTCATTAGTTATGGTGGCTCATCTGTTATAGCATCCGGAATAGCTGTCGGTATGTTGCTGGCGTTTACGCGTACGCGGCCGCAGGGCCAGATTGGTGATATTTTACTACGGCGGGGTCGATAAAGATGGCTGATCCACTTCTCATTATCGCGGCGGGCGGAACTGGTGGGCATATGTTTCCCGCACAGGCGCTAGCCGAGGCAATGCTTGAGCGCGGCTGGAGGGTGAAGCTTTCGACTGATAGTCGAGGCGTGCGCTATACTGGTGGCTTCCCCCATGCAGTTGAAATTGAGCAAGTTGGATCGGCGACGTTCGCGCACGTCGGTCTGCTGGCTAAACTAAAGGCGCCGTTCACAATTGTAGGTGGAATACTTTCGTCAGTTTATAAGATGTTGCAAGACAGGCCGTCGGTCGTAATTGGATTTGGTGGGTATCCGAGTATTCCGGCAATGTCTGCAGCTTGGGTTTTACGTAGACCTTGCATGCTTCATGAACAAAACGGTGTTCTGGGCCGTGTGAACCGAATTTTTTCCAAACGAGTCAATAAAATCGCGTGTGGGACCTGGCCAACTTCCATGCCCGAAGGCGTTGTAGGTATTCCAGTTGGCAATCCTGTGCGCCGAGCAATACTAGAACGCGCAGGGGCAGGTTACATTGCCCCCGGTGATTACCCGATGTCGATTCTTGTGATGGGGGGCTCGCAAGGAGCTCGCATCTTAAGTGATGTGGTCCCACCAGCAATATCTGGTTTACCAAGTTCGTTTCGCCGCAATGTCCGTGTTAGCCATCAGGCACGTAGCGAAGACGTTGACCGCGTTGCACAATATTACGCTGATGAAGGCATCCCCGCCGATGTGCAGACGTTTTTCAATGACATACCAACCCGTATTTCAGAGGCTCAGCTTGTGATTTCGCGTGCAGGCGCGTCGTCGATTGCTGACTTGAGCGTAATAGGTCGTCCATCAATCCTTGTGCCTTATGCGTTGGCCGCTGCAGACCATCAGACGGCGAATTGCCAGCAATTGGTATCTGCGCATGCAGCAATCATGATTTCAGAGGCTAATCTGCATGTTGAAAGCTTGTCAGACCAGATCGCTTCTATGTTGAGTAATCCCAGTGAGGCTTTAAAAATGTCACTAGCGGCCCTTTCCTGTGGCAAACCTGACGCCGTAGAAACTCTTGTTTCACTGACCATAGAGTTGAGCGAGACGGCACACTAAGGCTTATAAACTAAAAAATAGATTTACGTGAGATTTGACATGAATGCAGCAACAAAAATTTCCCTCGACGTCGGCCCGATTCACTTTGTTGGGATTGGTGGCATTGGAATGTCTGGTATCGCAGAGGTGCTGCTGTCCCATGGCTACGTTGTCCAGGGGTCTGATCTAAAAGAAACCCCGATCACCAAGCGGTTGCAAAAGCTTGGAGCGTTCATCTTTGAAAGCCAGCGGGCCGATAATATTAAAGAAGCTGAAGTTGTCGTCATTTCAAGTGCTATAAAGCCTGGAAACCCTGAACTTGATGCGGCCCGCCAACGCGGCCTCCCAGTCGTCCGTCGTGCTGAAATGTTGGCGGAACTTATGCGGATGAAATCAAACATCGCGGTCGCTGGGACCCACGGAAAAACTACAACCACCACAATGGTCGCAGCACTGCTTGAAGAAGGTAATTTTAACCCAACAGTAGTGAACGGCGGCATTATTCACGCTTACGGATCAAATGCTCGCGTCGGGGACGGCGAATGGATGGTTGTTGAAGCGGATGAAAGCGACGGCACATTCAACCGTTTGCCGGCTACCATCGCGATTGTAACCAACATCGATCCTGAGCACATGGAGCACTGGGGCACGGTCGATAACTTGCATGCGGGTTTTTATGATTTTGTTTCCAACATTCCGTTTTACGGGCTTGCCGTGTGCTGCACAGATGACAGCGATGTGCAAACGTTGGTTGGTAAAATTACCGATCGGCGAATTGTGACATATGGTTTTAACGCGCAGGCCGATGTGCGAGCGATCAACTTGTTCTATAAAAGGGGTATCGCACATTTTGACGTGGTTTTGCAGAACGACGACCTGACGATTGAAAACTGCTCATTGCCAATGCCTGGTGATCACAATGTTTCTAATGCTTTGGCTGCAATATCTGTGGCACGCCATCTGGGCATGAAAACAGAAGAGATCCGTGCTGCATTGGCTGCCTTCAAGGGGGTTGGGCGTCGCTTTACACTCGTGGGCGAAGTCGATGGTGTCACAATTATTGACGATTACGGTCACCACCCAACTGAGATTACAGCAGTATTAAAAGCCGCGCGGCAAGCGTCAGATGGACGCATCATTGCTGTTCACCAACCGCATCGCTACACTCGATTATCGCATCATTTTGCAGATTTCTGCGCGTGTTTCAACGATGCCGACGTCGTTGCAATCACTGAGGTTTTTTCTGCTGGAGAGGATGTTATAGTAGGAGCGACACGTGATGATTTAGTCGCAGGTCTGATCCGTGCGGGACACCGCGATGCCCGTGAAATAAACAATGAGGAAGACCTTGTGGTGCTGGTTAAAGAACAGACAAAGCCTGGTGACATGGTAGTATGTCTTGGTGCGGGATCAATATCTGGTTGGGCCAATGCGTTGCCGGATATGCTAAAGGGGTGACGTATGAGTGGTTAGTCCTTTGTGCTATTCTGATCATTGCACTACTTCCAACGCTCAGATGGTTACGGCGTCTTATGTGGGCATTTTCTGTCATTTTTGTTGGTATCATGTTAATTCATATGCAATATGATGCTGTCGAAGCGATGTTGGCTTTGGGCGCAATAGGTGGTGGTTTGATAATCGCGCGCCCAATTAGACGTATCCTGCTTGGCGGGATGTTGTGAAGCGGGTTGAACTATAGTTTTATAAAAGTTGATTGTATATGAATGCCATTGTTAGGGTCTGTTTCTAATGTTGTGAAAATGTTGACTACCTATCACTAGATTTGAGATTATCCCTGTGCTCACTATCAGGCTTGGAAATGACTGTGGTTGGGGCATAGCTTTTGATGGGTTTCTTTTTTATTTTGTGTTCCTTAATCTGATGAAATGTGTCTAGAGTGGCCAGCCTTGTCAGTATTAAGTGATACGAAATTGTTGGAATTGATTTAGTCTTGTTTGGCTGGTGGCCATAAATGTACCGACGTTAGTGCTGATGCCTTTTAACTTTTTCTTTCATTAGCTTGAGTTTGAAATTGAAAGATATTTTTCTTTTGAGTTTAATTTTTTTATTATGCGGTGGTTTGTAATTCATATCATAAGATGCAATTAGTAGGGACTGGTCAATTGTTTTTATCTTTGGCGCTGGTTGAGTCTCATGTTCCTCCGGTCTAGCAAAAATGCAGTGACTTGGCAGGATCAATATGTGGCGATAAACGGTTTTCATGATATTAACTGATTTACCAATCGTGCGTGGGGTTTTGACCCTGAACAGAAATCTGTTTGATTTGACATGGCTGCGTGTGGGCGGTCAGGCGGATGTGTTCTTTCAGCCTTTGGACGAAGATGATTTGCGCACATTTTTATCGGCTTTGCCCTTTGATGTGCCCGTGTTTGTCATGGGGGTTGGGTCAAATCTAATAGTGCGCGATGGTGGTGTGCGTGGTGTCGTAATCCGGTTAGGACGTGGGTTTAATAATATTGAATTTAATGGTAATTTTGTGCATGTAGGAGCTGCAGCGCTTGACGGACATGTAGCGCGTAAGGCAGCAAAACTTGGGCTTAACTTGACATTTCTGCGCACAATTCCTGGTTCAATTGGGGGTGCTGTGAAGATGAATGCAGGTTGTTATGGCGAATATATGGCGGACGTGCTCCAAGACGTACGAGTCGTTTTGCGGGATGGAACAGTCCAAACATTAACGGTCGCTGATCTCAATATGAAATATCGTTCATCAACCTTGCCTGAAGGTGCGATCATTGTGTCTGCCACGCTGAAAGCAGTGAGTGAGAAAGTGCATATCCTTGAAGAGCGTATGACGGCTCAGCTTGCCAAACGTGATGAAACGCAACCAACCAAAGACCGCACTGCAGGCAGTACGTTCCGGAATCCTGCTGGATTTTCGAGTACGGGGCAGGTGGATGACACTCATGATTTAAAGGCGTGGAAGATGATTGATGATGCAGACATGCGTGGGGTGACCCGTGGAGGAGCTGTCATGAACATTAAGCATTCTAACTTTCTGACTAATACTGGTGGTGCAACGGCGGCGGATCTGGAAGGATTAGGCGAACATGTTCGAAAAAAGGTTTACGAAACCAGCGGACTAACGCTAGAATGGGAAATTATGATGATTGGTGATCCGATCCCGCAAGATTGAAAGTCTTTGCAAAAGTAAAAAGGTTAAGGCTCCAACAGTCACGGGTTAACTAAACGCGACAAATGACGGTTCGCTAAAGAACCGCGAAAGAGGACAGTGTGTCGAGCAGGACACCTAAAACTATTGCTGTCCTTTTGGGCGGCCCGTCAACCGAACGTGAGGTATCTCTCAGTTCGGGCAATGAATGTGCGGCCGCCTTGCGGACCGCTGGATATAACGTTGTCGAAATTGATGCAGGTGTGGACTTGGTTGAACAGCTGAAATTGCTCAAGCCGGACGTGGTATTTAACGCGTTGCATGGCCGATGTTGTGAAGATGGTGTCGTGCAAGGGTTGCTTGAATGGCTACGAATTCCTTATACACATTCAGGGGTTCTGGCCTCTGCCCTGGCGATGGACAAACAAAGAACCAAAGACACCTATCGTACAAATGGATTGCCGTTTGTGGAAAGTGTCCTCGCAACCAAAACCCAAATTGAAGCTGAGCATGTGATGACGCCGCCCTACGTTGTAAAACCCTTTGATGAAGGTTCAAGTATCGGCATTTCTCTTGTGATGGAAGGTGATAGACCACCCACATTGCACGTAGACTTACCTGATTTGATGATGGTTGAGGCCTATGCGCCTGGGCGTGAACTTACAACGGCGGTGCTGGGAAAACGCGCGCTAACGGTTACCGATATAGTCGTTGATGGCTTGTATGATTATGCCGCAAAATATGAAGTTGGCGGCTCGAGGCATACGATCCCTGCCAACGTGCCGGACGATATTTTTCAGGCATGCATGGACTACGCTGTCCGGGCACATGTCGCACTTGGCTGTCGCGGGTTAAGTCGCACAGATTATAGATGGGACGAAAGCCGTGGTCTTGACGGTTTGATTTTGTTGGAAACAAACACACAACCGGGCATGACGCCAACATCGTTGGCACCAGAGCAAGCCAAGTTTTGTGGTATCAGCTTTCCAAACTTGATGATTTGGATGGTAGAGGACGCATCATGCAACCGCTAAGGGCGCAAAGCCCAACTAATTCGCGCCGCGATCCTGCACCATCACGTTGGGGGTACCGTTATCAACGTTTGATGCTGACACCTGGATTTAAAAAGCTGGTCAAATTTGGTGTTCCAATGTTGGTTGTTGCAGGCTTGATTACAGGCTGGACTGCGCGTGAGCCGAACCGTCAAATAATTAATGAAGTTTATTACTCCACCAAAAGTCGAATTCAGCAGCGCGATGAATTTATGGTAAAAGTTATGACTATAGATGGTGCCGACGACACACTTTCTAGCGATATTCGTACGGTGTTGCCTTTAGAATTTCCAACATCAAACTTTGATCTTGACCTTGAAGAAATGCGCCAGGTTGTTGCTGCACTGCCTTCAGTTGGTGACGCTACACTAAGGGTACGACCAGGTGGCATTCTGCAGATTCATGTGACGCAACGAATTCCTGTTGCAGTGTTTCGTGCTCCAGGAGGATTGAAGTTGATAGATGCGGGGGGAGTGTTGCTTCAGAGTATTATAGTGCGTGCGGATCGGTCTGATTTGCCGCTTATTACTGGAGATGGTGCGCGTGAAGCACTGAGTGAAGGTCTTGAAATTTACAATCGTGCTGGTCCACTGGCGTCTCGTATGCGTGGTGTTTTGCGTATGGGTGAACGTCGTTGGGATGTGATCCTAGATAGTGGGCAGCGCATTTTGTTGCCTGCCACAAACTCTATTGCAGCGTTTGAGCGCGTCGTTGCATTGAACCAAGCGCAGGACCTTTTGGAGCGTGATGTGGCTGTAGTAGATATGCGCCACCCAGCTCGCCCAACAATTCGGCTGAATGAAAATGCTATGGCAAACCTGCGCTAAATTAATGCGGACCAAGAACAAGAATAGGCGTGTAGAAAATGAGAGATTTGTACCAATCACAACGCGCTATGCGCAATATGCGCCAAGCGGCTATGCAGCGTGGCGTTATTGCAATTCTTGATGTGGGTAGTTCAAAAATTGCGTGCCTAGTGTTGCGCTTTGATGGGCCAGAGCAGTTTAGTGCTAAGGAAAGTGCGGGCGACGGTGTTGGTTCAATGGCGGGGCAATCATCGTTTCGCGTGATTGGTGCTGCCACGACGCGGTCTCGCGGCGTTCGTTTCGGCGAAGTTGAAGCAATGGCTGAAACCGAGCGTGCTGTGCGCACCGCTGTTCAAGCTGCGCAAAAGATGGCTAATGTGCGTGTCGATCACGTGATTGCTTGTCTGTCAGGCGGGCGTCCGCGGTCATACGGGCTTGATGGGCAGGTTGATGTGCAAGGAAAGGTTGTCACTGAGGGTGATATAGGCCGCGTGCTCGCTGAATGTGAGATTCCCGAAATTGGTGATGGGCGAGAAGTTTTGCATGCCCAACCAGTCAACTTTGCGCTAGATCATCGATCTGGCTTAGCCGATCCGCGTGGGCAAATTGGTACGACGCTGACCACTGATATGCATATGATGACGGTCGAAGCGAGCATCATTGAGAACTTGCTGTATTGTATAAAACGCTGTGACCTTGAATTGGCTGGCATTGCATCGTCAGCCTACGCATCTGGCGTTTCATCTTTGGTAGAAGATGAACAAGAGCTTGGTGCAGCCTGCATCGATATGGGCGGTGGGTCGACGGGCATTTCAATTTTCGTGCGTAAACACATGATCTATTCTGATTGCGTGCGTATGGGAGGGGATCATGTAACGTCCGATATTTCAATGGGCCTACAAGTAGCACCTGCCATGGCGGAACGGATCAAAACATTCTACGGTGGTGTGTTGGCAACTGGCATGGATGATCGTGAGATGATTGAGGTTGGGAGCAATACTGGTGATTGGGAGCGTGACCGCCGAACTGTGTCACGGGCTGAACTGATCGGTATTATCCGCCCTCGCGTCGAAGAAATTCTTGAAGAAGTGCGGGTGAGGTTGGATACCGCAGGATTTGAATATCTTCCAAGCCAGCAAATCGTGTTGACCGGTGGTGGAAGTCAAATACCTGGCCTTGATGGTCTGGCGAGC
Organism: Octadecabacter sp.; assembly: GCA_047635635.1. Classification (GTDB taxonomy): domain Bacteria; phylum Pseudomonadota; class Alphaproteobacteria; order Rhodobacterales; family Rhodobacteraceae; genus Octadecabacter. The sequence goes on along the minus strand of JBLILC010000022.1, from coordinate 16,915 downwards.
AAAATCCTCGGTCAGCAGGTCCGTCTCGGTCGACCACTGCGTGTGCAAGGTCTGCCACAGGCGGCTACGGGATCGGCATTTTCTGCTGCGGTGGGTCTTTCGCTCTTTGCCGCAAATCCACAAGACGAATGGTGGGATTTTGACATTCCTGCGGAGAAATACCCAGCGCGATCATTCAAACGGGCGGTTCGTTGGTTCAGAGAGAACTGGTAACTAAATGGTTCCCAATAACCATCACTACGCAAGATTTCGCCTATAACGCTAAATACGGCGAAAAAACACTCAATAAGGCCTACATTTTGCGCCTTTTTCACAGTTTCTTCGTGACCGCAGCGGTAACAGCCGTTAAGATCGAAGAAATATTTCTACAAGAACGCTCGTTGGGACGAGCCTAACAATACAGGCGGACAGCACAATGACACTTAACCTTTCCATGCCAGGGCAGGACGAATTAAAACCACGCATCACCGTTTTCGGTGTTGGGGGGGCTGGCGGTAACGCAGTGAATAATATGATCGAACAAGAGCTTGAAGGTGTTGAATTCGTCGTGGCAAACACAGATGCACAAGCGCTTCAGCAGTCTCGTTCGCCTGCAAAAATTCAGATTGGAATAAAAGTTACCGAAGGTCTTGGTGCTGGCGCGCGCGCGACTATTGGTGCTGCAGCTGCAGAAGAGTCAATTGAGCAAATAGTTGATCACCTTGCTGGCGCACACATGTGTTTCATCACGGCAGGCATGGGTGGCGGTACCGGAACTGGTGCTGCCCCTATTATCGCACAAGCGGCTCGCGAATTAGGTGTTCTTACCGTTGGTGTTGTAACTAAGCCATTTCAATTCGAAGGTGGTAAGCGCATGAAGCAGGCCGATGACGGCATTGAGGCTTTACAGAAGGTCGTTGACACGCTGATCATAATTCCTAATCAAAACCTTTTTCGTTTGGCTAATGAAAACACTACTTTTACTGAAGCATTTGCTTTGGCAGATGATGTTCTTTATCAGGGAGTTAAGGGCGTAACTGACCTGATGGTCCGTCCGGGCCTTATCAATCTTGATTTTGCAGATGTTCGTGCTGTTATGGACGAAATGGGCAAGGCTATGATGGGTACTGGTGAGGCAGAAGGTCCAGATCGCGCTGTCCAGGCCGCAGAGAAAGCTATCGCGAATCCGCTGCTCGACGAAATTTCGCTAGAAGGCGCTCGTGGTGTATTGATTAACATTACTGGAGGTTATGATCTAACGTTGTTTGAACTCGACGAGGCTGCGAACAAGATTCGTGAAAAGGTCGACCCAGAAGCAAACATTATTGTTGGATCCACATTGGATACCAACATGGAAGGAAAGATGCGAGTTTCTGTTGTGGCGACTGGTATAGATGCGGCCATTAAAATAGGTGACATGCCAGTGCCACGTCGCCCAATGTCAGCACCTTTAACACAGCACGTATCCGCTGAAACCCGGATTGACCATGCGGCCGCTGCTTCGTCGGTCACTGCCGATGATGCAGCGCAGCAGGCACCCGAGCCGACGTTGTTCGACGAAACTGCCGTAGTTCAACAGCAAGAACCTACTTTTCAGGATGCAAAGTTTGACCCCACTTCTGGCGCTGACCTACCACCTGCCGCCTATCAGCCACGCCGTGACATTGAAGTTGAAACATCAACTGAAGCGTTCGTGGCTCCACAGCGCCCTGTAACTGGTTCACCATCACAAGAAACTCTTGAAAGACTGCGAATCGCGGCCGCGAGAGGCAAACCAGCGGCTGCCCCTAGTGCAGAGCCGGTGGAGACCGAAGAAGCTTCAAAGCCACGGATGGGTGGCCTTAACAGCTTGATTAGCCGGATGACCGGTCATACTGAAGATACTGCTAGTGAACGTTCGCAACCTCTGGTGGAATCTTTGAAGGAAAAGCCTCCAGTGCCGATGTCCCAGGCTGATGCTGATCAAGAGCGGATAGAAATCCCCGCTTTCTTGCGTCGTCAGGCAAACTGACATTGGTCTGAGTTAGGTCAAAAAAATTCTAGGAAATAAGCTACCTTCGGGTGGCTTATTTTTATTTATAATACCGAATTGCTGTGTTTAAATTATTAAATCGGCAATATTGTGCCTGATTGTGGAGCACATGTTTCAGACCGTTGCAAAGTGTGTGTTGAGTGATTGTGCTCAACCTCTTAGTTGATTGACAACCATTTGAGGCAGAAGCGTGCAGACTACCATTAACACCAAAGTAACTTTTGAAGGCACTGGGCTACATTTTGGGCAGCCTGTGACTGTCATTGTGTGCCCGGCGCCAGCAAATCACGGTATCGTTTTTCGTCGAATGGATGTTGATGCTCATATGTCTGACGTGCCTGCACTATGGAATCACGTTATTGTTTCACCACTAAATACACGTATTGAAAACAGAGTTGGAACGTCTGTTTCTACAATCGAACATATTATGGCCGCGTTGGCAGGTTGTGGGCTTCATAACGCATTGATTGAGGTGACTGGGCCCGAGATCCCCATTCTTGACGGGTCTGCAGCTCAATTTGTTGAAGGTTTTTTACTTGCTGGTATCCGCAGGTTGAACACACCGCTACGTGTGATCGAGGTGCAGAAGTTTGTTTCAGTTACAGTAGGTGAAGCAAAAGCACGGCTCGATCCGGCAGATACTCTGCTCATTAGATTTGAAATAGACTTTGCGGATAGTGCCATTGGGCATCAAGAAAAAACTCTTAATATGTCTAACGGAGCTTTCGTACGTGAGTTGTGTAATAGCCGCACATTCTGTCGCTCTTCTGATGTTGATGCTATGCGTGCTCAAGGCCTAGCTCTTGGCGGTACACTTGAAAACGCTGTTGTGGTAGATGGAGAAAATGTTCTTAGTCCTGGTGGTTTGCGCTATAAGGATGAGGCCGTACGCCATAAGATGTTGGATGCACTAGGTGATTTGTATACAGCAGGCGCTCCAATTTTAGGTCTCTACACTGGGTGTAAAGCAGGTCACGCGGTTACGAATGCATTGCTTTGTGCACTATTTGCAGATCCTGATGCATGGGCTTGGCGTGAGGCTGATGCTCAGATTTCTGCGCGCTTGCCGGGTGTCGGACTTCTTTGGGCTGACCTTCCAGAAGCTGCTTAATTAGTATTCATTTCTGTGTTTAATTTAAGTCCAGACATCAAACCTGCCCTAAGGTGTGCAAAAGGCATTTTGCACACCAAATTTGTGTGCTATAGAAAATGTAATCGAAAGTAATTTTCGAAAATTAATCGTGAGCGGGGGCGCCTCCATGTCAGGCCGCAGCAGCATCTGCATAATTCGAAACGGTCTGGTCACAGGCATCATTACGCTCGGCTTATTGGCGGGCTGCAATTCGTTTGACAGCCGTGCAGTTAATGCGCTTGAAGCATTTACAGCACGTCAAATTTTTGACCGTGGTGAGTTTGAGCTGGAACGAAACCAAGCTGAGGATGCTGCGTTTTATTTTGGTGAAATCGAACGCCTTTATCCTTATTCTGAATGGGCAAAGCGTGCGTTGATTATGCAGGCGTTTGCCTATCATCGTGACACGGATTATCCCAATTCTCGAGCGGCTGCCCAGCGCTATATTGATTTTTATCCTGCCGATGAAGATGCAGCCTATGCACAGTATTTGCTTGCGCTTAGCTACTACGATCAGATTGATGAAATCGGTCGTGATCAGGGCCTAACATTCCAAGCACTGCAAGCGTTGCGTGTTGTAATAGAACGCTATCCAGAGACTGAATATGCACGTTCGTCCGTGCTGAAATTTGACCTTGCCTTTGACCATCTCGCTGCAAAAGAGATGGAAATTGGTCGTTATTATCTTAAACGTGATCATTTCGCGGCGTCTATCAATCGTTTTCGTATTGTGGTCGAGGATTTTCAAACCACCTCTCATACTCCTGAAGCATTGCATCGTTTGGTAGAAAGCTACCTGTCACTTGGCCTGGTTGAAGAAGCTCAGACTGCCGGTGCAATTCTTGGCTATAATTATCAGTCAACTGAATGGTACCAAGAGAGCTTTGCGTTGCTGACAAGCCAGGGGCTTGAACCGGTCTCAATCGGTGATAACTGGTTGTCCGCCATTTACCGTCAGATGGTTCGCGGCGAATGGTTATAGGCGGGCAAAATGCTTCGCAGTCTTGATATTCGTGATATGCTTATCATAGACAGGTTGGAACTTGCGTTTCAACCAGGCCTGAATGTTTTGACGGGTGAGACTGGTGCGGGTAAATCTATCTTACTAGATTCCCTTGGTTTTGTGCTCGGGTGGCGGGGCCGCGCTGAGCTTGTGAGGCAAGGCGCTGAACAAGGCGAAGTCATCGCTGAGTTTAATTTACCCGAGAATCATGGTGCTTGGGACGTGTTGCGTGAAGCTGGCTTGAGCTATGACGACGCGCTAATTTTGCGGCGGATTAATAGCCGTGATGGACGAAAAACTGCGTGGATAAATGACCGGCGGGTGAGTGGCGATATCTTACGTGCGGTTTCTGCAACACTTGTTGAACTGCACGGACAGCACGATGATCACGGATTGCTGAACCCGCGCAAGCATAGAATCTTGCTTGATGATTTTGGTAATTTGGCGCCGCGTTCAGCAGTAGTTTGTGCTGCTTGGAAAGACCTAACTGCTGCTAAAAAGGTGCTTACTTCGGCAGAAATTCGAGTTTCAGAATTGCAGGCTGAGGAAGAATTTTTGCGGCACTCTGTTGCAGAACTTGACGAATTATCACCAATCTCTGGTGAGGATGCAGAACTTGATAAACTGCGCCGTAGAATGCAGGCAGCCGAAAAGATTGGTGAAGATATTCACAAAGCATATCAAGTACTTGGGATTAACGGTGCCGAAGGTCAACTTATTGATGCGGTGCGGTGGTTGGGCGATGCTTCTGGGCAAGCGGAAGGAACGCTGGACGGGCCATTGGCAGCGTTGGAACGGGCTATGATTGAACTGGGGGAAGCGCAGTCTGGTGTCGAAGCCTGCGTCGCTGAGCTTGCGTTCAATCCTCACGATCTTGAACAAACTGAAGAACGCCTTTTTGCCATTCGTGGTTTAGCGCGCAAGCACAACGTCTTAGCAGACGAACTGAGCTTTTTTGCAGACGATCTGCGCAGGAGGTTGCGCTCATTAGATCAAGGTGCGTCTGATCTTGCAAAATTCGCGGCTGTATTGGCTTTAGCACAGGTGAATTATGACAATGCTGCCGGTAGTTTAAGTGACGCGCGGCGTAAATGGGCGATTAAACTGGACAAGGCAATGGCCAAAGAATTGGCACCACTTAAAATGGAACGAGCTGTTTTTGTGACTGAAATTACGACTTCAAATCCAGGCCCAGATGGTACTGATACAGTGTCTTTTACTGTTGCTACCAACCCCGGTGCACCGGCTGGACCCATTGGTAAAATCGCATCAGGTGGTGAATTAAGCCGGTTTTTACTTGCGTTAAAAGTCTGTCTTACTGGAACAGATTCAGGTCTTACATTGATCTTTGATGAGATTGATCGTGGCGTCGGTGGTGCGACGGCAGATGCTGTTGGGCGCCGTCTATTGCAATTAGCGTCCCAAGGTCAGGTCTTGGTTGTGACGCACAGTCCACAAGTCGCCGCCCTAGGTAACCATCATTGGCGAGTTGAAAAGCGTCAGACAAAAGACGTGACCTTGTCTACAGTTGTTGGCCTTGTTGGCGTTGATCGCATCGATGAAATTGCTCGCATGTTGAGTGGGGACCGTATTACAGATGAGGCCCGCGCCGCTGCGAAGGCGCTGCTCTAGGTCTAATTTCGCTTTACGTGATGTGCTTAATAATTAGTTCAAACGCGCCAGTTTTCTGGGATTAATAATATTAAATGGGTCTAGCACTTTTTGATCTTCCCCATGATGCCCCAGTCTGCACCGTATTTTGACGCCATATAAGGTATTTTTGTAGTCCAACGCCATGCTCGTCGGTTACTGTTCCACCCAGCATTAAGGTGCGATCTGCAATGCGTACGGATAAGTCAAATGCTGCTCGTTTCTTGTTGGCATCTTCTGGGTTAATAAGTAAATTTGCGTTAAAGTTACCATCGTTGGCAAGTCCCAAAATGGGTGCTGAGATAGGTTTTAGGTTTATGTAGGCTTGAGTTTCCGCTAGTGCCTGAGACTGTTTGCTGATTGGCACACAGACATCTGTTACAATCCATGTTGCTCCTTTGCGTGATGAAAGGATCGCCAAATACAAGTGGTGTCGTATTTGTCATAGGGGGGGGCCTCGGGTTTCATTTCCTACAAAAATGCAGACCCACCGAACCCTTGTGCAATATCACTAAATCGTTCGGCCTGTTCTTCCACGCCTGCATACGATCCGTGAAATTCGACCATCAAGTGTGGTAACTTGAAAATCCTCTTTGGAATAGGAGTTCACTGAATTGACGCTAGCCGTGTCTAGTAATTCAATACGCGCCATCTGGATACCCATCGCGATGGGAGCAGTGACGGCATTCAATGCCGCATCGATTATGACAAACGCACTCGTAGCGGTGGCGATGGCTTCGGGCTGGCCCTATAGTTTAAAGTTCAGTTTGGTCATAATCCCATCCTACCCTTAGACCCGACTATTAGCGCGGTCAGATCGTAAGCCGCGGATCATATCCGTGCGCCCGATCCTGTGCGAATAATCCGCCCATCTGACAGTATGACTTCCGGTACCATAACATTGTCGTGCATGGTGCCATAAAGCACAGCACTTGCGCCGCTAGCCCGTTTTGCGGCCATACCGCCAAGGGATGAATTGGTCCCGGGATCAACGGGGAAAAGTACTACTATTGCGTGCAAGTCTTCATTAAAGCTTTGCGTGTTATGCTGGGTTGAACGCACTATGTCATGTTGGAATTATTTACAGCAAGTACATATGAAATACTTAGAAAAGTCATTTATGATACCTCTTTAGGTCGACAATATATTTCCTTCGAGTAATTTTCCTGCTTCGTAGCCAACTGCGGGGCAGTGATACTGTGCACAAGTTTTCACTACTTTCGAAATTTCATCCGTTTTGTGTCGATAGGCCACCGCGTCGGGGAGGGTCGGATTTAAGTGAGTCTGGGATTGGCGTAGTGCTGCCAAATTGGACGTGGACAGTGACAGCTGATCGCCTAAGATTATGGCGAGTGTTTAAATGGCTGCTTTAATGTAAAATACCCCTCCATTTGATTTCAAAGGCCTAAGACACTGTGACGCCTGAGTGAAGAGGTAAGGGAATGATATGACGCAGCCGCAAAGATCACCGATAGGGCAGAAGGTCGACGTTGCTTTAATGGCCTGTCGTAATAGCTGGCACCTGTTCCGAACTCGTAGTTTATTTCAAGTGCAGTTCTGGTTTATTGCGCTGGTCGTTGGAATCGCGGCCAGTTTTGCTGCGATTGGGTTCCGGTTTGGAATCGAGATTTTTCAAGCTTGGCTATACCAAACTGAGGATGAAGCGTATTTGCTAAATTGGTGGTGGATACTCTTGATCCCTATGATTGGTGGACTGGCTGTTGGGGTGATCTTGAACAGGTTCACCAATGATGGGCGCGTGCGATCTGTGGCGGATGTAATCGAGGGGGCTGCCCTTTATGATGGGCGGGTTGAGGGGCGCAAAGGCCTTTTGTCTTCGCTTGCGTCCTTTATCACCCTTTCAACTGGAGGATCGACTGGCCGCGAAGGTCCGGTGGTGCACCTGGCAGCAATCTTGTCGACCTATGTAAGCCGCCTGATCTGCGCTGATGGCATTACGGGCCGCGATTTGATGGGTTGTGCAGTCGCTGCCGCCGTATCTGCCAGTTTTAATGCCCCCATCGCAGGCGCACTTTTCGCACTTGAAGTTGTGCTGCGCCATTTTGCTGTGCACGCTTTTGCACCAATTGTTATTGCGTCCGTTGCGGGTACTGTAATCAACCGTTCGGTTTATGGCGACGTCACTGAATTTCTCATCCCAAACCAAAATATCCTTGCGTTTAACGTTGAACTTCCAGCATTCTTGATCCTTGGATTGCTCTGCGGTTTGATCGCAGTGGTGCTGATGCGCACAATTTTTTGGTTTGATACGATGGGCACTGCGTTGCAAAATTCCTGGCGTATTCCGCGGTTTTTGCGGCCGATGATTGCGGGGACATTGCTTGGAGCATTAGCTATTTACTATCCTCACATTATTGGAGTTGGTTTTGAAACAACGTCAGATGCATTGACGGGCCGATTGGTCATGCATGAGGCTATTGTGTTTGTCTTTATCAAGATTGTTGCTGTGGCAATCACCATGGCAGGCCGTATGGGTGGTGGGGTTTTTTCACCATCTTTGATGGTCGGTGCCATGTCGGGTCTGGCGTTTGGCATCGTTGCGACAGGAATATTTCCCGATGTGTCAGGCGATGGTACGCTATATGCGCTTGCTGGAATGGGGGCTGTGACGGCAGCAGTACTAGGTGCGCCGATTTCAACCACATTAATTGTATTCGAATTGACGGGAGACTGGCAGACGGGGATAGCCGTAATGGTGTCAGTGTCATTGTCTTCTGCACTGGCTTCAAAAATGGTGCATCGCAGTTTCTTTTTGACACAATTGGAACGGCGTGGCGTACATTTGGCTGCTGGTCCGCAAGCCTATCTGTTGGGTACTTTTAGAGTGGAAAGTGTAATGCGCAGAGCCGAGCATCCGAAGGCTGCCGACTCCGAAATTTGTGCAGCACTCATTCTTAAAGGCACCTACATTTACCAAGAATTAATGCTAGACCAAGCTATGCCAATCTTGGAAGCGACTGGATCAAGCTTTATCCCAGTTGTTGCCGCTGTAACCGGCGAAGGCCCACCGGAACTGAAGGGCGCGTTGTTCCAAGTCGATGTCCTGCGCGTCTTTAACTGCGCGTTGGCTGAGACAGCTGCCGAAGGACATTGATAATGCTGTCCTAAGGCTATCTTCATTGATTTAATGCTATCCAAACCTAAACTTTAGAGTTGCTCAACCACGACATTATCGACAAAAAAAGCCACATAACCTTTAATCTGCGTGAAGTAGCTTTTGGGGTCTTCGTAGGACCATGTTGTGTCTTTGTAAGTCCCACTTTTTGCAATCAGATTATAATAAGTAGCAGTACCTTTGTGTGGGCAAATTGTAGAGGTCTCAGACTTGTCAAAAAATGCCATGGAAATATCTGTACGTGGAAAATAAATCACAAACTGCTTGTCGTTTTCGAGCATCTTTAACGCATTGTTGCTTTCCCCAAGAACAGCACCCGCTGCACGGATAACCCAAGTGCCTTTTGCAGGCTCAATTTTGATATGATCTGACAAAAGTATTTCTCCCCCAGAGGCGGTTTTTCGTGCTTCTTATGATCAAGGACATTTGCCCAGGAGCCTGACTTTAAGGCAATCTTGGTTAAATAGGCGCACAAACGGAGATCAGCCACTTAAGTGCTGCCCCTTCAACTAATGGGGCTATTTTTTTTAGTATATCAGAATGATAACAGTTAATCCAAGTGCGTTCGCCGCTAGACAATAATTTGTGATTAATGAGGCGGCGATCCAATGGAACGAAGGTCAAGGTCTCAAAATCTAGCATTTCGCGGGCATCACCGCCAGCGATCGCTTCAGCCTCTTTAACAACGATGAGGTTTTCAATGCGGATGCCAAATTTGCCTTCACGGTAATAACCTGGTTCATTTGATAGTATCATACCAACTTCAAGCGGAGTTTTGGCGCGGCGTGACAGACCTTGTGGGCCTTCGTGCACTGATAAATAGGCACCAACTCCGTGACCCGTACCATGATCGTAATCCAGCCCTGCCAGCCACAATGGGTAGCGAGCTAAAGCATCCAGATCGGATCCTGCCACACCTCCTGATTTTAGGTTTGGAAAACGCACTCGGCTGATCGCAATCATGCCTTGCAATACGCGAGTATAGCAGGATTTTTCGGTCTCGCTGACGTCGCCAATTGCAATTGTCCTAGTGATGTCGGTGGTGCCGTCCAGATACTGGCCACCTGAATCAACAAGTAGAAGCTCGCCAAGTTTGATGGGACGGTTTGTGTTATGATTTACCCGGTAATGCACAATGGCCCCGTTGGGCCCCGCGCCGCAAATGGTTTCAAATGCAATGTCGAGTAACACTTTGGTATCTCGCCTATACCCTTCAAGTGCTTTGACTACGTCAATTTCAGTCAAACCACCTCTTGGGGCTGCGTAATCAAGCCACGACAAAAATCGCACCATAGCTACGCCATCCCTTAAATGCGCATTTCTGGCCCCGTTGATTTCGGCGGAGGTCTTGCGAGCTTTTGGCAATAAACAAGGGTCTTGGTCAGCGACTATTTTGTCAGGCTCAAGGGCCTGATGAATCGCAAATGGTGTGCTACTTGGGTCGAGTCTGACGGGTGCACCCGTCGCAACAAGCGTTGGTATCATCTGATCCACGGCCACAATTGTTACGCCGTCGTCTAACGCCAAATCTTTCGCCTGTGTTAGCTCACAAAACAGTGTCACGTTACTGTTAGCTTTTAAAAGTGCCATTGCATGTGGCACTGGATTGCGTGCAACGTCTGCCCCCCGAATGTTTAGCAACCAAGCTACAGAATCCGGTGACGCAATCAACGCCGCCGCGTGCCCAGCGTCGCGCAGTTCTTGCCCTATTCGCGCACGCTTGCTTTGAGATGTTTCACCGGACATACTATCTGAATAAACTTTGAAAGGTGCGTTGGGTGGATCAGGCCGATCCGACCAAATTTCATCGACCAAGTTGTGCGTTGAGACCAGCGCAATGCCCGTCCCGTGCAATCCTTTTTCTAAGGCTTCTAATTGCGCCATAGTATGCAACCACGGATCAAACGCTAACCTAAAAAAGCCGCTTTGTTCTTTTAACCAGTCGGTAAGTTGCACTTCGGGCCAATGGACGGGCGTGAACACATCCGCCACTTGGTTGCGTACCTGCGTACGGTATCTTCCATCAATGAACACACCTGCAACATCTGCCAAGACACAGGCAAAGCCTGCAGATCCTGTGAAACCCGTCAGCCACATCAAGCGGTCATCGCAGGGTGCAACATATTCACCCTGAAACCGGTCTGCGCGTGGGACTAAAAACCCATCAATCTTTTGTGCCTGCATCTCAGCGCGAAGGGCGGTTAACCGCGATGGTCCCGTTTTGGGCGATGAAACTACATCAAACGTCTGAAACATACTGAGTCCCCACTTCTTTAGTTCTTATATGGCACTTCAAAATAGGGCTTAGCCCGCTTTACGCATCCTCAATGTTCGCGCTCTTTTTCGTGGGTCTGGCTCAAACAACCCTGCGAGCTGTTCTGTCATAGCACCAGCCAATTGTTCCACATCAGTTATGGTGACCGCCTTATCATAGTAACGTGTCACGTCATGACCAATGCCGATTGCGATCAGTTCTACTGCTTTGCGCTTCTCGACCATTGCTATCACGTCACGTAAGTGCTTTTCCAAGTAATTCGCAGGGTTAACTGATAAAGTTGAGTCGTCGACTGGGGCCCCATCACTGATCACCATCAGCACTTTGCGCGCCTCTGGACGTGCGACTATTCGCCGGTGCGCCCACTCTAGTGCCTCGCCGTCGATATTCTCTTTAAGTAAGCCTTCTTTCATCATCAAACCCAGATTGTCGCGACTGCGACGCCACGGTGCGTCTGCGCGTTTGTAGATGATGTGGCGCAAATCATTCAAACGACCAGGCTGTTGCGGGCGACTTTCGGCCAGCCAACTTTCGCGGCTCAGCCCACCCTTCCAAGCTTTTGTCGTGAAGCCTAGAATTTCAACCTTCACTTGACAACGTTCTAGTGTTCGAGCCAAGACGTCGGCGCAAATCGCTGCAATCGAAATAGGACGGCCACGCATCGAACCTGAGTTATCAAGTAACAATGTTACGCAAGTGTCGCGAAACTCTGTGTCTTGTTCAACCTTAAACGATAATGGTGTAGTCGGATTTGCCACAACCCGCGCCAAACGGCCCGCATCCAAAATTCCTTCTTCTTGATCAAACGACCAACTGCGGTTTTGTTGCGCCTGAAGACGGCGTTGAAGTTTATTTGCTAGCCGAGAGACTGCTCCCTTGAGTGGTTCTAATTGTTGATCGAGATAGGCTCGAAGGCGTTCTAATTCAGCGGGTTCTGCCAAATCTTCTGCGCCAATTTCTTCATCGTGGTCCGTTGAATAGACAATATAATTAGGATCTGCATCTGATATTGGTTGCGGCGCCGGCGGCTCCATTGGTGCCTCACCCTCAGGCATGTCGGCTTCCTCTGCCATCTCAGATTCTGCGCTGTCATCCATGGAAAGTTGTGCCTCGGCACTGTCTTGCTGTTCTTCTTGGTTTTGTTCGGATGAACCTTCAGTCTCGTCCTCATCACCGTCGTCTTGACCCGAATTGTCGGGCTCATTATCATCTTCATCATTGTTGTTGGCTTCGTCTTCTTTGTCGCCGATGTCGTCAGGATCATCACCTAATTGGTCACCAAAGCCCATGTCAGAAATAATTTGCCGCGCGAATTTGGCGAAGGCAGCCTGATCTTCAAGTGTGTCTTGCAAGCCTTCGAGGGTGCCACCTGCATTTTCTTCGATAAATCCACGCCATAATTCCATGACGTTAGCAGCAGCTTTGGGCATATCGCGCCCAGTTGCGAGGTGTCGTATTAGGTATCCCGCAGCTGTAGCAAGCGGCGCCTCGGCTGCTTCACGGATTTGATCATAGCCCTTGCGGATAGCCTCATTGTCAATCTTTGCGTCGATGTTGCCAGCGGTGCCGGGCATGTGGCGCGCGCCCACTGCCTCGACTCGTGCGTGTTCCATTGCAGTATAAAGGTCCTGTGCCATCTGGCCCTGTGGCATATATTTTGCAGCAATCATGGTGTTGTGAAATTTGTGACGCAGGGCAAAAGCATCTGCGGTACCGCGTGCGATCAAGACTTCGTCACGGGTCATGCGGCGGCTAATCTGCGGCAAGCGTACGTTTTCTGTCGTGGCTCCGGGGGGATCTACAGTAAATGTAACTGACAGTTCGGGATCGTTTGCCATGACTTTAGTTGCCTCGGCTAGTGCTTTTTTGAACGGGTCAGCTGGGTTGTCGGTTGGTCTATTCATTGCTCACTTTCCACGGTCTCATTTACCCTGTTGGGTATCTTTAAGCGTTTTTGTGAATACGAATTACCGGTGGGGTATGAGGATGCCCTCATCCCAAGCTCAGGCTTGCCGCACTCTCTGGCAGTTCTTCGTCAAAGCAACGCTGATAAAATTCTGCGACAGTCTGGCGCTCTAATTCATCGCATTTATTAAGGAACGACAGGCGGAAAGCGTAGCCTACATCTTGGAAAATACGCGCGTTTTCAGCCCATGCAATAACGGTACGTGGAGACATGACAGTCGACAGATCACCGTTCATAAACGCAGTTCGTGTCAAGTCAGCTACGGTAACCATTTGTGAAATAATTTTGCGGCCCTTATCGTTATTATACGTAGGCGCCTTGGAAAGTACTATCTGTGTTTCCGCGTCGTGGGATAAGTAATTTAATGTCGCTACAAGAGACCAACGGTCCATCTGCGCTTGGTTGATTTGCTGTGTGCCGTGATAAAGGCCTGTTGTGTCACCCAAACCAACGGTGTTGGCAGTAGCGAACAGCCGGAAATTAGGGTTGGGCTCAATAATTTCGTTCTGGTCCATTAACGTAAGTTTGCCATCTGCCTCAAGTACGCGTTGTATAACGAACATAACGTCAGCACGACCTGCATCGTATTCATCAAACACTAATGCGACTGGGTTGCGCAGCGCCCACGGTAAAATACCTTCATGGAATTCTGTAACCTGAACCCCGTCGCGCAATTTAATGGCATCTTTGCCAATCAAATCGATACGTGAAATGTGCGAATCTAGGTTTACTCTCACTGTTGGCCAGTTAAGCCGAGCACCGACTTGTTCAATATGCGTAGATTTACCAGTGCCATGGTAGCCTTGAACCATAACGCGACGATTATAGCCGTAGCCAGCCAAAATCGCCAGCGTTGTGTCAGGATCAAATTTGTATGTAGGGTCAACCACAGGCACACGATCGCCTGCGCCTTTTGGAAAGGCTTTGACCTTCATATCCGTGTCGATGCCAAACACTTCGCGGACAGAAATCTCTTCAGTTGGTTTCATCATTGGGTCAAGGTTTTCGTCGGCCATATGGGTGCCTTTACTTATCAAAATTTGCGCAATCGCTTTAGGTTTCGGGATGCAACATATAGCGCTGCGCCGCAAGGGGAAGGGGACATTAGCTGTGTAGTGTTCAGGGAGCTTTATGTCATGGAGCTTTCAGAGTGCTTTATGTCATGGTGCAAAATAAATCAGTTTAACCTTTACATGAAGACGCGCCAAGACAATGAAGACATGATCAATAGGGTCGCGTTGCGGGACAGAAGGGCATTTGAAGCTTTATATTCCTCAACTTCTGCGAAACTATTGGGCATAGTCTTGCGTGTCGTGAGGGATCGCGCAGTAGCAGATGAGGTTTTGCAGAAAGTTTATTTGCGGTTATGAAAGGGCGGAGCAGAAACGTTTGCGACCGGCTGGGTTAGTCTGATCAGTTGGCTTGCGACTATTGCGCGCAACCGCGCTACAGATTGTTTTTGATAAGATCGATCCAGCAGTCCGCTTGAGCACGCGCTAGAAGTTGCAGAACTGGGATTAGGGCAAGAAGGCTTTTTATTGCGGTATTCGAACACGAGCAGATCAATACGTTTTTTACGAGTTAAATCTTGATCGAGCCCCTGCCGTGCGCTGTGCTTATCTTGATAAAGACACCTTAGGTAACCTGGCGGTGAGTTTTGACATACCACAAAATACAATGCGAACATGGTTGTGGCGCAGCCTACTGAGTTTGGAAGACTGTTTGAGAAAATGAGTGATAAGAGCATCAATCCAGAGAACGACACTGTGAGCGACGATATGCTCGCTGCTAACTGTGTCTCGGATTACTCACAGGGCATGAGTTGATACAGGTCACACGCCGTGCCCGCACAGATCATCCGTTTTCGAATTTAGTGGAAAATTAGAGTATATATTTTAGTACTTTGACTAAGGATATTTCTCCAGTCGAACCGCTTAAAGGCGTATTTAAAGAAATTAAAGCAAAAGCTTATCCTGAAAGTTTAAATAGCATTTAGAAAAAATCTTGGGCTAGTGCAAACTTTGTCGAATTCTGGTTTAATAGCATTTCGCTATTAGTCGCATTACTGTTTGTAGTGATGCGCAATTACGCCAACATCTGTGTCCAGCATTGTTGCTCAAGATAACAGCCTTGTAGTCGTGGCCGCCTATGTTCAGGGTATGATCCAGCCACTTGTAGTACGACAAGTCGGGGCCAGTCCACAGGGCCATTCGCTAAAATTATGGTTCATTCTGAGTGGCGGAGTTCCTATTTCGATCGTCATTTTTGCTACTAATGCAAATCTTGATAAAATAACCATCCCAGAAAATCTTTGGGATCGTATAGTAGGGGCGACGCTTGCAACTTCAGACGAAAAGGGCTGGTGGATCATCAACAGCCGTGACTACGGGTGTTATTCTTGCTTCAGGCGAGGTTACCAAGCTGTAATTCAAATTGGTTTCACATCTCAGTAAACCCTTAAAATTAAATGAAACTTTTTTATAAAATATGTAACTATTAGCATTGGCAGCAGGTTTGGCATACTCTGGCTCACACGTATCTAACCCAATGGTCGGCGGTGCCGAAATGCTTGTAGAAAAAACATAATCGAAAATGCAGTAAATTCCCCAATCCATACAACACTTGTAGAGGCTGTTGTTCAGGTTGGCCTGGGTGACACATTGTCAGGCCCCGGTTCGTACACTTTTTCGTACCAACGAACGAAGCGTTTGGCCTGAGCACTTATGAGACACTTGGCGCACTGATGTTGGATGAGAACAAGTGCGCAATTGGCCACGATCCTGACCTACCACGTTGTCGACGCCGAAGTGTTTGACAAAACAATCAGCGGTATGATTGCTAATGATAATGGTGCGCACTCTGTTGCGACACTGGATTGCTGTACATTAATGGCAGAAATTTCCGGTAATAACATCTTGCTGAAAGATAAAAATGGCCACTTGGTTACTGTCTCAATTGCCGATGTCGTTCAGTCTAACGGCGTGATCAACGTCATTGATCACGTAATGTTGCCACAGCAATAATTCCGACATTTAAGGTTGGATAAACGGCCGAAAGCAATAACCAACCCAAGAGGTTTGTCTTTGGTCACATCTGCGTGCACTCATTAACATTTTATCCCAGAACCAAATCAAACGTTTTAGAAGAACCTCACACAAGCAGGAGTTTGCCATGAGTCGCCGAACCTTTTTGATCACCGCCATTGCCGCTGCCGCGTTTGGTACATCCCGCGGTACAGCAGCTGACGGACCTTTTGAGATCACCCGGACACCAGCCGAGTGGCGCACCTTCCTGAGCGTCACGCAATATAATGTGATGCGTGAAGAAGGCACTGAACGATCGGGATCATCGCCGCTAGATAAACATTTCGTGGCGGGCATTTATCACTGTCGTGGCTGCGACCAGGCATTATATTCTTCTGTGCACAAATTTGACAGCCACACTGGGTGGCCGTCATTCTTTGACGTATTGCCAAGCGCTATACAGACAAAAGAGGACAATACCTTTTTTTCTTCACGCACTGAATGCCATTGTGATCGCTGCGGTAGTCACTTGGGTCACATATTCGATGACGGTCCAACCCCAACGGGTTTACGACATTGTTTAAATGGCGTCAGCTTGGTGTTTTACGCCGCATAAAGTTGACGTATAAAATTAAGGTGAGGCGATGAAGCTGCCGTTGGATAGTTTATCGAACTTGTGGGTTATTTACTAACCCACTATGACAATTTTATACGATATC
>JBLILC010000021.1:0-30611 GCA_047635635.1 Octadecabacter sp. | reverse complement strand
TTGCCAGCACAATATCCTTGGGCCGATTTTGTCGCGGCGTCAGCTTCTGATGATATCGTGCAGCTTGCTGAACATCCAAAACTGATTGGGTTGCGCCCGATTATTCCAGATATTGGAGACTATGACTGGATGTTGTACAGTGATCTTGCACCTGTATTTGAACAAATGATCAAAGGCGCTTTGATCTTCAAGGTATCAGGTCTAATTTCATTTATTTTTTACGAACTTGCCCATGGGTTATTTAGAGTTAAGCAGTTGTCGCAAAATATAACAGCAAAAAGTAAAAAATATGGTGATCAGAAGATGTATCAACTGATATCTTAATTTTGGGTGAATAGATAAATTCCACTGTGGCAAATTTTATCTTGTTAAGTGGTGCAAGTGGTGAAATCTTTATATTAATTTGGAAGTGTATTACGTTGATTTAATTCACCTGTTGGTGGCAACCTTTGCTGATTGAGGTGTTGTGCTGAGCAATGGTTCGAACGTGGGTCACAATGTTAATATTTAAAAAATAGTTTTATAAATGATTATTTTAACTTACTTTTTTGTGGGAGTGTACGGCTGAGCTAGATTAACTTTTTTAGCACCCCGCTTCGCTAAACTGCCGGAAATAAATGTTGCGGCGGACTGCGCTGATTAAATATGGCAGAGGAGTTTGGACGCCTGCGGTAACTCAGTAACTTCTAATCAACTATTATTAAACTATAACGATTCAAATTAGGCTTATGTCAAATTTAACTTACCAAACATTACAAGGAATATTTTGTTGGCTACGATTGTTGTGTATTCTCGCAACCAATTAATCCCATGAATTAATAGTGTGTCGTAAAAAGTCATTTTTGGTAAGTTCGATTGATGCCTATTTTATATTCATAATTTTGATATAATTTATACACGTTATCAACCATCATTTTTTGGGCTTGCACAAAGCTGTAATTTAAAAATTCTGTGCACTACCCTGCTAAGAGCCTCTGCTCTCATTAAAAGAATTTCAGTGTTGTCGAAAAAGTCTTGGTATTAATCGTTGCGATGGTGGCTACGGAGTAAATCCAGTGATTGGACAGTCGGGAACAAAAGCCAATAAGTTTCCGTTAAAAATATTCTGCTACCTATAATAGGGTGCCTGACATGGACGTAGCAAGAATAAACCTGTCTACCCACTTTCTGCGTTGACTACAGAGGTCAACGCGACATATGCCACAATGGGTCCATGGTTCTGTAAATGGCAGCTGCCAAGAATTGAATTGAACAGACTCGCAACAATTACATTTAAGATTTGTTTTTGCTGGTGCCGCTCCCAAGACGATGGCGATAGGAAGGCTAAACGACAATGCGACGAGCGCATTCGACACACCAACGTTAAGATAGCTGTGCGTTTAGAATTTTTTAGGTATCATGAGGGCTGTTAATAATTAAAAATCAAGAACTTTAATTTTGTGTGACGAACTGCAGATAAAAAGGTTATGTATCTTTTGTTGCTCAAGATACAAACTTTAAACCTTAGCTTTACGCCAGAATCCAATGGCTGATTTTTCGAATTTTGCTTACAATAGTTTGACAGATACGCAGATACACCTCCTCGGTTGATGCGAAAAAGAAAGTGCGCAGATGGTAGAACCGGAAACATTTAAGTTCCTTGCAGATCTCTCAAAAAACAACAAAAAAATATGGTTAGATGCGCACCGTGAAGAACGCGATGACGCGATGCGTAATTTTACTGGTATTGCGATGACGCTGCACGACTATGCAGATCGTTTTGATCCTTTTGTGGCGGAAGCGGGAATAAAACCAAAACAAAGCTACACCAAGTTTTTCCAGGAACCCCGCGACCGCATCGGGCGTGAACTATACCGTACGGGCATAGATGTGTTCGCCAATGCTGGTCGTCCAGTTGAGGACGTTGGGTATTACCTTCATATTGAACCTGGAAACTGCCACGCAGGCGCTGGCCTTTTCCAGCCCTCCAAGCCTGCACTTGCACGGTTGCGCACACGTCTAGTCGATGACCCGCAAAAATTGAAAGCCATCTTGGCTGATCCTGATTTTAAGAAGACCTTCCCAGATGGAATTGTCACAAGAAAGGCGTTGGGCGTTGTGCCAGAGGGCTTTTCTGCCAGCGATCCCGCCGCCCCTTTTTTAAAGATGGTGGGGCTCGGATGCAGCAAACAATTACCAGATGAAATACTTCTCGACGATGATGTGATCGATCAATTAATTGAAATTTTTCGGCCCGCCAGCCAACTGGTTCGCTATTTTGACTGATGCCTTAAAAGGATAGGCAAATCTAAATTACTAAATCAGATTTTCAGATTTGTAGGACCTTCAAGGCATTATGAACGTAAAAGGATCACTGTGATATGTTGCGCCTGCAAACTGTATCATTGTTGATTGTTCTTGCTGGAGCCTTTGGCACAGTTAATTATCTGTTCCTGCGCTCCATCCTCGACTAGTACTTGGCTTGTCGCGCTCATTGCCTCCTTTGCGGTAATAGCGACAGATGCTCTATTCCCGACATTAACGGTCGAATAACAGATCTGCGCCCAGGTGTTGGAATTCGAATTTTCTGAGGCTCTATTAGATGGCATGCTAGGTCTCTTGTTGTTTGCTGGTGCTTTACAAGTTAAGCTTATGACCATTGCAAAGTGTGGCTTGTTATCTTCGTTAATGGCTACAATGGGTGTTGGTCTTTCAACTGTAACATTTGGCTTTGGATTCAGCTGGATCACAGGAATGACGCTGATGATTGCATTTGTGTTTGGTGCGCTGATTTTACCCACTGATCCTTTAGCGGTGCTTGGTGTTCTGCGTAAGGCAAACTTATCAAAAGCTTGAGAAACCAAAATTGCGGGTGAAAGCTTGTTCAATGACGGTGTTGGGTACGTAGTCTTTCTAGTCCCTGTAGTCTTAGCGTTTCCAAGCGTTGACCATCAGGGGTCAGGTCTGGGAGGGGCAGCATAGTTGTTTGTCCAAGAAGTCGTTGGTGGAGCGGTTTTGGAGATAGTTTTGGGTCATGCGTAAGATTGATGACTATTATTTTGAAGTCCTCATTATTCTAGACCTTGCTTTTGGTGGCTATGAACTCGCCGTTGTGTCGCTTGTCTAGGCCCCAATTATGGCGGTTTGTGCTGGCCTCTTGATTGATGAAATTGAGTCCAAACACGGCATGTCGGAGGAAACTCGCAAATATGTCGAAGCGTTTTTTGACGTTTGTCGATGAGATCATGAACGTGGTGTTGTTTCTGATGGTCGGGTTTGAGGTGTTCCTCATCGCTTTTGAAACTAATTTCTTAATAGCAGGTTGCATGACGATCTTGATTGCTCTTGCTGCCTGGCTGATTGCTGTGGCGATTCCCGTACCCGTACTGAAACCGTTTCAGGCATTCGGCAAGGGTGCCATTTCAATCATGACGTGGGGCGGCCTTAAAGGTGGTATCTCAGCTGGCTTGGCGTTGTCACTGCTGGACGGCGAATGGAAACCACTGGACTTGGCAGCTACCTATACTGTCGTGATTTTCTCAATCATCGTGCAGGGACTTACTGTGATACAATTGCCAGAAAACCAGAATTGTCCAGCCAAGGCGAATGATAGCTATATAGTTTTATATTGTGCGATCATTAAATTTCAACCCAAATCAGGCCTCTTGCACTGCTATTTTAGCCATCTGCAAAATTGCCTTACGGGTGTCTGCAACAGCTATAAAACGCGCCTTGTGACAAAATTTGGCTCCTTTGACGCCACTTGCATCTTCAAGGGCACTGTCAGTTAAGCCAGCCCAAGCTGCTGGTAGATCGGCACGTTGAGCAAACGTATCATTGGAAAGTTTGACCCCCCCGAGTGCCCAATCATCCCCGCGGGGGTGGACCACAAACAAAATGTGGTCAGCCTTTGCTTCCTCAAGGGTGGAGCGGTAGGGCATGCCCAATGGCAGTTCAAGTATAGATGATGCGCCAGCGTTGGCGATTGCGTCAAGCACCACTCCATGAGCGCGCGCCTTGGCCGCGAGATTGCGAATCTGTGCTTCTACAAAACTGAGCGCTATCGGCAGTGCCGCGAAGAATGCATCATCGTCCGCGGTTAGACTTTTGTTGTCAAAAACTGGCTTCAAGCTTCCTAAAAGTGCAGGTAACGTGAGTATAGACAGTGGCCCCGCGACCGACGGCTCAATGGCGCCATTGTCCAGTAGATCGATTGGCAGAACAAATTTTGTGTCAAACTTGGTGTGAATAGCCTCAATGTCATCGATGGGCACATTCATCGCCGCTAGATATGCCCGCCCGTAATGTGCCCAGACTAGACCAAAAGAACTGAACGGGTTGCCGTCGTCTCGCAGCGGGCTTGGACGTTGATGGTGATCAAATATCTGTCTTTCGCTGTCATAGTCTCCACCCACGTCGTAGATAATCTTGTCCGTTGCAGGCGTGATCCATTGGCGGTCGCGGCTGCGTAATAATTCCGCTTGCGGGAATAAGCGTGTGAGCACTACAGACGAAAGTAGCTCGTCTGCATGAAAGCCGCCAGAGTGAGTGACAAGATGGGAAATTTTCATAAGTAAGTTTCAACGATTCTGATAAAGTATGAATGACGATCTGATCGACTATCCATGGATGTGGTTCAAGCGCCATTTGCCAAAGCGATGCAGTCAAATCAAGAATTAATTTTTAAGAATTGTAGGTGGAATTTTCTAAGTAGGTCTATTTTGATCTTTTCCCGCTAAAAACTTTTTAACGGTTTCTTATATTTGGAACGGACTATCTTTCCCTTTGTGAAGAGGCGCACTAGGGTGACTGACAAAGGACTTATTACATGACAAATATTGTTGAGGTTCGACGTCTCACAAAGACCTTTGATGGTGGTTTAGAAGCCCTGAAGTTTGTTGATCTGGATATTAAAACGGGTGAAATTATTGCATTGCTTGGCCCCAACGGTGCTGGGAAGACCACGTTAATATCAATTATTTGTGGCATAACCCGCGGCACAAGTGGAACTGTAACAATAGGTGGGCATGATACGGTCACCGCCTATCGCTCTGCCCGCAGTCTGGTGGGACTGGTCCCGCAAGAAATTGCTCTCGAACCGTTCGAAAAGGTGATCAACACGGTTCGTTTTTCACGAGGTCTGTTTGGCAAATCACCAAATGAAGCCTACCTTGAAAAAATCCTAAAATCCCTATCTTTGTGGGACAAAAAAGACGCAAAGATTATGACTTTGTCTGGTGGGATGAAACGGCGAGTCTTGATAGCTAAAGCGCTCGCCCATGAACCGCGCGTATTGTTTCTTGATGAACCAACTGCTGGAGTTGATGTCGAATTACGCAAAGACATGTGGCAGGTTGTGGCTCAGCTCAAAAAAAACGGAGTGACTATTATTCTTACGACGCACTACATCGAAGAAGCCGAAGCCATCGCCGACCGTATTGGTGTCATCGCCAAAGGGGAAATCCTGCTGGTGGAAAATAAGGCTGATTTGATTACGCGTATGGGGCAAAAAACACTTAAAATTGTTCTTGCTGAACCAGTGAGAAGTATTCCGAAAGCCCTTTCGAAATACTACCTAACAATCGAGGGCGAAGGTTTGATTTACGCTTATGATACGGCAGAAGACCGGACCGGAATTACAGGGCTTCTGGCCGATCTACAGAAAGCCGGTCTAAAGATGACAGACCTTCAGACGCGCCAATCAACTCTTGAGGAAATCTTTGTATCCCTTGTTTCCGACACTGGCGTTTCCGTCCATAAGAAAGTAGTGGCATGAATTATCAGGCAATTAGGTCAATATATACATTTGAAATGGCGCGGTTTTTCCGCACACTGATGCAGAGTTTCATCAGTCCTGTGATATCTACTGTATTGTACTTTGTGGTCTTTGGCACAGCCATTGGCAGTCGTATCGAAAGCGTTGAAGGTATCGGATATGGCGCGTTTATCGTGCCGGGTCTTATCATGCTTTCGGTCATGACACAGGCCACGTCCAACGCCAGCTTTGGTATTTATTTTCCAAAATTTATTGGTACTATTTACGAACTCTTGTCGGCACCTGTCAGCTTTCTTGAAATTACGTTGGGTTACGTAGGGGCTGCTGCAACTAAAGCGATGTTTATTGGTATAGTTATCCTCTTCACGTCATTTTTGTTCGTGGACCTGACGATCCAACATCCATTCGCAATGATCGCGTTCCTGATCTTAACCTGCCTTAGCTTTTCGCTACTCGGGTTTATTATTGGTATCTGGGCGGGCAATTTCGAACAATTACAATTGATTCCTCTGCTGATAATTACGCCGTTGGTGTTCCTTGGTGGGTCATTTTATTCTGTGACAATGCTACCGCCAATTTGGCAAACAATCACTATGTTCAATCCCGTTGTTTATTTAATCTCTGGATTTAGATGGTCATTTTTCGGGATTGCCGATGTGCCAATTGGGTTTAGCCTTATGGCGATTGCACTGTTCACGCTGGTTTGCACTGGCATCATCGCGTGGATATTCAAGACGGGCTGGCGTATTCGCCAGTAGTCGTTGACCTTGTTTCCAACCTGACCACAACTTAAATGGAACATTATGAAAAACTGGATACCATTTATCAAATCAGACCCCTACGTGGCTATTATCCGTCTGCAGGGTACCATAGCGACGTCTGGCCGTGCCCTTAGCGACCGCGGTCTCGCAGACAGCATCGAGAAAGCATTCCGCAGTAAGCCGAAAGCGGTGGCGCTGGAAATAAGTTCTCCCGGTGGATCGCCTGTCCAATCATCACTAATCTGCGCGCGTATTCGCAGGCTTGCAAATGAAACTGACATCCCAGTCTATAGCTTCGTTGAAGACGTCGCTGCATCGGGTGGCTACTGGCTCGCTACGGCGGGCGACGAGATTTTTGTTGACCGTGGGTCTATTGTTGGATCCATCGGGGTGATTTCTTCAGGCTTTGGGCTTACTGGAGTCTTGGACAAAATAGGCGCTGAACGTCGCGTTTACACCGCTGGAAAATCTAAAAGTATGCTCGACCCATTTCAGGTAGAAAAGCCTGCTGATGTTAAACGCATTAAGGGCCTGTTGGATGATCTGCATGTGTTCTTTAAAGACCACGTCAGTTCGCGGCGTGCTGGTAAACTTGTAGATCAGGACTTGTTTGCAGGCGACATTTGGGTGGGTCAATCATCCATCGATGTTGGGCTAGCCGATCACCTCGGCCATCTAAACCCAACCATGAAAGATCGCTTTGGCGACAAAGTTAAATTTCGACGTTTTGGACAGAAGAAGCCATTATTATCACGCTTTGGCGCCCGTATTATTGACGATGCCTTCGGCAGTATAGAAGATCGTGCAGCTTACGCGCGGTTCGGCCTGTAAATGATATTTAAAATAGTGTCTTTTTTCTTAGTTGGCATGGCTATCATGGCTATGTTTGGCAAATTGACAGTGCCTAGCGTTAAACGGCTGACTAACGCAAAGTGCAAATCCTGCGGCAAGTTCAGCTTTGGTAAGCGGTGCGATTGTAAGGAACGCAAATAGATGTTGGATTGGCTTTCGATGCCTGACGGTTCGACAACGGATTGGACGTTAACAGTTGTCGGGCTGGTGCTGTTGCTGTTGGCGGGTGATAGCCTAGTCAAAGGGGCTGTGAACATGTCTCTACGCATTGGCGTGCCCGCGTTTATTGTGTCGTTGACAATCGTCTCTTTTGGTACCTCTGCGCCAGAGTTATTAATATCTATAAAAGCTATTTTGGGTGGAGTTCCTGACTTGGCCTTGGGCAATGTGGTGGGTTCAAATACTGCCAATGTGCTTTTGGTACTCGGGGTTCCAGCGATGTTGGCCGTGATGCACACTAGCGGATGTGACTTCCGAAACAGCTATCTGCAAATGCTGGGTGCAACAGTCTTGTTCATTGCGTTAGCCTATCGTGGTGAGTTTGACTGGGTTGCGGGGTTGATATTGCTGAGTGCGCTTACGGGAATGTTGATCTACGCAGGGCTTTCAGCGAGACGTCATCGCAATGCTTGCAAAATTACTGAAATTGATCTTGATGGATTAGAAGGTGCGGACCCTGATTTGTCTTGGTTTAAGATTATCTTATTCCTTGTTCTAGGTCTGATTGGTCTACCGCTAGGTGCAAGCCTTCTAGTGGAGGGTGCGTCCAACATCGCGCGGTCCTACAATATAACAGAGGCCGTGATAGGCTTGACACTGGTTGCCATTGGCACGTCGCTGCCCGAACTTGCTACAACAGTAGTGGCTGCATTGCGCAGGCAAGCTGACGTTGCGCTGGGCAACGTAATTGGGTCGAACATGTTTAATCTTCTGGGTATTATTGGTGTTGCATCTTTAGTTGGCCCGATTCCTGTGGGCGCAAATTTCTTTGAATTTGATTTCTGGGTCATGTTTTCTGCCACACTTATTCTTATTCCTTTTGTGTTTTTCAAACTTGATCTGACTCGCATATGGGGTGTGATGTTGACGTCACTTTATCTCATTTACATGTTTATGGTTCTTTGATGCCTGCTGCATTAGTTACTGGGGCGGCGACACGATTGGGCAAAGCCATGGCCCTATACCTTGCTGAGCGTGGCTATGACGTCGCGATTCATTACAACAACAATGCAGATGCAGCAGCTACGGTCGCTGCCCAATGTTGCCGTTTATCTGGTGGCAAATCTATTGCTATTCAAGCTGACCTTCTGGATGAGCTGCAAACACTGGATCTTTTGCCAGAAGCTTCCCGTCTACTCGGGCAGCCGATTACTATCTTAATCAACAACGCATCTATTTTTGAATACGACACAGTCCAAACTGCCACCAAAAGTAGCTGGGATCGACACATTGGGTCAAACTTGCGCGCACCTTTTGTTTTGACTCAAGCCCTCGCCCAGCAGGCGCCTGACGTGCAGTTAGATAAGAACGATGAACCACTTTCCAGCACCCTAGTGGTGAATATGATTGATCAGCGCGTGCGTAAGCTAACGCCAGAATTCATGAGTTATACAATAGCCAAAATGGGGCTCTGGGCGTTCACCCAAACCGCTGCAATGGGCCTTGCGCCGCACGTAAGGGTCAATGCCATAGGCCCTGGTCCAACGTTGCAAGGTGCGCGTCAAACAGGCGACAATTTTGCCCGCCAGCGTGGAAGCACTGTGCTGGGCCGTGGGGCAAACTTGTCGGACATTACGGCGGCGTTGGGTTACTTCATGGATGCAACTGCGGTCACTGGGCAACTTTTGTGTGTGGACGGCGGGCAACATATCGGTTGGCAAACTCCAGACGTTTTGGGAGTAGAGTAATTGATTCAACGTAATGCAGCGACAACTTATGCACCAACACACGATGTAGTCACAGAGCCGTTACATTTCTTTAATGATTTCAATCGTTTGCTGTGAAGATAAAGAAATAATGTGCAGTATCAGTAGCTTGCTGAAGTGCCTAAAAGATAGGCATTTCTACCAAGCTCTGAAAAATAAACGAATTTTTTTGCCTTAGGGTGATTTGTCCACGAGGTTATCCACAGATCCGGTGGGTATGTTTGCTCTTGAAGTGTGACCTTGGCCATTGCAGTGAAGGAAGGGAATCATAGGTTTAGGGTATGAGCGAAGATAATACTAAAACTCCAACTGGATACGAAGTCATACATGGTTACTTGCGCACGCTTGACAGCTCTCCAGGAGTGTACCGTATGCTGGATAGTCAAGCCCGTGTCTTGTATGTTGGAAAGGCTCGCAGCCTGAAGAATCGCGTCAGCAATTACGCGCGGCCATCGGGCCATTCTGCCAGAATTGCCACAATGATTTCACACACTTCGTCGATGATGTTCTTGACAACTAACACTGAAACTGAGGCGCTGTTACTGGAACAGAACCTAATCAAGCAGCTAAAGCCAAAATATAATGTTCTGTTAAGGGACGATAAAAGTTTTCCAAATATTTTAATTTCTGGTGATCATGACTTTCCGCGCATTGAAAAGCATCGTGGTGCGAAAAGAAAAAAAGGAAATTATTACGGACCCTTTGCATCAGCTGGTGCTGTGAACCGTACGTTGAACACGTTGCAGAGGGCATTCTTGCTACGCAATTGTTCGGACAGTGAATATGAGGCCCGTACGCGCCCATGTTTGCAATATCAGATCAAACGCTGCGCTGCGCCGTGCGTAGGCAAAGTTGAACAGAACGATTATAAGCAGCTAGTCAACGATGCCGAACGTTTTTTGAAGGGCAAATCAACGGAAATGCAGGCGTCGCTTGCTGCTCAGATGCAACAAGCGTCTGATGGTATGGAATTTGAACGCGCTGCTGCCTTGCGCGACCGCATCAAAGCTTTAACACATGTACAGACATCTCAAGGGATCAATCCGCGCAGTGTCAATGAGGCAGACGTAATCGCATTGTATACAGCTGGAGGTCAGGCCTGTGTGCAAGTTTTCTTTATTCGCGCAAATCAAAACTGGGGCAATCACGACTATTACCCGCGGGTAAGTGGTGAAGAGGATGCAAGCGAAGTCATGCAGGCCTTTGTTGGCCAATTTTATTCTGACCGTGACCCGCCCCGCATGTTGCTGTTGTCCCATGGGTTGGACGATAAAGACCTAGTCACAGCGGCGCTCAGCGGCAAAATTGATCGTAAAGTTGAGATTATAGTCCCGCAACGCGGTGAGAAAGCTGAATTGGTCAGTGGTGCTGCGCGCAATGCACGCGAGAGTCTGGGACGTAAAATGTCCGAAACAGCGACGCAAGGCCGCCTGCTGCGTGGGCTGAAAGATGTGTTTGATTTGGTGGAGGTGCCGCAGAGGATCGAGGTTTATGACAACTCGCACATCCAAGGAGCTTTTGCCGTAGGCGCCATGATCGTTGCGGGACCAGAAGGTTTTGACAAAAACCAGTACCGAAAGTTTAACATTCAAGGAGATGACCTGACACCAGGCGATGACTTTGGTATGATGAAGGAAGTCTTGATGCGCAGATTCAAGCGCTTGCTAAAAGAGGATCCGAAGCGTGAACTTGGGACATGGCCAGGGTTGCTGCTGATCGATGGTGGTGCAGGGCAGGTGAGTGCAGTGCGTGCGATTATGGAAGAACTTGGTGTTGGTGATGTTCCAATGGTCGGTGTTGCCAAGGGCGTGGATCGCGATCATGGAAAAGAAGAATTCTATCGCACTGGCAAGCCTGTAATGGCCTTGCAGCGTAATGATCCAATTTTATATTTTGTGCAGCGAATGCGTGATGAAGCGCATAGATTTGCGATTGGCACTCACCGTGCAAAACGGTCCAAAGCGATTGGAGTCACCCCGCTAGATGATGTGCCAGGTGTAGGGGCGGCCCGCAAAAGAGCCTTGTTACAACATTTTGGGTCGGCTAAGGCCGTAGGCCGTGCAGCGCTTGGGGACCTCAAAGCGGTTGATGGAATTTCAGGCAATATAGCGGAGACGATTTATGGATACTTTAACGAGAAGAGCTGACCTCATTCGCAAGTATGGTTAATATTAAACTGTGAATTCAAATTTACTTAAAAATCTAATCAAGTGGGGGGACCAGCTCCCCGATCCGTTGGACTCTTCAGAGATATTAATGAAGTAAAAACAGGGAGTGGCGTGTGATTTCGAAACGGCTTAAACAGACTACATGATATGGAATATTCCTAATACATTAACACTGATGCGTTTGCTTGCAGCCCCCGGTGTGGCAATTATGTTTTTGTATTTTGCGCGACCTTATGCGGATTGGTTTGCACTAACTCTGTTTGTTGTTGCAGCGACTACTGATTGGTTAGATGGCTATTTAGCGCGCGCGTGGAAGCAAGAAAGCAAGTTTGGCACAATGTTGGATCCAATTGCAGACAAGGCAATGGTAGTTATCGCGTTGCTGGTAATTTGTGGCTTCTCCGAGATGAACCCGTGGATATTATTGCCTGCCACTTTGATCATGTTCCGTGAGACATTCGTGAGCGGGCTCCGCGAGTTCCTTGGCGATACAGCAGGAACGCTGGCTGTGACTAAGCTGGCCAAGTGGAAGACAGCTGCTCAGATGACTGCGATTGCTGTATTATTTTCAACGGGTGCATTTGAAACCTACTACAACATGTCCGTCGAGGGCATGGATGGCGCGACTGTAAGCAGTATCTTTGCGGGCGATGCTCCCGATGAAGGTGGTCTTATCTGGAAGGGTTATGGTGCGTTTTACAGTTGGTGGATTGGGATCATTTTGTTGTGGGTGGCCATGCTTTTGACTGTCATTACGGGTGTGGACTATCTGCGCAAGGCAATGCCATTTTTGAGGGAGAAATAATGCAGGTTTTGTATTTTTCTTGGGTCCGGGAGCGGATCGGGGTGCCGCGTGAAGAGATCGAAACTAGTGCCGTAACGGTTGCGGATCTGGTGTCAGAATTACGCGGACGTGAAGAACGATATAATGTGGCGTTTGCAGATGTGTCAGCACTGCGTGTAGCACTTGATCAGGAATTGGTAGATTTTGATGCACCACTCTCTGGCGTACGCGAAGTCGCTTTTTTTCCACCTATGACTGGAGGATGACGGTCCGATGATACGCGTTCAGGCCATGCCGTTTGACCCCGGTGGGGAATTAAATACTTTTTCTGCAAATGTCACCGGTGTAGGCGCTATCGTCAGCTTTACTGGAGTTGTGCGCGATGTTGTGGGTGGTTTGTCCAACATGATAATTGAACACTATCCTGGCATGACTGAAAAGGCGCTTGAGGCGATCCGAATTGAGGCAATGAAGCGCTGGGATTTGGCAGACGCCTTAATCGTTCACCGCACTGGTAAGCTTGAAGCACATGAAAGCATCATGATGGTCGCTACGGCTTCCAAGCATCGCAAGGATGCGTTTGAGGCAGCGGAATTCTTGATGGATTATCTTAAATCCCGCGCACCTTTTTGGAAAAAAGAGATCACATTGGACGGCGCAGATTGGGTTGCATCCAAGGCTGAGGATGAAGATGCGCTATCTAGGTGGTGAGCCGAGGGCGCGGCATGGTTCGTGCCGTGGGCAAGTCGTAATGTGATCGTTGATCAGCCCACAAGCCTGCATCCACGCATATACAATCGTCGGGCCGCAGAATTTAAAACCGAGTTTCTTTAAGTCCTTTGAAAACTGTGTGGATATGTCGTTGTAACCAGGAACGTCGGCCAAAATTGTGCGGTTAGTTTGCAGGGGCTTTCCATCGACATAAGACCAGCATAGTTCAGAAAAGTTATTGACCTTCAGGTATGCTTGGGCATTTCCGATTGTGGCTTGAATTTTGCCACGATGGCGGATGATGCCTTCGTTTTGCAACAGGTGCTCGATGTCGACTTCGCCCCATGTGGCGATTTCAACTGGGTCAAAACTTGCGAACGCTGTTCGAAAATTGTTACGCTTTTTCAATATCGTGATCCAGCTGAGACCAGCCTGAAACCCATCAAGAACTAGCTTTTCCCATAGTGCACGGCTGTCCCATTCGGGCACACCCCACTCGGTATCGTGGTAGTCAGTATAAATCAGTTCTGATCCGGCCCAGCCGCAGCGGTCTGACATTGTGTGCTCCAGTATGCGTTTTGATCGCGTGTACTCCTGCATAATATTGAAAGAGGTGTCAATAAAAGCGAAGTTTACCAGCCTTTAAAGGTTCGCATGTAATGTCAGAGCACAAACAGGTCAGACTAATGGTATAAACGAACACTTAGGCCACTGGAAATAACTAAACGCTACATGAATATCTGAAATATATGGTTATCGTACCTATAAAAAATATTCTATTAATGGTGCCCACTATCTTGGAAACTGATAATTTTCAGTTGGTGATGCTCCCTGTCCGCACTGTCAGGTAAGCCTGTCTGGTAGCTTTTTATGAATGTCTGATCCGAGTGATGGATTATACAGGGCGCGTCACACCAGCTGCGCAATTCAGGAGTGAAATTAAAGACATCAGTCTTCGACACGATATCGACATGTTAAGCTTTCAGTTGGCTTTGTAGTTTTTTTAGTTGAGCCCAAATTTTCTTTTGAGGGTTAATGTATCTGCGCCCTAGCGTGTGGACGCGGCCTAGTGGCGCGTGCTTGCTAATAAATTAGTCAGTGCAGCGTTGATTGCAGATTTTGGATACTTGTGACTAGCAGAAGACAGTTTGATACAATCCGTGAGGCTGTAATCTCTTTTGGGGTGGGCTGCCAACAAGGTTACTATTTAGTGTCTCGAAATTTGTACTCTAAAGTACGCAGACTAATGGATATTCTCCGAGCAGTTAAGTAACAAGCCGTGACTTCGTTGCGATTGCTTTCCCAAAGTCTTAAATAAAAATATCGGCTTATTAAAGTTCTTCTTCTCTTGCTCTTTTTACACAGGTCGCTCAACATTCCGTTGATACAGTCGGAACAAAAAAGGGACCCCTTCCTATGACAAACGTAGTTATTGCATCAGCAGCCCGCACTGCTGTGGGCAGTTTTGGAGGCGTATTTGCCAACACGCCTGCCCATGATCTGGGCGCCGCTATTCTGGAAGAAGTCGTCGCCCGCGCTGGCATCGACAAATCTGAAGTCTCGGAAACGATTCTTGGTCAGGTTCTGACAGCTGCGCAGGGCCAGAACCCCGCGCGTCAGGCACATATTAATGCCGGCCTTTCCCAAGAGTCCGCAGCATGGTCGCTCAACCAAGTTTGTGGTTCTGGCCTTCGTGCCGTTGCGCTTGGGGCGCAGCACATTATGCTTGGTGATGCATCAATTGTGGCTGCAGGTGGTCAAGAGAATATGACGCTTTCCCCTCATGCGCAAAACATGCGTGCGGGTCAAAAGATGGGGGACATAAAGCTTATCGATACGATGATCAAAGACGGTCTCTGGGATGCATTCAACAACTATCATATGGGCCAAACGGCCGAAAATGTAGCTGAAAAGTGGCAGATTTCGCGTAATATGCAGGACGAATTTGCTGTGGCGTCTCAGAATAAAGCCGAAGCCGCCCAAAAGGCTGGTAGGTTTGCAGATGAGATCGCAGCGTTTACCGTGAAGACCCGAAAGGGTGAAATGATTATTGATCAAGATGAATACATCCGCCATGGCGCCACGATGGAAGCCATGCAAAAAATGCGTCCAGCCTTCACCAAAGATGGTACCGTGACTGCAGCCAACGCATCCGGCCTTAACGATGGTGCAGCAGCGACA
This sequence comes from Octadecabacter sp., assembly GCA_047635635.1. Classification (GTDB taxonomy): domain Bacteria; phylum Pseudomonadota; class Alphaproteobacteria; order Rhodobacterales; family Rhodobacteraceae; genus Octadecabacter. The sequence goes on along the minus strand of JBLILC010000021.1, from coordinate 15,474 downwards.
ATTTTAATGTCTGTGGATGAAGCTGAAAAGCGTGGTATCGAGCCTATGGCTCGCATCGCTTCCTACGCCACAGCTGGTTTAGATCCATCTATTATGGGCGTTGGCCCAATTTACGCATCGCGTAAGGCATTGGATAAGGCAGGCTGGTCCGTGGATGATTTGGACCTTGTTGAAGCCAATGAAGCCTTCGCAGCGCAAGCTTGTGCCGTGAACCTCGAAATGGGCTGGGATCCTGAAATTGTAAACGTAAACGGTGGAGCGATCGCAATTGGGCACCCGATTGGTGCATCTGGCTGCCGCGTTCTAAATACGCTGTTGTTTGAGATGAAGCGCCGTGGTGCCAAAAAAGGTCTTGCAACCTTGTGCATTGGAGGTGGAATGGGAGTCGCACTCTGTGTTGAACGTCCCTAAGGTTAAAAAATACCTACGCAATAATATTGCGTTTTGTAGCTCATAAAAATAATATCATGACCTAATTAAAATTCCAGAGGGAGAAAAATATGGGACGCGTTGCACTTGTTACAGGAGGAAGTCGTGGTATTGGCAAAGCTATTTCTATAAAGCTTACGGCGGATGGATATACTGTTGCCGCGGCGTACGCTGGCAATGATGACGCAGCGGCAAAGTTTAGCGAAGCCACAGGCATTAAAACCTACAAGTGGAACGTTGCGGACTATGAAAGTTCCAAAGCGGGCATTGCCCAGGTGGAAGCAGACCTTGGCCCCATCGAGGTTGTCGTTGCAAATGCAGGCATCACCCGTGATGCGCCGTTCCACAAGATGACGCCAGAACAGTGGCATGAGGTTATCGATACTAATTTGACGGGCGTGTTCAACACCATTCACCCGATTTGGCCAGGTATGCGGGAACGTAAATTTGGCCGCTTTATCGTTATTTCATCTATCAACGGTCAGAAGGGGCAGTTTGCGCAGGTCAACTATGCGGCAACAAAATCTGGCGATTTGGGCATTGTGAAATCACTTGCACAAGAAGGTGCGCGCGCAGGCATCACAGCCAATGCAGTTTGCCCAGGCTACATCGGTACTGAAATGGTCATGGCAGTGCCGGAAAAGGTCCGAGAGAGAATTATTGGTCAAATTCCAACGGGTCGTCTGGGGGAACCGGAAGAAATTGCACGCTGCGTTGCATTCCTTGCTTCCGACGATTCTGGCTTCATCAATGGGTCGACTATTTCTGCGAATGGTGCGCAGTTCTTCGTATAAATAGGCCCTAGTAATATACAAAAGGGCGGGAATTTAACCCGCCCTTTTTGAGTTGTACGTGCTTTTTAAGTTGCAGATCGGCTAAAAAAGTCTTTGATCATTCTAGCAAATGCACCAGCTCGTTGGGCGTGTGCTTGCGCGATAATTTTATTAATTTCTGTTTGTGATAATTCTTTGTACATGGGTCCACCTTAAATGGTTGTGGTCTCCTCCCATGAATAATCAATATACGTCAAATCTCTCTGACGAAACGCCCAGTTTTGCAACGCCGATCTGCTTCAGGCGCAAAGCTTTTGCATTAAATAAAAAAAGGCCGTTCGATAGAGCGGCTTTTGACATCATATGCACAGAATTCATGCACACTAGGAAGGTACTGGCGCAACTACGCCAGTACCGATTAGGCCTAAGCAGAGTTAAGCCGCGAAATCGTTTCTTTGAGGTGGAGTTTTTCTTTCTTGAGGCGTGATACTTCTAGATCATTGGAGCCCAGACTACGTTGTTCTTTTTCAACAGCGTCAGAAAGGGTATCGTGTTTTTTCTTCAGTTCCTGCAAGTGGGACGTCAAGCTCATTTAGATCCTCCTAACAAAGGTAAATAGTTACTAACCTTGACCATATATTTTTGGGACTGTCACGCCGCAGAGCAGCAATTTGGCACAATGCGCAGGAGACCGCCAATAAGACTGCGAAGTAATTAATCAGCAAGGAAAAAATCTAGGCCTTCGCGCAAGATTGCTGCGATCTCTGGTCGATAGTCTTCTTTGTCTGCTGAATGGGACGGGCCTTCGTGTAGTGAGATTGGCGCGTGCAGCTTGAAGGGTGCGCGGCTCCCTTTTCGTGCGCGCAAGATGATGCGGTCTGCGTTGCGGCCAGCGCGCCCTGTTATTGGATGGACCTGGATCGCACCTAGCCGGCCGTCAATGGCGCCCAAAAGATCGGGCAGGCGATCCGCTTTCTGGATTATCGTCAGAGTTCCCTTAGGCTTGAGCCGTCGAGTTGCCGTGTTTATCCAATCAATAGTCGCTGTGTCACCAGCAAAAGCAACGTCGCGATCTGGCAGTCGGCTGGAATTTCCTGATGCACGTTCAAAATATGGTGGGTTAACCATTACGTGGTCAAAGGAAAGGCCTCGGAGGACAGTTGGAAGATCGCGCAGGTCTGCTGTCCAGATCGTTGCATCGATGCTGTTGGCCGTGGCATTCGCACGGCAGATACTGGCATAATTGTTTTGAATTTCAACGCCATGAAGCGCCAAGCCCAACACTCGAGTTGCTAAGCACAAAAGGGCAGCACCTGTGCCACAGCCAAGTTCCAAGACTGATTGACCCGCTTTCGCTCGAACAGCTGCCGCCAAAAGTACTGGATCGATGCCTGCGCGATAGCCTTTGGCGGGCTGTTGAAGCGTCAGACGCCCTCCAAGGAATGCGTCAAATGTGGTTCTAGAGTCCAGGTTCACAGTCCCAATTCAATATTGTTGGCTGTCATCACAGATGTTGCTATAAAATGATCTGCACGTCGAACCATCAGGCGGCGTGGCAATATGCCCAAAGATCCGTCTAGGATGCTCATATTTACGTCGAACTCAAACACCTCTATATCCTCACCCTGTAAAAGGGCTTTGGCGAAAGCGATGATAGTTATGTCATTTGTGCGTAGTAGTTCTTTCATACCCATGACTTAAGGTGCATTGATGCCCTTTGTCGAGTAACTGACGGAGCTGTGATGAGTTTAGACCACGCCGCGAGCAAACCACACGATCTTTTGGCCGCCGCTTTGACCAATGAAATGGATGCCGTAAACTTATTGATCACGGACCGGATGGCATCAAAATATGCACCACGTATCCCCGAAGTGACATCGCATTTGGTTGAAGCTGGCGGTAAACGTTTGCGTCCAATGTTGACTTTGGCGGCAGCAAAAATGTGCGGTTACAAAGGACCATATCACATTCACCTTGCTGCGACAGTCGAATTTATTCACACGGCGACATTGCTGCATGATGATGTAGTTGATGAAAGTGCACAGCGGCGTGGGAGGCCCACAGCAAACCTGTTGTGGGACAATACTTCATCCGTGCTGGTTGGTGATTATTTGTTTGCGCGTTCGTTTCAGTTGATGGTTGAAACAGGCTCACTTCGGGTTCTGGATATCCTCGCCAATGCATCTGCTACGATCGCAGAAGGCGAAGTATTACAGCTAACGGCCGCAAGCGACTTGGCGACGAGTGAAGCTGTTTATTTTCAGATCGTACGTGGCAAAACGGCAGCCTTGTTCTCAGCAGCCATGGAAGTGGGTGGTGTTATTGCAGAACAGGATGAAGTGCTAGTGAAGGCACTTTATGATTATGGAGACGCTCTGGGCATCGGATTTCAGATGGTTGACGATCTGCTGGATTATGTGGGCACGGATGCCATTGGCAAAGACATAGGCGATGATTTCCGCGAACGCAAACTGACTTTGCCGGTGATTAAAGCCGTGGCGCTCGCTAATGCACACGAACGCGCTTTTTGGGTGCGTACTATTGAAAAAGGTCGCCAAAAAGACGGTGATCTGGAAGTTGCGTTAAGCTTTCTAGTCAAACATGGAGCGCTGAAGGATACAAAGTCAGAGGCTTTGTGGTGGATGGACAAGGCGAAGGCGGCTTTAGTACCCCTTCCGAATCACCCAATTAAGCTGATGCTTTTGGACTTGGCGGACTTCGTCGTAGCGCGAATTAAATAAGCGCTTCTTCGGTTGCCGTTATCCACCAAGTTTTGTGGGACTGGCGCAATGTTACTGCGGCAGCATCGCGTGTGCTGCTATCTTTGAAAAATGCAAAACACGTTGCACCCGAGCCTGACATGCGAGCTAATAGACAGCCGTTTTGCGCGCGCAGCGAGGCTAAGACTTCACCGATAGCAGGTGCCGCTATTTGTGCCGGTTTTTCCAAATCATTTCGCTGAGTTGAAAGCCATTTGATCCAATTATCAGTGTCCGTCGGGTTAGGCATGTTGGTGCCCATTGGGGTGTTTAATTTTCTGGAAAGTCCTCCAAATACCTGCGATGTTGACACAGCCACTTTAGGGTTCACCAGCAGTATGTTGAGCTTTTTTGGGGTGGTTAGGATATCAATTTGATCTCCAATGCCCCTCATGTGTGATAGGTTAGTTGTCAAGCAGACTGGGACATCAGCTCCAATGCTCAAAATTTTTTCAGAGTTAGGCATTGGCACGTCCCACAAGCGAGATAGGGCGCGCAGCGTGGCGGCTGCATCCGCCGATCCGCCCCCTATGCCCGAAGCGACAGGCAGGTTCTTTGTAAGATTAATAGCAGCGCCCTTGGTGATGCCAAAAGACAACGCTGCCTGCAGAACAAGGTTGTCATTGTTCGTAGTCAAGTCTGCGGAAAAAGGTCCGTCGATTGTAAGGGACAGGTGATCAGCAGGGACGACTCTTACCACGTCGCCCAGAGCCATAAACATCGCCAAACTATCAAGTAGATGATATCCATCTGCTCGCTGGCCTATCACATGCAATGTCAGGTTGACCTTGGCGGGTGCGGGTTCGGAAATTGCATTTTTAGTTGTTGCCATTAGCCATCTCAACCGGAGCTGCGGGGGTCACGCCTTCTTCAGCGTAGACTGCATCCAGTCCAATTGAAAGTTTGCGGCGAATTTGTATTGCTTCCGCCTCTTCGGGTTCAAACGACAGTGCGCGTCGCCATTGAAAACGTGCTTCGGCGTAGCGGCCTACCATCCAGTAAACGTCCCCCAAGTGATCATTTAAGATTGGATCATTGGGTTCTAGTTCGGCTGCGCGTTCCATGGGGGCGACAGCGTCTTGGTAGCGGCCAATTTTATAATAAACCCATGCAAGGCTATCGACGATAGCTCCACTTTCAGGTCGGGCGGCAACTGCGGTTTCTATCATGCTCAGGGCTTCTTCGTACTTAAGGCCACGATCAACCAGAGAATAGCCCAGATAGTTTAAAACCGATGGGTTGCCAGGATTGAAAGTGAGTGCTGCGCGAAAATCTAGCTCGGCGGCGTCCCACTCATCAAGACGTTCGTTGGTAATGCCGCGTGAATAGAGCAGCCACCAGCGAAGAGATGCGTCTTCGGGGTACAATGAGAGCGCAGTGTCGTAAGATACGCGCGCATCGGTTAATTGACCAAGTTGGCGATAAATATCGCCCAGTGATGCATGAGACATGGGTAGGTCGGGGTGGCTGGTTGTGAGCTGGCTAAGAACCTCAACGGCTTTTTTAAAACGACCTGCGAGGCGTAGTGATTCTGCACGACCAATTTCGGCGCTATGAAAGGCTGGATCACCAGAGCTGACTTGGGCGAATGTTTGGGCTGCGACCTCGTGTTGGCCAAGCGAATTCAAGAGCCTTGCAGTGGCGATTTGTGCGTTAGCGTTGTGGGGTGCGATAAATCGGGCAGCTTGCGCATATAACAACAGATAACTTTCGTTCGCTTCGCCCTGCAAGATGCCTGACAGACTTTGGTAAGCGTAGGCAATGCCCTCGCGTGGGTTTGCCACGACGCTGGATAAGTCAGGAACTTCGCCTGCATTAATGGCTCTGCGTAGGGCGTCCAATTCAGGATCTAGGTCATCGCTAAAGGCAAGTTTAAACATGTTGCTTGCCCGCTCAAAGTCACCGAGTTGGGCGAGGATTTGCAAGTGTGCAACAACAGATATGCGATTTGGTATAACACCGATGTTTGACGGTAAGTCATAGATCGCGTTTGCGCCGTCTAGATCACCTGTCATTGCCAGTGCGAGGGCTTTGTGTTGTTGGCCAAAGCTCCGCAGTCCCGGAGTTTCGATAACTTCGTCAAAGCGCATAAGCGCTCGGTCTATGTTATTATTTCCAAGGTGAGCCCACGCCTGAGTGAGACCATCTAGTAGTGGGCCAACCTCTTTTCTGGCCTCAAGCAAATTAAAGATAGCATCCCAATCTTCGGCGCGGGCGGCTTGTGCCACGAGTGCTATGTTAGCAATCTGGCTTTCTCCGCCAGCATCGACGAAGGGGCGCGCGATGCCCGCTGCGGATTCAACCTGTCCAACGCCCAGATAAGCAGTGAGAGATTGTTCCATAAGAGCTATATTATTGGCGTCGGCAAGCAAAGCGTCGCGAAAATAGATCGCTGCTGTACTAAAATCACCAGAAATCGCGGCCTGGCGTGCTGCTAGGTAAGCTCCCGCGTTGGGATCTGCCGCAGCGGGTATCGCTGTGACGAGCATTGCGGCGCATACTGTCAGGCGTAGGGTGGCGAAAATGCGGAAGATCAAGATTTGCTCCGGTCAGTAAGGTCAGTCCAGCCTACGACTGTGGACACGCCCGCGTAAACAACATTTACATTAGTTTGCTATGTTGCGCACTATGTTTAGTCTGATTGTAACGAAGAGAGCCCCAAGCAGCGAGCCCCCGTTTCTTAAAGTTTTAATAATTTACATATTAGGATAGTTTGGTCCATCGCCTCCTTGCGGAGTCGTCCATGTGATGTTTTGGCTTGGATCTTTGATGTCGCAGGTTTTACAGTGAACGCAGTTCTGAAAATTAATCTGAAATTTTCTATTCGCGCCTTCGCCAACAAATTCGTATACTCCTGCAGGACAATAGCGTGCGGATGGGCCGGCATAGTCGTGGAAATTCACGTTCACCGGAATGGACGCGTCTTTTAGGTGTAAATGCGCGGGCTGGCTTTCTTCGTGGTTGGTGAAGCTGAATGAGACGTTTGTCAGGCGATCAAACGATAGTTTACCGTCGGGCTTGGGGTAATCGATGGGCTTATGCTTAAATGCCTTTTCGGTAGCTTCCGCATCGCTCTTACCATGCCTCATCGTGCCAAAAAATGAAAAACCAAAAGTGTTTGTCCACATATCTATACCACCGACAATGAGGGACGTCAAAAGCCCAAAACGAGACCACAAAGGTTTAACGTTGCGTACTTTTTTGAGGTCTTGTCCAATGGCCCCATTGCGCACTTCGATCTCATAATCAAAGAGTTCATCTGATGAGCGGCCTGCGCTGATAGCGGCATGTGCAGCTTCAGCTGCTGCTATACCAGACAGCATGGCGTTATGGTTGCCCTTGATGCGTGGCAGGTTAACCATGCCGACACTGCAACCCAGTAGTGCTACGCCTGGAGCAGTCATTTTGCACATTGATTGGTAACCGCCTTCAGTGATTGCGCGCGCCCCGTAAGCTATGCGTTTGCCGTCTTTTAGCAAGTCAGCAATCATCGGGTGATGTTTGAACCTTTGGAATTCCATGTATGGAAATAAATAAGGGTTTTTGTAGTTAAGGTGGACCACAAAGCCAACGTAGACCTGATTATTTTCAAGGTGGTAGATAAATGATCCTCCTCCTGCATTACTGCCTAAGGGCCAACCACTTGTGTGTGTAACAGTGCCTTCTTTGTGCTTAGCTGGATCAATTTCCCAGATTTCTTTCATGCCGAGGCCGTATTTTTGAGGTTGCGTTCCTTTTGCAAGATCATATTTTGCGATGACTTCTTTGGATAGTGATCCGTGCACTCCTTCGGATAGGAAGACGTATTTGCCATGAAGTTCCATGCCGGGTTCAGTATTGGGGCCGATTTTGCCGTCGGACTCTAGGCCAAACACACCTGCAACGACTCCCTTAATTTCTCTGTTTTTGCCGTACACGATTTCTGAACATGCCATGCCGGGGAAGATTTCGACGCCAAGGTCTTCTGCCTGTTGTGCCATCCAGCGGCAGACATTGCCCATCGACACAATATAGTTGCCGTGGTTGCTCATGAGCGGTGGCATTGGGGAATTTGGGATGCGGATTTTGCCAGCTTCGCCGAGTAAATAAAAATTATCGTTTGAAACTGGTGTATTGAGTGGCGCGCCTTTGGCTTTCCAGTCGGGGATTAGTTTGTTGAGGCCGACTGGATCAAGCACTGCGCCCGACAAGATATGAGCGCCAACTTCGGACCCCTTTTCGAGCACAACAACAGTCAAATCAGCATTAAGCTGCTTAAGTCTGATTGCGGCCGATAGACCCGCAGGGCCCGCACCGACAATAACAACGTCATATTCCATGGATTCACGTTCAATATCGGCCATGTCGAAACTCCCTAGCGTCTGCAAAAAGATGTCACTATTGAGATATAGGACGAGTGTGAGCACGGCAATCTCACTAAAACATAAAATTGCTTAGTATTGCCGTAAACGTCGCGTCCACAAATAATGGCTCATGAGATGTCAAAGCCCCTTGAGGCGAACGGTTCGTGTGGGTTATGTATATTTACTTGAAAACTGATCAATCGGAAATGCCGCAATGGACAAGATACCGCTGACACGTGCTGGATTTAACAAGTTGGATGCTGAATTGAAGCATCTTAAATCCGTTGAACGCCCTGCTATAATTCGCGCCATTTCTGACGCGCGTGAACATGGCGATTTATCTGAAAATGCGGAGTACCACTCCGCCAAGGAAAAACAGTCATTTATTGAAGGCCGCGTTAAGGAACTCGAAGGCGTGATTTCGCTGGCTAATGTAATTGACGTTAGCAAATTAAGCGGAACTGTGAAGTTTGGCGCACATGTTACCTTGGTCGATGAAGACACTGACAAAGAGTTAACATACCAAATTGTTGGCGAATATGAAGCTGATATTGAGCACGGTCGTCTGAATATGAAGTCTCCAATAGCGCGAGCGTTGATTGGTAAGGACGAAGGCGACAGCGTTGAAGTGCGCACCCCAGGTGGTGTTAAATCCTACGAAATACTGAAAGTTATTTTTAAATAGGGCTCTGACTTAGATGACTGATGGTCAAAACAAAGCAGATGTATCGCTTCGGGTTGGTTTGCGCTCGGATGAGGTCCGTGTGACTGCGATAGAAGTGGCTGCGATCGTGGTCAGTTTAATCTGGCTTCTTGGTGTGGCGCTGTTTTTCCTTGTGCTGCCAGCCGAGGACGATGTCACTGCAAAGGTCGACAGTTTGCGGTTTGTGATAATGATGATGGTGATCTTTCTGCCGATAGCGATAATTTGGATTGCAGCAATGGCCGCACGGTCAAGTAAAGTGGTCCGTGACGAAAGCCGGCGTTTGCAGGCCGCGATTGACGGGATGCGCCAGACATATGTTGCTGACCGCCAGTCGCGCGGTACTGGCATCGAAGCGACGGTTGAACGCCAACTGAACGAGATTGCACGCTTGACGCAACAGACAGAAACAGCGTTGGTAAGTTTCGCGACATCGCGCCCAGTGGATTGTATTGTTGCTCCGCCGCCGCCAGAAGCGCCCTGCGCTGACGATCAGCAGAGCCTTGCGCTCGGTACCACTGCAGAAGACACTGCTCCGCCAGTTTCGCGGCCTGATCTTGTTCGGGCGTTAAACTTTCCAGATACAGAAACAGACCAGGCTGGGTTTGCCGCATTGCATCGTGCGTTGAAAGACCGCACTGCCAAACAATTAATTCGGGCAAGCCAGGACGTTTTGACGTTAATGAGTCAAGACGGAATTTATATGGATGATCTACGTCCTGATCGTGCACGCACAGAGATTTGGCGCCGTTTCGCACATGGTGAGCGGGGCAAGGCTGCCGCATCACTTGGTGGTATCCGGGATAGGTCATCGCTGGCGCTAACAGCTGGACGGATGCGTGATGATGCAATTTTTCGCGATGCTGCGCATCACTTTTTGCGTAAATACGACCAAATGCTTGTTGCGTTTGAAGTCGAAGCGACCGACGAAGATATCGCAGCGCTTTCGGAAACCCGCACAAGTCGCGCTTTCATGTTGCTTGGTCGTGTAACAGGCGCATTCGACTAAGCCGCCTAAATCTTGCGGTTAACAGTTTGTAGAATTCTCAAGCCAAAAAGGTATTTGAGAGGCTTCATTTCCTGAGACTCAACCTTTTGTGATCATATACCGTCTAAAAAATGAGGCTTACCGTCAATCACATTAAGTTGTAAATTCCTTGTAGTCATTTATTTTTACCGTGGCGCTTATTGTACGCTGTGTTGTCGTTGTCTTTTCCAAATGCCTTATAACTGATAAAAATACCGTTCATAAGAAACTGGTCACTTTCAGCGTCAAATTTTAACAGGGCTAGAAATTTGATATGCCACATGTTGCCGACCCATCAGTAGTGATGTGCGCATACCGCACGTGAGTTGTGTTGAGCATGTCTTGGGTAAACGAGATTGCGCGTCGTCTTGGTCCCATGAGGCAGCCAAGTTTTTGGCTGAAGGCCGCCCAACATATCTGTGCTATTTGTGCGCTTTTACTTTAATTAATGCCCTGTATAGCGGTCAGTCTAATCACAACCACTGCGCTGCGGTTTTAAGGTCTCTGGGTGTGTTAATTTTGAAAAACGATGGCGGTGTAGTGTGGGGGAATGTTACAGTGGCTGCGCCTTGTGCTTGCGTAAAGTCGCTGACCTTGCGCTGGCCTTGTTCTAGGAATGTAGCAAGGTCATCACGCAAAACTGTAGGCCAAATCCCAAACGTGTCATGCAGCCCGTCTGACGTTATGGCGATGGCAAAACCGTGGGGTTGTGCTTCTCCCGCGAGGAGCAAATGTGGAACGAGGTTGCATGGGAAGAACGGTGTGTCCACGGCAACAGTGACAATGTGTGTGACTCCCTGCTTTGCAGCCCAATCAAGACCTGCCAGAACGCCAGATAGAGGGCCGAGATGATTGAGGGTTGCATCGGTTATTATAGGAAGTTTGGTTGTGATTGGCCTGTTGGTGATAACTGCAATTGCCGCTACTTGTGGTTCAAGTCGCGCCTGAACGTGAGTGAGCAACGTTGCACGCCCCAAAATAAAATCTGCCTTTGAAATGCCGTCCATGCGTATGCTGGGATCTTCTGCGAGGATAAGACCCAGTGGTTCACGCATGGGTTATGACCTCATTGTCAATTGGCTGGAGCAAAGCTAAGGCGGTTGTAGCAAATGTAAGGCATATTAATGGCGCGCGCGACCCAGAAATCATATTATTGGATAGGCTTTCGCACAGGTTTGCCATTTTTGTTGGTGGTGATTCCGTTCGGGTTGCTGTTTGGCATAGTTGCGACTGAGGCGGGATTTACCAGTGTGCAAACTATGGCGTTTTCGTCGGTGGTTTTTGCGGGAGCGGCACAATTCACTGCATTGCAGTTGATGGCCGAAGACGCGCCGTTTCTAATCGTGGTCTCGACGGCGTTGGCGGTAAACTTGCGCATGGCAATGTATTCGGCCTCCTTAGTGGTTTGGCTAGGTCGCGCGCCGCTTTGGAAGCGCGCTTTGATTGCTTATGTAAATGTTGATCAAAGTTACGCCGTATCCATGAATCGCTTTGAGGACGAGCCTGATTTATCGCTGTCCCAACGTATAGGGTTCTTTTTTGGTGCGGTAACACCGGTATGCCCGATGTGGATTGTGGCGACGGGCCTGGGCATTTGGTTTGGGGATATGATCCCTGACTGGATAGCGTTGGATTTTGCCGTGCCTATCTGTTTCCTTGCCATTATTGCGCCGATGATGCGCACGCTGGCTCATATGGTGTCGTCAGTTGTGTCCATCATACTGTCGTTGGTTTTTTCCGGACTGCCTTACAATCTTGGCCTGTTGGTTGCTGGTGTTGCTGCCATGATTGTTGGCGCGCAGATGGAAATTTGGATGAAGCGGAAGGTTGAGATATGAACCCAGGCATGAGCGCAGGCTATATTTGGACCATTATTATTGTGTTGGGGATTGGGACCTATTTAATCAGGTTTTCGTTTCTTGGTCTAATTGGGGGCAAGGACCTGCCGGAATGGGTGCTGCGACATCTGCGCTATACGGCTGTTGCAGTTTTGCCGGGTTTGGTTGCCCCATTGGTTTTGTGGCCGGCGGCAACGGGCGGCCAAGTCGACCCAGCGAGGCTAAGTGCGGCTCTAGTCACATTCGGAGTTGGACTGCTAACTAAAAATGTCGTGGCAGCCATTACTTTGGGCGGAGCCACCTTATTTAGTATGATCTGGTTTATGGGTCCTTATTAATTGGCGTTAAGCTGCCGATCAACTGTAGCGGTTGCGATGTCTTTGTCATCGCTGTCACTCTCTCGATATTCGCGACTGCGCGCACCTGAAATCAGGGCGAACTGGTCTGACAAGTTGTTTGGAAAAACTGTAGTGCGGATACTTTCAAAGCCGGGCAACTTTCCCAACATGCGAGATGTGTGGGCTGTGCATACAGCTTTGGGAGTTGGGCCGTTCGTAATTGCCAGCCGCAGCGCCATTTCAGCAACCTCGGGCAAAACGTCGACTTTTTGAATTAAAGTGTAAAACGTGACACGCGAATGGTACGAAACATAAAGCTTTTCAAGCTGAGGTGTGATCCCAAAATGGACATCGTTGCGTTCTGGAATGGTAGAGTGTCCAAATGTTCCCGCAGGGTCCCATAAAACGCGTTGGCTGGCGTTAATAAGGAGTCCGGTGTGAGCGCCGTTGCCTGAGCTTGTGTTTTTCATTGTCATTAGAGTCAATGATTTTGGCCCAGGGTGTACATATCTAACACTGTCAATCATTGATTGTGAGGCAAGAATTTCTTCGCGAGCAACAATCCCGCACGCAGTTAGACCAAGCGGCGCAGACAACATAAAGGTACGCCGGTTCATGCGGGGGTTATCCGTTAATCAGGGAAAGAAGAACCAATGCAATAACGATAACGACAGCGATTTTTGTCACCATACTGATAAAGCCATTGAAGGTTTTTTCTTGAGTGCTTGTGTCCATATCGCCGTGCTTGTGATCTACCATCTTAACTTCCTTTTTTGAATTTTAAAAAGCTTTAGATGATTCACATTGCAATGTCAGCCCTGGACGTGATGGCAGGACTTCGTATCACCAATTTCCAGTTCAGCAGCTAGTTGCAAGGCAATCTGTTCTGGTTATGTAGTCTCAATCTTTTTGTGCATCGCGCGCAGGTTCTTACATTTCGTTCACATGCTGGATCAGTTTTTTTTAGCACCAGACGGGTCTGAGCTTTAAAATATGATGAACCTTTTAATTTCAAGCTTGAGGTAATGCAATTTTTCCATCGATTAATAGCCTCAATTGAAATTATTTTATTGACAGGAACCTCCAAAGCTAGCGCCATCATAATCTGATTAAGCATTTCACTCTAACTTTTATAAATAGTTTTCAGCTGTCCATACTAAAATGGCGCAACAGGCTAACATAAAAGGGTCTGCACCAGTTCACGCCTGAGATGCCCAATTAATGTTCATTGGGTCCGCGGTCCAAACTGCTATTTACCCTTTGCGGTTAAAAAAATTAATTTTCTCAGACGCGGGTGTGAGCCACCACAGCACTTTGGACAGCAAGGCTTAAGCCAATACATCATAGCATTACCTCACTAATAAAAATTATTCACCTTACCCCCCCTTTTCTGGGAATTTTAATAATGCAGTCATAGTCGTATTAAGTAATTTAATGGGCTCTGAGCATAGGGACTAAAGGGGTAAGGCCGTGGTATACTTAATATCTTCCATCACGAAACTGGCGGAAATATCTGATACAGAAATCCGTGATGTCAGGCGTTTGTAAAATAGATCATAGGCTGCCACATCAGTCAGCCGCACTTTGAGCACATAATCCAGATCACCCGTCATACGCTGGGCTGAAGTAATTTCAGGTAGAGCGGCAATTGCGGCTGCAAAATCCTTGCGCCAAGTGTCCGAATGGTGATCGGTGCGGATCAAGACCAGTACGGTCAGGGGGCAGCCAATTTTGATAGGATCAAGAAGCGCGACCCGTGAGCGGATAATGCCACTGACCTCCATCGCTTTGATTCGGCGCCAACAAGCATTGCGCGATAGGGCAACCTGATCCGAGATGGCATCGATAGATTTTGAAGCATCTGATTGCAAAATAGTCAGGATGCGCCGATCAATTGTATCGAGTTCTTGCTTCATGAAGGGATGGTATCCCATAAAGTGTCTCTTTGGCCATAGTATTTGGGACGGTTTTGCGGTGTGAAACCTGTATAATTGAAAAATAATCCATGGGAGCCATTCAATGTCCAACCTTAGTAAATCAACCTGCACCAGCCTTATAGATCGCTGGTTTCTTGCTCATCCTACATCTGTGAATGAGACATATTTCCAACATATGAGGTTTGCAGGTAGTTTTGCGTTCTGGATGACTGTTGCTGGTGGGGCCGCATTTCTACACGCTTTAATCCCTGCATTGTGCGAAACCACCGCTGGCCAGATTCTTCGCAAACTGGTCGTGCGTATGAATGCGCGCCACTAGTATATGTCTGATTACAGCCTAATCGGGCCCAACTATTCCACTTAAAAATGTTATTGTGTGCTCAGCACATTCTTTGCTTGATCAAAGTCAGCATGCGGCGGGGGCTAAATTAGTTGTGAACCGTGACGGGTTTGGCATCGCGTAGTATGATATTGGCGAAACGCTGGTGCTGTACGGTGAGGTGTCGCCAGCGTGGTCGGACGGAAATTTGTCAAGTCTGTGCGGGATGGTACAGGTCGTGGCTGTTTCTTCCGCATGTTCGCGCCAGCACTGTGGGCGAAATCAGCCGCCAGAACTGTCATCTGTTTAATCATGGCTGATGGCTGTTTTGCCACAACGGGCAGGTACTGCATTTCTTTGCTATTGGGTGGCGGCTTGAGGTCGCTTTACCGGATAAACTATATGCCGCGCGGTGTGGATCGACAGACAGTGAGATGATTTTTTTCACATTTCGGGCAAACGGTTTGGATGCGGACCCTGCGCAGGAGATGGAGCGCACTTTAGATCAAATAGGGCAATGTAAACAGGCTGTCAAAGTCAGCTGCGTTTTTTGGATGGGCAGACTTTGTATGGGTTTCGCTATGCGTCTACCGGGACAGGTTCGACGCTTTATGCGTCAGAACCCCTGTGTGGTGTTGCTGGGCACTGGACTGAAGTACCTGAAGATACAGTTGTCAGATTGAGTGAGGTTGGTGTTCGTGCCGTGCGTCAGGTGGCCTGAAACCAATAGGCACCATCGCGCAATTCGCGCGTAGCTTGGCCTCTTTGATGTAAGTGGTTGAGGTGTGCAAGGGCTTCTGCAAGCGCTAGGCCATAGATTTCTTCGCCAATTTCACGTTTAAAAAGTGGTTTGAAACAATCACCTGCACGTTTGGGTTCACCAATGTGCATCATCAGACGTTTAAGCGCCCCATGATGATTATCGATGAGTTGCTGCATACGTTTGGGCAGTCCCGTAAATGGCAATTTATGGCCACCTAAAACCAGATGATCAGCCTTCGCAAAAGG
>JBLILC010000020.1:0-31984 GCA_047635635.1 Octadecabacter sp. | reverse complement strand
AGGCAGGCTTCTTTTATTATAATGACGTTCCTTTAACGCTTAAGTTGGCGTGGTTGATATGGTTTATGATGCAAGCCTCAGATTGTGTGGTAGAACCAATTTCCACTTTTGAACGGGGGGGGGGGGATTTTCTTGAGTAGGCCGTGGTCCTCACAGTGGGCATAGTTTAGGTTGAGATAACAATCAGGCCAGAGGTCCCCCCATGTCACTAAAATTTATCGCCCAATGTGGCACGGCAATTGCGCTGATCACGGTCACAACTGATGATCTCAAAGCAATGCTTATTCAATTGCCAAATGCGTCTGCGGATTGGTTGCGGGCCACTAGGTTTACTGCAAACATAGGTTCGATGGCTGCGCTGCCAAATGCTGATGGATCTATCAAAGCTGTTTATGTTGGTTTGGGGGCCAAAGGCCAAACGCGCGTGCGTTTTGGCATAGCTGCTGCTGCTGCAAAACTTCCTGCGGGAAATTACTTCTTGGACACGATGCTTACAGGTCCTGCACTGGACGAGGCTGCGCTGGGCTTGTTGCTGAGCCTGTATCAATTTGATCGTTATAAAGCCGCCCCTGTACAAGATCGTGCGTTTATTGCGCCTATCGGAATTGATGCTGCGCGTATCGAAGCATTGGCTGTTGGTGAATGTCTGACTCGTGATCTTATTAATACACCCGCAGCAGACATGGGGCCGGATGAACTTGCAGGCGCCGCACAGAAACTTGCGATACAGCACGGTGCGACATTGACGATCATCCAGGGCGATGACCTACTTGCGCAGAATTTTCCATTGATTCATACAGTTGGCCGTGCATCCCCCCGCACACCGCGACTGATTGATATGTCATGGGGACACTCTGGGCCAAAGCTTACCCTTGTTGGCAAGGGAGTGTGTTTTGATACGGGGGGACTTAACCTCAAGCCTGGTGCGTCTATGGGTTTGATGAAAAAGGATATGGGAGGTGCTGCAACCGTGCTGGGCCTTGCCCATATGATAATGGTGCTGAAGATTCCGTTGCAGTTGCGTGTGCTTATTCCAGCTGTGGAAAATTCTGTTGATGGGTCTGCGTTCCGTCCTGGCGATGTCCTTCATAGTCGTAAAGGCCTCACTGTTGAAATCAATAACACGGATGCTGAAGGGCGACTGGTTCTTGCTGACGCGCTCGCGTTGGCGGACGAAGGAAAGCCTGATCTCATTATTTCAATGGCGACTTTGACGGGGGCAGCGCGCGTTGCTGTTGGTCCAGATATTGCGCCGTTCTTCACAACGGACGATGCAATGGCTAGGGCTTTGCCGCAGGCCGCCTCCGAGGTCGCAGATCCGGTCTGGCAAATGCCATTTCATGACCCCTATGAGGCCATTATTGAACCGCAGATTGCTGATCTCGATAATGCGCCATCGGGTGGGTTTGCGGGTTCAATTACGGCAGCGCTGTTCCTGCGTAGGTTCGTAACGGATACGCCTTATACGCATTTTGATATTTATGGCTGGAATCCAACGGATGCTCCTGCACGTCCCAAGGGTGGTGTTGGCATGGGTGCGCGGGCAATTTTAGCAGCACTGCCAGATGTTTTAGATCTATGACTGATGCCCGCCTAACACCTGCTAATATACGCGTTGCGGCTAGCCATTTGCGCGGGCAGGTTGATTCTGAAATGTTTGTTGAGGGTGAACTGGCCTCGATTGGTCAAGTTGTAGTTGACCTATGCGTGGCTCCATCTGGTAAACGCGCACGGCAACTTTTGCTTGGCGCTGATGTGATAGTTTATGAACGTCGCAACGACTGGGCCTTTGTGCAAAGTAAACGCGACAGTTATGTGGGCTATGTGCCTGAATCGTCGTTGGCCAAGCCAAAGTTTGCGACCCACCGTGTTGCTACCTCCGCGACTCATGCCTATGCGACCGAAAGTTTTAAGTCGAAGGATCTGTTACATTTGCCATTTGGGACAGAAGTCACTGTTGTTAATGAATTACAAAATTTTTTTGAAACGCCACACGGTTTTATTCCTAAAAAGCAGCTGCGCCCTTTAGAACAGTTGTTCGCAGACCCAGCCACTGTTGCGCAGCTTTATTTTGGTGTGCCGTATCTTTGGGGAGGGAATTCCACGCGTGGTGTGGATTGTTCAGGCCTCGTTCAGGCCGCGTACCACGCCTGTGGTCATTTGTGCGCTGGCGATAGTGACCTGCAAAGTGAAGGGTTGGGGCGGCTGTTGGGAAGCGACGAAAAACTGTTGCGAGGTGATTTGATATTTTGGGATGGTCACGTCGCAATGATGATTGATCCTGACACGATGATCCATGCAAATGCCCATCACATGGCCGTTGTTTATGAAAGTCTGGTGCAGGCGACACTGCGCGTAAAAGAACAAGGCAATGGCGATGTCACAGCTCGCAGACGTGTTCTATAAAAACTTTGTTTAATCTATGGCACGTATTAACTTGCGTTCTAAAACCCGCAATACTTGGCGCAGGTCGTTGCCGCGTTTTAGAATACGGCCCTCCATCCCGATCACGACGTATTGCCCCTGCTTCATGCGAAGGCTGGGACGTTTTTCTATGCGATACATAGGGTGTTCAGCCGTGCGTCGAAAAACTGAAAATACTGCGACTTCTTTGAGGTGCGATATTGCGTAGTCGCGCCATTCACCTGCTGCCACGAAACGCCCATACACAGATAGGATCGCATTAAGTTCTGTGCGATGAAATGCAATGTGCGTAGGCGCTGCGTTGGGAAATGATATTGGAGTGGTCATATTGGTAAAATTGTCTCAATGTAGCCCTAAATCAACCCTATTTTTTTTATAAAAAAGGCTCATGACACAATTAGGTCGTATTTAGGGCTTATTTGTGCCGTATTACGAGCGTACAATTATTTTACTGAAAGTGCTCCAAAGGTGCGTTTACCGCCCTCTCCCCCCCCCAGAACATGTCTTTGGAGCAACTTTGCAGTTTTGAGAACGGAAAATTTTCCTGATCTGGTGTTCATAATAGACTTTAAAGTTGAAAAATTCTGGGCCAAAATTTGTTGTGATAACTTAATTCGGTCAGATAATTCTTACTTTCCCATTCAACAAAACACGTTCCAGTACTAAAGAGTCTTCACCAATCAGATAAGTATGCCGGTGAACTTGAAAGGTGTCCGCAGCCTGATTTGATAGGTCTGTGCCAACAAGTAACGCGGCTCCCAGGGTGGCTGAAGTGTCACAAGCGGTCACCAACATAATTACTACAATTAAAAAAGTTCCTAATGTACTTTTTTCTTTCGCTGTTCAGGACGCGTACCGAGCGAGAAATGTTTCAACAGCACCCACCACGATCCGCTCTTTCTGCGTGTCGTTAAATGACGTGTCCACACTAAATATCAGGCGCAGAAATAGGTCAGCTTTGCAAAGTTCATTAAATTGATCAGCGGCCAACGGCAGATCATCGATCTTCAGTTCATTGCGGGAAATGCCAACCTCCATGAATGTAATTAACCGATCCCTCACCAGTGCAGGGCCACTTTTATAAAACTCACGTCCCAATTCGGGAAAACGATCGCTTTCGGCGACGCAGAGTCGAAAAACCCGCTGGCCAAAATTTGAGGTGAAAAAGTTTACCATCTGCCACGCAGCTTCCGTTAAAATAGTGCCTACTGGAAGGGACATATCAATGGTTTCAACGGCTGCCTCAGCTTGGCGGATGCATTCGGTTTTAGCGACTTCCATGAACAACAACCGCTTGTCTGGAAAGTAGCTATAAAGTGTTGCCTTGGACACACCAGCTGCACGGGCAATATCGTCTACGCTCGCCCCCTCAAAACCATCTGACATGAATATTTCGCGCGCGCCGGCAAGAACTTGGTCGAACTTGCGCCCGCGCTTAACTTGTGGTGGACCTTCAGCCATGAATGTTCTCCCTACTCGATCCTATAAACTAAACAGTTTAGATCGAGCAAGGACGGGCTGGGTTTATTGCTCCGTGATGCATAATTCTAATGACTTGTCTGGCGACAAGTGACATTTCAAAATTATAACTTTTGTTGTGAGTTTAAAAGATTGGTTTGGAAACAAAATTTAAATATTGCTAGTGGCAGCGAATGTGGCGATTGTAGGGTTCGTTGTGGTAATAAGTGCGATGCATTTCGTCGCGCGCTCCCAATCAATTGAACTTGCATCTACATTAAAGTATCGTAAATTCTAATAGTGAGGTGTGATATGATCCCTGGAGTTTCCAGTAGAAAGCGGTTCTCTGATCTTGCTGAGCAAGAAGTGCTCGCACTCGCAATCTCATCAGAAGAAGACGACGCACAGATTTACCGAAGTTACGCGCAAAGTCTGCGAGAAGATTATGCAGCTTCCGCTGCTATATTCGATGAAATGGCCCTTGAGGAAAATGAACATCGTCGCCGGTTGATTGAACTGCATCAGACACGTTTTGGTGATACAATCCCACTAATTCGAAGAGAGCATGTTGCTGGATTTTACGCGCGTCGCCCTGTTTGGCTCATCCAAAATCTTGGCCTTGATCGTATCCGTGATGAGGCCCGCCAAATGGAACGCGACTCGCAGCGTTTTTATGAAACGGCTGCCAAGAATACGACCGATGCGGCGACCCGTAAATTGCTTGGCGACCTCGCAGCCGCAGAGGCAGGCCATTCCGAACGGGCAGCAAAGCTGATTGACGAAAAAGTCAATTCTGATGCAGACACAGAAGAAAAGGATGCAGCTCACCGACAGTTTGTTCTGACATGGGTTCAACCCGGGTTAGCGGGTTTGATGGACGGCTCTGTTTCTACCCTTGCGCCGATCTTCGCGGTGGCCTTCGCGACGCAAAACACTTGGACGACATTCCTTGTTGGTCTTGCTGCAAGTATTGGTGCGGGGATTTCAATGGGCTTCACTGAAGCTGCAAGCGACGATGGGCAAATTTCAGGTCGTGGTGCGCCGTGGAAACGCGGTCTTGCCTCTGGAGTGATGACAACGCTTGGCGGTCTTGGTCATGCGTTGCCTTATCTTATAACTGATTTTTGGACTGCAACAACCACTGCTATCATTGTGGTCTTTGTGGAGCTTTGGGTCATTGCATGGATCCAAAACCGTTATATGCAAACCCCATTTTTCCGTGCGGCCTTTCAAGTTGTCCTTGGGGGCGCGTTGGTTCTAGCGGCGGGTGTGATCATCGGAAGCGGGTAGTCCTTTTGCATCAAGCGATCTGATGTTAACGCTGTAATATGTTAGAAATCTTTCTCCAGACGATACCTTTCTTTGCGCTAATTGGCCTAGGCTATGGTGCGGGGCGTTCCGGTTTTTTCACACCTGATGCAACAGCGTATCTGACAAAATTTGTCTTTTACTTTGCGCTATCGGCTATGTTGTTCAGGTTCTCAGCGAACCTTTCCCTCGGTGAAATCTTCGATTGGCCCTTTGTGCTCGCTTACCTTTCAGGCACGATGTTTATATATCTAATCGTGACGGGCGTGGCATTACTGCGCAAACGTGGCATCGAAGAAGCCGCAATTGAGGCCCAATGCGCGGTCATCGGGAACGTGGGTTTTCTGGGCATCCCGATGCTAGTGCTTCTCTTGGGCGAACAAGCCATCGGGCCTGTAATGTTGGTCCTTGCAGTAGATCTCATCATATTTGGTTCATTGATTGTAATTTTAATTACCGGGTCTCGTGATGGACGGATGTCGCTGGGCGTTTTGCGTACAGTTGGCATCGGGTTGTTGAAAAACCCAATGATCGTATCAATTTCGCTTGGCTTAATTGTATCTTCAATTGGCCTGCCCGTCCCAAAGCCAGCCAATGAATTCCTTTCCCTCCTGGGGGCAGCTGCCACACCCGGTGCGCTTTTCGCCATAGGGGCGTCACTCGCGACCAAATCAGCAGAACGCGTCATTGTGGCTGGTTGGCTTTCGTTCGCTAAACTTGTGTTGCATCCTGCTGCCGTCGCCTTTGCCGCCCTCCTAATTTATACGGTCGACGCGTATGCGGCAGGAGTGATGATAGCAGCTGCCGCCTTGCCCGTAGCTGGAAATGTCTACATTCTTGCGCAACATTATAGCGTCGCCCCATCACGGGTTTCAGCGTCAATTCTGATTTCAACCGCCCTTAGTGTAATAACGGTATCTTCCGTGATTGCCGCCTTCACCTGATAGAAAGCACTCCATGAAAGAAGCAGTTCCAAGTTATCAGGCTCTGCCACTGCCTGACAGTACTAATTATGATGATGCCCAGATGTTATCTGAGGCTGAACGTTTTTACACACATGTCAAAACCCGCCACTCGATCCGAGAGTACATCGAAAAACCTGTCCCAAAAGCTGTAATTGAGGCCTGTGTTCTTGCTGCTGGAACAGCTCCAAGTGGTGCAAACCAGCAGCCTTGGTATTTTGTGGCAATCAGTGATCTAGTGATGAAATCCGCTATTCGCAAAGCGGCTGAGGATGAAGAGAAAAAATTCTACAGCGGCGGTGGAGGTGATGCTTGGTTGAAAGCATTGGAGCCTATTGGAACTGATGCGTCTAAGCCGCATCTCGATATTGCACCCTGGCTGATTATAGTTTTTGCGCAACGATGGGGGGAGCGGGACGGCAAGCGGGTCAAGCATTATTACGTTCCAGAAAGTGTTGGAATTGCGACGGGGATGTTGATTACGGCGCTGCATACGGCAGGATTATCCTGCCTGACTCATACTCCCAACCCGATGAAATTTTTAAATGATCTTTGTGCACGCCCCGAGAATGAAAAACCGATGATGATTCTTGCTGTTGGACATCCTGCTAATAATGCTACAGTGCCAGCCATTGCGAAAAAAAAGAAGGGATTACAAGAAATCCTGACCACTTATGAGGGAGACAGATAATGGAAAAGATATCCGAAAATCGCTGCTTTGGTGGCGTGCAAGGTGTCTATAAGCATAGATCCATAGCCACTAGAACTGACATGACCTTTGCGGTTTTTTTACCTGCTGAAGCTGCACATGGACCCGTTCCAGTCTTGTGGTTTCTATCCGGTCTGACATGCACGCATGACAATGCGATGACTAAAGCAGGAGCACAAGCTTGGGCCGCTGAACAAGGGATTGCAATTGTCTATCCTGACACGTCCCCGCGCGGTGATGAGGTTCCAAACGATGACGCCTTCGATCTTGGCCAAGGCGCGGGTTTTTACATTGATGCGACTGAAGCACCATGGTCTGAACATTTTAAAATGTGGACCTATACGGCAGAAGAATTGCCTGCTTTAATTGTCGAAAATTTCGCCATTGACCTGTCGCGCCAATCTATCATGGGCCATTCCATGGGTGGGCACGGCGCGCTAACAATGGCGATGGCTTTGCCTGGGCGGTTCCGATCTGTGTCCGCCTTTGCACCGATCTGCAATCCAACGCAAAGCGACTGGGGCCGTAAACAATTCATGGCCTATTGGGGCGATGAAGCCAATTGGGGCCTGCACGACGCAACGCTTTTGATGAAAAAATCGGGTTTTAACGGCCCAATCCTGATCGACACTGGAACGGACGATCAATTCTGGGATCTGCTTGGCACTGAAGCCTTCGCCGCGGCGATGACTGCCAAGCGGCAAGCGGGGTTGCTTCGATTGCAAAAAGGCTACGATCACAGTTATTTCTTTATCTCGACGTTCATGGAAGATCACGTGAATTTTCATGCAGAGGCGTTGTGGGCGTGAACTGTGCCCAATTTAAGGTACGCGTATGATTTACATCGATGCGGATGCATGCCCCGTTAAAGCTGAGGTTGAAAAAGTAGGTACGCGCCATGGCGTGCGGGTTTTTGTTGTGTCCAACGGTGGCTTGCGGCCGTCCCAAAACCCGATGATCGAAACGGTGATTGTGTCTGATGGCCCAGATATCGCAGATATGTGGATTGCGGATCGTGCTGGCATCGGTGATGTGGTCATCACAGGTGACATCCCTTTGGCAGCCAAATGCGTTGCGGCGGGTGCTCGCGTCTTAAAGCACAATGGTGAGGCTTTGACGCAGGACAATATCGGCAACGTCCTAGCTACACGCGATTTGATGACGGACATTCGTGCTGCTGACCCATTCCGGCAGGGTGGTGGAAAAGCCTTTTCAAAATCTGACCGCTCACGTTTTCTGGACTCATTGGAACGTGAGTTGCGAGCGGTAAAAGTATCTAAATGAGTTGAGTGCTCTAAAAAATTCCGTGCGTGTCTTTTGGTGCGACATTGAAAATGTAATTATTAAATAGCAACTCAGGTAGTCCTTTGGCCATGTTACTAGTGCTGCGTGAGGTTGCGATTGGCCAATTCACTTTTTTTCATTGACCCTATGATGGGCTGCCTGACTAATTCACGAAGATCTATTAATATTGGAGAACGCTCTATGACGCATATGATCCCATTTGAAGATGGTCAAATCGGCCTTGATTGGCTTGCCTTGACTGACGCCTTGGCGGATGGGCATTCACGGGCGAAGGCAAAGGTGGAAGACGTGTTCATGTACCGTGGTGGTGATACTGTGCTGAACAGGTCTGCGTGGATTGACGGCATGGGTCTTGCTATTAAATGTGCAACGATTTTCCCGGCCAACAAGGCTGCTGGCAACCCAATGGTTAATGGAGCTGTGAACTTATTTTCTGACGACAACGGCCAACTTGAGGCGATATTAGATTTCCACCTTGTCACTAAGTGGAAGACTGCAGCGGATAGTTTGTTGGCGGCGCGGCGATTGGCGCGTCCCGATAGTAAGCGCATTCTGATTGTTGGTTCTGGCATCGTCGGACGGTCCCTTTGGCAAGCGTATTCAGCGGCGTTTCCACAGGCAGAATTTTCAATTTGGAACCGATCTCTTGAGGGTGCACAGCAGTTCGCAAAAGACTGTGACGGTGTCACTGTAACGACTGATCTTGAGACGGCAGTTCGAAACGCAGACATTGTAACATCTGCCACCATGGCCACTGAGCCTTTTCTAAAAGGCGCATGGTTCCAGCCAGGGCAACACATTGATCTAATTGGTGCATACCGCCCGGATATGCGTGAAGTCGACAACGAAGCATTGCTGCGTACAAGGGTATTTGTAGACAGCTATGCTACAACAATGAATCACATTGGAGAGATGAAAATTCCACTTGAAGCTGGTGTGATTTCGCCTGAAGATATTATAGCAGATTATTATGAGCTGGATATGTTTAAACGTCGGTCGGACGATGAAATTACACTATTTAAAAATGGCGGTGGCGCACATCTTGACTTGATGACGAGCGTTTACATATTGGACGTCTGGAAAGGGCGTTAAGTACGCTGGGTTGTGTATTTTTTGCTTTGCGTGGTGCTGATCTGTGACGTTGAGCGGTTTTCGCGGATCGGCAGATGCACAATGGCCGAAAATGCGCCAATGCCAACGCCGATCCACCAAACGGTGGTGTAAGATCCATAGGCATCATAAAGTCGACCACCTAGCCAAACCCCAAGGAAGCTACCCAACTGGTGGCTAAAAAATACAATACCATAAAGTGTACCCATGTAGCGTAGACCATAAATATGCGCGACCAGCCCGCTCGTAAGCGGTACTGTCGCGAGCCACAACGATCCCATTACGACGGAAAAAACGATTACAGTGGTGGGGGTGATCGGTACCGCGATGAACGCAGCGGCTGCGATTGTTCGGGCTGTGTAGATCCCCGCAAGAAGGTATTTCTTAGAATAGTGTTTGCCAGCCCAGCCTGCCAGCAAGGTACCTGCGATGTTTGCCAGCCCGATCAGGGAAATAGCAACTGCACCGAGGGCGGAAGTGGTGGTAATGCCAAGGGTATACAGCGCCCCACCGGGTAGGATTGGGCCACACATTTCGGTAATCATTGCAGGGAAGTGAGCGGTGATAAATGCCAGTTGATAGCCGCATGAAAAGAAGCCCAGAAAGATCAACGTATAAGTTGGATCTCGAAATGCCCGTGAGACAACTTGGCTAATGGTTTCTTCGAGTTCTAGTCTGGACGCTGTAGCAGGGCTGCGCATCATTGGAAGGGTAAGTAATGATGCTAGAATTATACCTGCAAAAATAAGGAACACAGATTGCCATGTCATGAAACTAAGTAAAAATTCCGCAGTGGGTGCGCCAAAAACTTGGCCAGCAGACCCTGCTGCGGTCGCTATGGCAAGTGACATAGAACGGTTTTTATCAGACGCGGCACGACCCACCACAGCGAGAATCACGCCAAACCCAGTACCTGCGATTCCGAAACCAACAAGCCACGCGTAAGTCTGGTGCTCGATAGGGCTGATGGCCTGCGATGACATCACGAGACCAATTGCGTAGATGACGGCGCCAAGGAAGATTGCCTTACGGTCGGTTAGGCGCTCGGCGAGGGCGCCAAAGATTGGTTGCCCAACTCCCCACGCGAGGTTTTGAAACGCAATTGCGAGGGAAAATTCAGCCCGTGCCCAGCCAAATTCCTCGGCGATAGGGATTTGGAACACACCAAATGATGCGCGCACGGCAAAGCTGACCATGATGATTATGCAGCCTGCAATCAGAACAGGTGTGACAAGGTTTGTTTGGCGAACCATCATTTTAAAATGGATAAGAGCTGCCGTGGCGTCAATAATAGAATTGTTATGGCGCATAGTACAACAGGCTTAGGTGGTTGGACGCAGATGATCTAAGTGGGCATTTTTGAATCAAAGAAGTTGCAACTTGGATTGCGGGGCAGGGTCGGTCTGCGTAACAAGGCAGGATGAGAACGGTTCAAGAAGAATATCAAGCTCGTGTGGATGCAGGAGCGTTGCATGATGATCCGGTGCAGAAGGCTGCTTTGGCGTCGTTGGAACGCGTTAGAGCTGCTGTTCTTAATGTGCCAAAAACCTCGAAGAATAGATGGTTTCGCAAGGCGCCCCCCGTGATTGGCGTAAAGGGGTTGTACATGTGGGGAGGGGTTGGGCGCGGCAAATCTATGTTGATGGATCTGTTGTATGAGACGGTTGAAGTGCCCAAGCAACGTAGTCACTTTCATGCATTTATGCAGTGGGTCCACGGCGCTATTGCCGAGGCGCGCAAGGATGGTGTTGAGGATGCTATTGCGCCCGTAGCGGCTGATCTGGCGAGCCGTGTGCGGTTTCTGGCATTCGATGAAATGCAGATCAGTGATATAACCGATGCTATGATCGTCGGGCGGCTGTTTGAGGCGCTTTTCACAGCAGGTGTCGTAGTTGTGACCACGTCGAATCGTGTGCCTGATGACCTTTATAAGGATGGGTTAAACCGTAAGTTATTCTTGCCGTTCATCAGTTTGCTGAAGGACCAGATGGTAGTGCACGAACTGGCGAGTGAGGTTGATTATCGCCAATCAGTTCTTGCAGGCTCGCCTAGTTATTTTACACCCAATGACGTTGATGCGCGAACAGGTATTGAGGCCATTTGGCAGGAACTGACTAAAGGCGAGGCAGCGCCGTTGACACTGTGGGTGAACGGGCGTGAGGTCGTTATTCCAGCATTCGCAAGCGGTGTCGCACGGGCAAAATTTCGCGATCTGTGTGGGGTTTTCTTAGGGGCGGCGGATTATCTGGCGTTGGCAAACGTTGCGAGAGTATTGGTGTTGGAGGATATTCCACGCCTAGGCAGATCGAACTTCAACGAGGCAAAGCGGTTCGTGACACTGATTGACGCACTGTATGAGGGACGCGTTCAGTTGATTGCGTCCGCAGCAGCGGATCCTGAAATGTTGTATATGGAAGGCGAAGGCGTGTTTGAATTTGAACGTACAGCCAGCCGTCTTCGTGAAATGCAAGGTGCTGATTGGGCCAAAGAATAAAATCAGATTAAGCGTCCAATAGTTCAATACCGCGGCGCTGGTCTTTTCGGATATTACCTGGGCTAACAGGTAGAGCCATGTTGGCTTAAAAGTTTGTCATGTATTAGTTAATCACATTCAATTTACCCAGTGTCGCGTCACTAGGAGCTGCCATCACGGTGATCAACAAGGGCTTACAGAAGTGGACGTCGATTTAAAAAGTACAGAAATTATTGATTATTTTAGGTTGCTCACTTGGGGGAAGTGAACCCTTGTCCATAAAGGGCGAACACAGCGTTTGTAATAAGCGTAGGCTTTCCTTCATGCAAACTGAGGAAAAAGTTTTTACTATGCACGTTAAAGCTGTGCGCATCATTTCTGGGCCTTCTAACTTTCAAGCGCTTCATCTTGTGGCTTATTTGGCAGACTAAGGCTCAGATAAAATTGAAAACAATCTACAAGTGCAACGCTAATTACTCGTCAAACGAAAACATGTGCAGTGTTTCAGGCTTGGTGGGTGAGTTTATTTGCCTGCAGAGGAGAAGGGGTTTGGCAAGCTACCAAGTAGCGCGACAATCAGGTCTTGTGGTGCCAAAAGGGCGGGAGCTTAAAAGCACGTGTAACCGTTGATCACGCTGTTGGTGCACTATAAATTGTTAATGCATAAAACCTGGGGGTTAATGCCAGAATTAAAGCCAAAACTAAGGTGGTCACAATCGTACGCTTGCTCGTCTTTGTTCCAGTTTTGACCCTCATTACTGTTGTGCATGCAACTTGCGTTAAAGCGTGTGTCCAGTTCGTCGTGAGGTCAATTCTCGCAGGTACAATTTCCAGAACGCTATTTTGTATTTGAAGCTAATTATGAAAAAGATGGAAATTTAATTATTTGGCAATAATGTTTGGTTAAT
Organism: Octadecabacter sp.; assembly: GCA_047635635.1. Classification (GTDB taxonomy): domain Bacteria; phylum Pseudomonadota; class Alphaproteobacteria; order Rhodobacterales; family Rhodobacteraceae; genus Octadecabacter. The sequence continues at coordinate 19,327 of JBLILC010000020.1, read as the reverse complement.
TAGTGGGTCGGGAAGTGACGTCGTGTCTTCCATGCGGTAGCAGTCTTTACCTTCTTAAAAGATTTCAAAATCCACAGAGCGTCTGTGCAGTGCGAATATCACGTGCAGAGAGGTTAGAAATTTTATTTATTTTCCCGCATTACGTGACCAGCAAAATACAGCGATCCACATATCAGAATGCGCGCGTTAGGGGCTGAAGTAATGATCCCGTCGAGGGCAGCGTAAATATCGGGCGCTGTGGTAGCTGTGATGCCAGCTAATGTTGCTGCATCCGCTGTTGTTTGTGCAGGTAAGGTGTTGGGTTCATCGGGGATCGCGACCGCCGTCAGGGTTTGTGCGTGTACTGCAATTGGTTCCATGAAGCCGCGCACGTCTTTGGTATTCAGCATGCCACAAATTAGGTGTGTTGGTCGACTTACTAAAGTGTCCAACGTGGCAGCGATGGCTTTGCCAGCGGCGGGATTGTGACCGCCGTCAAGCCAGAGTTCGGCAGGTGCACAGTAATCTACGAGCAAGCCAGTCGTTAGACGCTGCATTCGGGCGGGCCAAGTGGCGTTTGTCATGGCTGCTTCGCAGGCAACTTCTTTGGCGCCTAAATGTCGAAGGGCTGCCAAAACTGCGCCCGCGTTCTGAATTTGATGTGGACCCGGTAGCGCAGGTAAAGGCAGGTCAAGAAGGCCAGTTTCATCTTGGTAGATCAGGCGGTCACGTTCGCGACTGACATGGAAATGCTGCCCAAAGGCGACAAGTGGCGCGCCAAGGCTGGCTGCGGTTTTCTCGATCACATCCATTGCCTCGTCGTGCTGCGGGCCGACAATGCACGTCACGCCACGTTTGATGATGCCAGCTTTTTCTGCGGCAATCATGGGTAATGTGTCACCAAGAAACTGTTGGTGGTCAAGGTCGACGGGTGTAATGATGCACAGTGCTGGATCCATGACGTTTGTAGCGTCTAGCCGCCCGCCGAGACCAACTTCGAGGAGGGTGTAATCCGCGGGGGTTTCGCTAAAAGCAAGCAATGCGGCACAAGTGGTGATTTCAAAATAGGTTATGTTTTTACCATCGTTGGCGGCGTAACAGCGATCAAGCGCTTCCGTCAGCGCATCTTCCGATATTAAATTACCTGCCAGCCGAATACGCTCGTGGAATCTTGCGAGGTGTGGGGATGTGTAGGCGTGAACGCGCTTTCCCTGCGCTTCAATTCCTGCACGTATCATTGCCTGCGTCGACCCTTTGCCATTAGTGCCCGCAATATGGACGACTTGAGGTAGGCGGCGTTCGGGATTTCCGAGCGCATTTAGAAGTCGCCACATCCGGTCGAGCGTCAGGTCAATAATTTTTGGGTGTAGCGCCATCATTCGCGCAAGGATCACATCAGAATTGTGGGTCATGCGATGTCCCCCTTACGGAGTGAGATGAGAAGTAAGCCGCCAAGCGCAACGCCATAGCCTGCACTAAAAACGGGCCACCAAAGTGGACCGGGATGCACAGTCGTGAATAGGGCTGCGTCAAGGATACTGTGTGCAATCAATGTAAATGCGAGGCCTTGGATACCAACTCGGTTCGACAATACAGCCGCAGTAGCGAAGCAGAAGAAAAGTGTGATGTGTAACACAATTTGACCGTCGTCTTGTGTAGCAACTGCGAACAATGGCCAAAAACCAGCCATAGCAACCAACACCAAAGCAACAACACCTGACCGCAGAACACCAACCCGTGACAGAAAAAATACCGTTGCAGTGGCCAACGCAGCCCCGATGAGGGCAGGCAGCATTATCATTCGGGTTTATTGCCGGCGACCTCAATCTGGTCGTTTTGATCTGTGGTGCTGTCAGGTGCTGGCAGTTCGCCCGCCACGGCGGGATCAAGGCCCAAAAGCATGCGGGTAATTGTGATTAACTCATCACGCATTTTGTTTCGCGGTGTCACACGATCTAACATTCCATGATCCAGTAGGTATTCGGACCGTTGGAAGCCTTCGGGAAGTTTTTCGCGAATTGTTTGTTCGATGACCCTTGGCCCAGCAAAACAAATCAATGCAGCTGGTTCAGCGATATGTACATCGCCAAGCATCGCATAGCTGGCAGTGACACCGCCCGTGGTTGGGTGGGTCAGTACTACGATGTAGGGCAGATTTGCTTCTTTGAGCATTTCCACCGCGACAGTCGTGCGCGGCATCTGCATTAGGCTGAGAATGCCTTCTTGCATGCGCGCGCCCCCGGCAGCAGAAAACAGGATCAGCGGGCGCTTGGAATCCACTGCGCGCTGGGCAGCTGCGATGATTGCGTTGCCAACATACATGCCCATGGACCCGCCCATGAAGCTAAAATCTTGCGCGGCCGCAACAATTGGTGTGCGGCCGATTTCGCCCATCACCACAAGCATTGCCTCTTTTTCGCCGGTCTTACGTTGGGCGGCTTTCATGCGGTCAGGATATTTCTTCTGATCGCGAAAATGTAGGGGATCAGAGGTTGGTGAGGGCACGCTGACTTCGGTGAAAATTCCACCGTCAAATAATGCACTAAAGCGGTCGCGCGGTGTGATCGCCATGTGATGATCGCAGGATGTGCAGACATTTAGGTTGTCAGACAATTCTCGGTGAAACAGCATAGTGCCACATTCATCACATTTGGACCAAAGGTTCTCGGGCACTTCGCGGCGCGAGAAGATGGAATTGATGCGCGGGCGTACGTAGTTGGAAATCCAGTTCATGGGACCCTCAAATAATGTTGGGTTTGAGATAGGGGCACAGGACATGAAATGCAATCAGCGCTTCAGGGCAAGTCGTGCCGTAAACTCGAGAGTGAACAACATTAGCGTCTTGTAAAGAATAAACTGCCCCCCAGCTAGGCCGTTCGTTTGCTAATCGAAGAGCGCTGCCCCCTAAAGCCTATCATCGGAGCCAAAGATAGCCAGCGCTACGATATTGTTAAACAAATGCACTGATGCATCGGTTGTTCAGATAACAAAATCGTCGAAAACACTGGATTTAATGCTTAGCTTTGTTTGTGTGCACAGAGTGAATAGAACGCGACTAATATAATTAGGAAAACGTACTACAATATGACCATAACGATGATTGTGAGGACTTAGTTTACTGACGCTTTGTGCGATGAATCGCGCGCAATCATTAGGATTTATGCGTCACTCTATTGTATCAGAGATTTACGCGGTAAATTTTAATACTTCAAACCATTAGATAATCGCGTAGGTGGGTAGATACTCCAAGCCCACAGTCGTTATCGGTGTGGCGACGCCAGTTCCGTCCAGAGTAGCCAATATGTCGACTCGCAGCGCTGTTCAGTCTGTATTGGCAGAATTTGGTGTGTGGTTGGCAATGTATATGATCGGTAATTCATCGTTGGCGCGCGTGATGGCCTTTTCGTCTAACAGAGACGTAATATACAAATTCACTCCCGCCCATGTCTGCCGTGTGCAGGCGCATAAGCTAAACCTATTGAGACTTGTAGGCAGTGCCACAGCGACTTAGACCGATTAAAAGTAAGATTTTTTGAAGGATCCTGCCATGAATCAGAAACGCACTGACAAGACGAACCTGCCAAGCCGCCACGTCACAGAAGGCCCAACGCGCGCGCCGCACCGATCATATTTCTATGCAATGGACTTGACTGAAGAGCAGATTAATCAGCCATTCGTTGGAGTAGCAACGTGTTGGAATGAAGCGGCACCTTGTAATATTGGGCTAAACTGGCAGGCACAATCGGTCAAGCGTGGAGTTAAGGAAGCCCACGGCACACCGCGTGAATTTACCACCATTACTGTCACCGACGGAATCGCGATGGGCCATGAGGGCATGCGGTCTTCGTTGGCTTCACGTGACGCAATTGCAGATACGGTTGAACTGACGATGCGTGGGCATTGCTATGATGCTATTGTTGGTCTTGCGGGCTGTGACAAATCCTTGCCAGGAATGATGATGGCCATGGTGCGTCTAAATACACCATCTGTATTCATGTATGGAGGGTCGATCTTGCCGGGTCGTCATGAAGGTAAAGACATCACTGTACAGGATATGTTTGAGGCTGTTGGAAAATACCAAGCGGGTCAAATGACAGATGCTGAATTGGCTGTTATGGAGCGGGTCGCATGCCCGTCGGCTGGTGCCTGTGGTGGTCAATTCACTGCCAACACGATGGCTTGTGTGAGTGAGGCAATCGGTCTGGCATTGCTGAATTCATCTGGCATGCCAGCGCCCTATGAAGATCGTGCGCAATATGGGGAGGCGTCTGGCCAGGCCGTCATGAACCTGATCGAAAAGAACATCCGCGCCCGTGATGTGGTGACGCGCAAGTCACTGGAAAATGCTGCGCGTGTTGTGGCCTGCACCGGTGGGTCGACCAATGCTGGTTTGCACCTGCCAGCGATTGCCCACGAAGCGGGCATCGATTTTAACCTGTTTGACGTCTGTGATATCTTTAAAGAAACGCCTTACTTCGTCGATTTAAAGCCGGGTGGTCAGTACGTGGCCAAGGACTTATTTGAGGTTGGCGGTGTGCCTGTCGTGATGAAAGAATTACGCAAAGCAGGTCTGTGGCATGATGATTGCCTGACTGCCAGCGGCAAGGTTATCGGTGAAGAATTGGACATGATTAAGGGTGCAGCTGATGGCAAGGTCATTTATTCTGTCGAGAATCCAATCACTAAAACTGGTGGCGTTGTAGGTCTAAAGGGTAATCTTGCCCCAGATGGTGCCATCGTGAAAGTTGCGGGCATGTCTGACAAAGAACAAATCTTCACTGGCCCTGCGCGGGTTTTTGAGAGCGAAGAAGACGCGTTTGCCGCAGTAAAGGCGCGCGGCTACAAAGAAGGTGACGTGCTGGTTATCCGCAATGAGGGGCCATCTGGTGGCCCAGGTATGCGCGAAATGCTGGCGACAACGGCAGCACTATCCGGCCAGGGCATGGGCAAGAAGGTCGCACTGATTACCGATGGGCGCTTTTCTGGTGCGACGCGGGGATTTTGTGTTGGTCATGTTGGGCCTGAGGCTGCACATGGTGGGCCGATTGGCTTGCTGAAAGATGGTGATATGATCACGATGAACGCGGTCACAGGTGAATTGTCGGTTGATCTGACAGAGGCAGTACTAATGCAGCGCAAAGCGGATTGGGCAGGCCCAAAAGAGACAATTTATACGTCGGGTGCGCTGTGGAAATATGCACAACTGGTTGGCGGTGCGCTGGATGGCGCAGTGACACATCCTGGTGCTAAACATGAGCGTCATATTTATATGGATCTGTAGTAATTATGTGGAAGCGTGGGTGTATTTTGGCAGTCGCTGTGTTCGGTTTAGGCGGCTGCAAAGTTGGAACGGACGGAATGGTGAGCCATTTTACCAATTTTATAACAGCGCCTTACGCCACAAGCCAAGGAATATACACGCTGTCACTACTTGGAGGGGCAGTCAACGTGCGCGGTCCAGATGGTTACTGTGTTGACCAGACTGCCAGCAATGCGCGGAGTGGGTTCGCAGTTCTAGTTGGATGTGCGTTGTTGTCAGGTAGCGCGGGAGTGATGCCTAAGCTTGACGGGTTGATTACTGTTCAGTTTGGCGCTGAAAATACAGCAAGCGTGACTAACAACGAAAATGTTTTCGTTGAATTTTTAAAAACTGACGCTGGACTTGGGTTGTTGGTGGGAAGTGGTGATCTTGCGCATGTTTCGCAGGTATCAACGATAACGAATCGTGCTGGCGTTTTGGTGCGGTTTCAAGACACGTCGAGCCCCACTTTTGCAGGCACAGTGGGACCGCAGTGGCGTGGGTTCTTGGACATCAATGGACGGCTGGTTACGATATCTGTGCTGAGTTTTGAGCGTGTTACCTTAAGCCGTGCTGAAGGTGAGCGTTTGCTTGTTATGGCGATGGCTGAATTGGCCGAAGCCAATGTGGAGATTGCTGTGGCAGAGGCATCCTCTAAAGATAACGGCTGATTTGACTGGGGCGAATCTTCTAATTGTTTCCTTTTATGAAACGATTAATCATGTATGATTCCTACACAAGGATTTAGTCAGACCTGATGAGACAACGACGCACAGGATTAATCGAAAAGTTGATCGCGCAGCGTGTACGAGCATTTTGGTCTCGTGCGGCGAATGCGGCTGGTACGACTGATTTGGCACTTTTATGCAAACAGCGCGAAACAGCACTTATTTTACGTCACAATTTGGATGAGCTGATATACAAAGCTGATAGCCGCCTTGTACAGCCGCGCATACGCTCATCGGCCCTTCCTAAGCCAGCGGGTACGGATTGGTCGTGGCGTCCGCAACTTTGGCAAAGGGAGCTTGCTTCTAAGGGAATTAGTGCCGTTGAAAACAACACTATGATAGGTGATGCGGTCACAATTTTCCATGATTGCCATATTTCAGAACTGATACTACGCCAACTGCGCAACACCCGCGAAGATGATTTGGCGCCATTTGGTTTACGCATGGACGTGTTTCAATTTGATGGGTCGTTCCTTAGCCTTGCGTTAACGCTGCCGCCAAAATCATGCAAGAGTTTGACACGGCGACATCTATTGCGGATGGATGTGATCATAGAAACGGAAAGCCCGCTGAAGATTTTTGCGCAGCTTAATGTGCGGCACGGGCCGAACACAGAACAGATTGTCCGTGAACTGCTACTCAAAGATGGCAAGATTATGGTGGAATTTGATCTTGCCCACACCAATTTGAACGAAAAGCGCTTGGTGTCCATGTGGATTGATTTAATCTTCGAGAGACCACAGATGAATCAAGTGACAATTCGTGACATGACATTTTCGCGCAATTTAAGCGCCGAACTTTAGGAGTGTAAATGTCTGACAAAATAGAGCTAACGAAACTGCGCCTTATTGAAGGAATCTGGCATGGATCGCTAAAGTATCACGGGCATGACGGTAAGTGGCAGCCAAACATTGAAGTTACGCACTTGGGTTTTTTGATCGATGGGGTCGAGGTAGAAGAAGACCGCGTTGAGGAATGCTGGTATGTGAGGGTGCCAATTCCCGCAAACCGAATCGCGGATGGCGTACAAACGTTTGTTATAAAAGACCGCCATGAAGCTATGATGCTTGGTAGCTTTTCAATTGTTGCAGGGGATGCTTTGTCAGAAAACATCCGTGCCGAATTGTCGTTGCTGCGTGCTGAGCTGGATATGCTAAAAAAAGCGTTTCGGAACCATTGCGTTGAGACGTAGTCAGCTGAACTGTTTTAGGATCGAATAGGCTGCGCCAATCTGACAAGGTGGTGGCCAGCCCATACATCTCTAGGATATTCACAAAGTAAAGACCAGGTGACGCGGCGTTTGGCGTGACGTTCGGGGCAGGGTTTGCCACGGTTAGAGAGATTTTCAGGAGAAATACTCATGTCCACTTATCCGCATCTTTTGGCACCACTTGATCTGGGTTTTACCACACTGAAAAATCGCGTGTTGATGGGGTCGATGCACACCGGCCTTGAGGAAACGCGCGATTGGAATCGTGTTGCCGAGTTTTACGCCGAACGGGCGCGTGGCGGTGTGGCGTTGATGGTCACAGGTGGGATGGCGCCCAATCTTGAAGGTGGTGTGTTTCCAGGGGCGGCGGGGCTATTTTTGGATCAAGATATTACCAACCATAAGATTGTGACAGATCGTGTGCATGACGCAGGTGGCAAAATTGCAATGCAAATTTTGCACGCTGGTCGCTATGCCTATTCTAAGGATTGTGTCGGGCCGAGTGCGGTAAAATCGCCGATCTCACCGTTTCGACCGCGAGAGCTAGATGAAGTTGGGATTGAGAAACAGATCAGCGACATGGTCACGGCCGCAACACGTGCCAAGGATGCTGGATATGATGGTGTCGAGGTGATGGGGTCTGAAGGGTATTTTCTGAACCAGTTTCTTGTTACTCATACCAACAAGCGTACCGATCGTTGGGGTGGATCATATAAAAACCGCATGAGACTGCCAGTTGAAGTCGTGCGCCGTGTCCGTGAAGCAGTAGGCACCGATTTTATCGTAATTTACCGTCTCAGCATGATTGATTTAATTCCCGAGGGGTCCGCTTGGGATGAGGTTGTTACTCTTGCTAAGGCAATAGAGGCTGCTGGTGCAAATATTTTGAATACTGGCATTGGGTGGCACGAAGCGCGCATTCCAACCATCGCGACCTCTGTGCCACGTCGCGCTTTTACGTGGGTTACGAAGAAATTGATGGGCGAGGTGTCGATCCCTATCATCACATCCAACCGGATCAACACTCCACAGGTTGGTGAAGACGTTTTGGCGGATGGTTGTGCTGACATGGTCAGCATGGCGCGGCCATTTCTGGCGGACCCACATTTTGTGGCTAAGGCCAAGGCCGGAGAAGCCTCGCTGATTGCGCCTTGCATTGCTTGCAATCAGGCATGTCTAGATCATACGTTTTCGATGAAGATCGCCTCCTGTTTGGTAAACCCTAAGGCCTGCCATGAAACTGAGATTGTCCTGTCGTCCTCAAACAAATCCATCGGCATCGTGGGTACTGGCCCTGCAGGTTTAGCATCTGCATTGGCAGCAGCACAGCGCGGCATGGCAGTGACGTTGTTCGATCGTGCGGACGAGATAGGTGGTCAATTAAACATGGCCAAGCAGGTTCCAGGCAAAGAAGAGTTCTGGGGTTTGGTGGATTATTATCGCGCTGCTGTGGCCGAGGCGGGGATTATTGTGAAACTTGGGCATGAGGCATCAGAGGATGATTTGTTGCACTTTGACGAAGTTATTATCGCCACTGGCGTTGCGCCGCGTGATTCACAGATTCCAGGGCAGGACGGTGACAACGTGTTGTCTTATATAGATGTGCTGCGCGGCAAGGCGAAAGTCGGTAAGCGTGTAGCGATCATTGGTGCGGGCGGTATCGGTTTTGATGTGGCCGAATTTCTTGTGACTGACGACAGCCCGACTGAGAATCTTGATGATTGGCTTGTAGAATGGGGAGTTAGCGATCCGTCAAAAACTCGTGGCGGTGTTTCCCCCGAGGGCCCACAGCCTGAAGCAGCCGTTCGGAAGGTTACGCTGTTGCAGCGGAAGGCGACAAAGCTTGGCAAGGGACTTGGCAAGACGACCGGTTGGATACACCGCACTACTTTGAAGATGAAGGGCGTCGAAATGATTGGTGGTGTGAACTACGAAAGCATCGACGCAGGGGGGATACATGTGAGCTATGGTGTATCGCATGAAAACCCAACATTGATCGCAGTTGATACAATTGTGATGTGCGCAGGGCAGGTGCCGAGGCGTTGTCTTGCGGATGCGTTAGAGGCAGCTGGAATAAAGTGTCATGTCATTGGTGGCGCTGATACGGCGGCTGAACTAGATGCAAAGCGTGCGATTGATCAAGGCACACGGTTGGTGGCATCCCTGTAACTAAACTCCAAAATGAAAATGTATGATCATGCTGAGACATTAGATTGCATTTGTGATGTTGGTGCTGCCCGCTGTAGCATTTTTTAGTCTCTGCCCTGAACGGCAATGCGGGTATACTTATGGTTGGAGCTTTGATCCCTGCATGGTTTGGAGTGGCGACTTCTGCACTTAGAAACGTCTTCTATTACACTGATACATGTGTGGCTTAATGGGTATGGATTATTTTTAAAATAATCTGCATTAGCATCATATGGGTTTGGAGTAGACACTTGTTGTTTGCTAAAAATATTTTTATCGAAAAGTCTAAACAATCTTTTTGAAGAGCTGCTTGAGCTTGTTTAAGCATCACAATATCTCTTGATACCGTTATAAATCTTAATCAAAAGCCAAGCAATCTGGCTACGATTTTTCTTCAACTGAGACGGCTATCATTTGCTGTACTGCTGAGGTTGGCAAGATGGACTATGTTCTACAGATTGCCGTAATCGTTCTGGGCTATTGTGTCGAAGTAATAATAACTTCAACACGGCGATTTGCCTCACGGCCGTCTTCGGTAAGGTTCGTCATGACTGGAGAAAGGTAGCCCATACCCTGTGCATCAAGTTGGTTGCGAGGAATATCATACGTCGTCACCAACCGTTCCAGCACAGATCCTGCACGGCGTTTGGACAGCGCGATGTTACCATCAAGCGAACCGACAGAATCCGTATGACCGACCAGCGCAACCGTACGATCAGGATTCGCTAAAAGGTAGTTTGAGAGGCCCTGTAATGATCCAAAGGTGGCATCCCCTAGCTGTGCTGATCCTGTTTCAAAAACCAAACCCCTCAAGATAAACCGTCCCTGATTTTCCAATGACTGCACAAGATTGCCTGAGGTTGTGGGTGCAAGGCCACGTACAACAGGTGCATCTGCCGTAGCCAATTGTGCGCTGTCGGCAGGACCGACTCGGATGATTTGGATAAACCCCGCTGTGGATGAGCGGCTGCCGAGTAGGCTGAGCAATTCGACCGAGTCATTAACGGTCCGTTGCGTCGCAAAAAATCGGTAGTCGCCCAAATCGACGTGCATTGCAGGGGCGGGTAATACTGGTGTTGAAAAGCGAAAATCAAAGCCACCACAGGCGTCGTCGTTGCAGGTGAACAGCACTTCAAACCCTGCTTCAGTTAATTGTTTGGTCAGCGGTTGCAGTAACTGCAAAGTGGTCAAACCAGCCGCATCAATACGCCATGCCTGTTGGCGCACTTCACCAGTTCCTGTCAAAACGGGCATTCCTGCGCGGGACCATGCGGCGGTGGGCATGGAGTAACTGTCCAGACCCACGACTTCTTCAGCAACAAGTGTTGCGTTGCCTGGCATGTCAAGAGTGACAGCAGCCGTCTGCATTGGTGCAAGAAGAAGCAGGGTGAGGATGCGGATCATCGATTTTGGGAATGATAGTCGTCATTGGGACGCATATCTGTGGCGCTGGCCATGCGGTTGGTCATGTTGAAAAAACCTGTAACTGACGTGATGTCCCAGATGTCGCGATCGCTAAAACCTGCATCACGCAATGTTTGGCGATCAATCTCAGTCGTCTCAGAGCTGGCTGAGGTGATTTTTTCAGCAAATATCAGCATGGCTGTTTGGCGAACATTAAGGTCAGCCGCGCGCCAGTTCATTATCAGCATTTCGCCTAGCTTAGGGTCCTCCGAGAGTGCACGCACTGCCTGACCGTGCGCGGTGAGACAATAAAAGCATTTGTTGATCGACGACACGACCACCGCAATCATTTCGCGCTCGAGTTTGCTGAGGCCAGAATTAGCCAACATTACATCGTTGTACATTGCAGAAAACGCGTCGAACTTTGCGGCGTCAAATGCATAAGCCGCCAGCACATTGGGTACGAACCCAATCTTATCATCACAGATGGCAAAGTATCTGGCAATGTGATCTGGCAGTGGATCGATGGGTGGCAGGTTTAGGGCAGTAGGAAGTGTTCTGGTCATTCAAGTCTCCGGATAGATACGATAATGATACCCTCCCACAGGGATCATCCCAAGGGAAGTGTAGAGGGCGTTGGCTGCAATGTTGGATTTTGTGACAAGCAGGGCGATCGTGTGAGCGTTGTGATCTTGCGCCCAGAACGCCAGCGCGCGGATCATGTGGCGACCAAGACCCTGACGGCGAAAAGCATGGCTGGTTTCAATCGCGTGAAGCATCGCGATGCCGTCATGAATGGCGCAAAAGGCAGTGCCTGCTGGCCTGTCTTGAACGCGGCCCAGTACAGTGGTTTTTGGGCCAGCGGCCCGGTTCATAATTGCGAGGCGGGCGTCATCAATGCCACCTGCATTCCAGATTTCGGCCTGCGTTGCTAAGGGTGGCCAGACTTGGAAACAGGTTACAGCAGGTGGGCGCTGGGTCGTGATTTGCGCAGTAGGCGCTGTGTAAAAAGTCACGGGGTCTTTGATTTGGTAGCCTGCGGTGTTGAGTGCGCCATCTAGCACTTCCTCACCATGGTGCACCATGAACAGGGGTGTCTGGCCAAAGGCGCACATTGCAGATTCTGCTTTTTCAATTTGCGCACTGGGTGTCAGTTGTGAAGCCGCAGACACACGATTACCGCCACCTGCACCGTTCCGGATTCTCCACCCGTCCAAGTCCACAGTAGATTTGGCAGGCCATGTGGCGTCAATCAGGGTGGTGACGACTTGAAGTGTCATGCAGGAAACTCTAATTTTAACTGATCCATAGCCATATTTATGCGCGCCATATCTTGCCCACGGATCACGATATTTGCACCATACCTGCCATCTTTTTGAAATGGATAGGACCCAATCGACAGGTCTTCAAAATTCTTGGCCAATAATCCGAGTGGCCCAGCAATATCGCCTTCACCAAGATCAATGCGCAGGGTTTGTGAAAGTAAAGGTGCACCCCCTATGAGGGTTGGTAAAACGCTAGCAACCATGGCTTGAAATACGGAAGGGACGCCTGCCATGACATGCACGTTTTGCACAGTAAATCCTGGTGCAACGCTGACTGGATTGTCGATTAAGGTGGCACTGTCAGGTATACGGGCCATGCGCAGGCGAGCGTCATTCAATTCCTGCCCGTTACGACTATAATGGTTTTGTAACAGCGCACGAGCATCAGGCCGAATATCGATATGGTCATGAAAGGCGGCTGCGATGCAATCTGCAGTGATGTCGTCATGGGTCGGACCAATGCCACCAGAGGTGAAGACGACATCATAAGTTGCTGAAAGCGCCTGCACAGCGGCAATAATTGCGGGTGCGTCGTCACTAACAACACGAACTTCGCGCAAATCAATCCCATGTTCTGTCAGTTGCCCGGCAAGGTGATACATATTTGCATCGCGTGTGCGACCTGAAAGGATTTCATCCCCGATAACGAGCATGGCGGCGGTTGGGTTTTGCATTATGTTTTCCTTCGCTTTCGAATGGTATAGGTCGCACTTATGCGCTTTGCCACACCTCTTGTTCCAGCCCGCCTGATCCGCCGCTACATGCGGTTCTTGTGTGACGTTGAATTACAGGACGGCACGGTTGTAAAAGCTCACTGTCCTAACCCAGGTTCAATGATGGGGCTTAAGGGCGACCGTTTGCGGGTTTGGATTGAAGGGAACGACGACCCGAAAAAAAAGCTCGACTGGGGATGGCGGTTGGTTGAATTACCAGACGGGTTTGTGGGGGTTGATACAGGTGCTGCGAACAAAATCTGTGGTGAGGCGTTAGCGGACGGGATCGAGGGGCTCGACGGTTACGATAACATCCGCCCTGAGGTAAAATACCGTGAGAAAAGCCGTGTTGATTTCCTGCTGACAGGCGGTGGGCGGCGCGATTGCTATTTGGAGGTCAAATCAGTTACTTTATCCCGCCAGACCGGATTGGCTGAATTCCCTGACAGCGTCACTGCACGTGGAGCAAAGCATCTCGGAGATTTGGAAGCGATGGTACAACAAGGCCACCGCGCTGTGCTATTGTTTTTGGTGCAACGAACTGATTGCGCCCGCGTGACACTGGCTGCTGATCTTGACCCAACATATGCCGCAGCATTTAAGGCTGCACAGTCGTCAGGTGTTGAAGTTATGTGTTTTAGTTGTGCGGTTTCCCCCAACGAGATCACCATGTCAGAGCGTTTGCCGTTTGATATGTTGGACTGATTTTTGGCGAAAACGATACAGGGGGTTTAGAACCTGCAAAGTTTATTCTATTTGGAATGTAAGCAAGAAGGATGCACGTTTTGGACACATCAAAGGTACTGCTGACAAAAGATGGAATTCGTTTGTACGACACAAGTGAATTTGGGGGTATGCGCAAAGCAGGTCGTTTGGCGGCTGAGATTTTGGATCGTGTAGCAGAGCATGTAAATGTTGGTCATACCACGGTTGAACTTGATCGTTTGATCACGCAGTGGGTTGATGAGGCGGGCGCGGTGTCGGCTACGATTGGTTACAAAGGCTACCAGCACGCCAGCTGCATCAGCGTGAACCATGTAGTTTGTCATGGTATTCCAAGTGAAAAGACGTTGAAACTCGGTGACATCATCAACATCGATGTCACGGTGATTGTTGACGGTTGGTTCGGTGATACCAGCCGCATGTACGTCGCAGGTGGAGAGCCAAACCGTAAGGCCGAACGTCTGATCCAAGTGACACACGACGCGCTGATGCTTTCAATTGACGTCGCCAAGCCCGGTAATACCTTTGGCGACATCGGCCACGCGATTCAAAGCTTTGTTGAGGCTGAGCGCATGTCGGTTGTGCGTGATTTTTGTGGCCACGGGTTGGGATTGGTATTTCACGCACCGCCTAATGTGCTTCATTATGGGCGAGCTGGTACGGGTCCTGTGCTCGAAGAAGGCATGATCTTTACGATTGAACCGATGGTTAACTTGGGGCGACCTGAAACCAAAATTCTAAAGGATGACTGGACAGCTGTTACGCGTGACAAATCCTTGTCAGCGCAGTTTGAACATTCCATCGGTATTACCGCAGACGGGGCTGAAATTTTCACAGTGTCACCTGCAGGCAAATTCCATCCAACATATAAGTGACAGATTGGGCTAGCCCAAGATCAAGCGGCGCACCTCTGCCATAGAATTGGAGACTGTAGCGCCAATAGCAGTGAGCTGCGCGTCTTGGCCCTCGGTGGCAAAACCAATGGTTTGTACATCCGCATTAATTCCAGCTTGGCAGCCAGAAACGCTGTCATCGATCATGAAGCTGTGGCTTGCCCGCGCGCCTGTTTGGGTGATGGCATGCAGTATCATTGCAGGATCCGGTTTGGCGGCAAATGTTTCACGGCTCATTATTCGACCGGCTAGCCGTTCCCACAAACCGGACGGCCCAAGCGACAGGCCCATGCGTTTCATGGTACCGTTGGATGCCACATAAATTGGCACTCTCGCGTCCTCAAGCTCTGTGATCAAATCTAAGACACCATCAAATAAATGGACACCTCGTGCAATACGAGCATGGATTTCTGTGTTCATCAACGTGACCCAATCGGGGGGCAGTGCTGCGCCCCTGCGAATTGCTTCGTCGCGCATGATCGGGGTGGTGCCACCAGTAAATTCTGTAGCGAGCTCATGTGCTGTTACTGGCAGGCCGTGTGCGGTGATGCTGGCAGCAAAAATATCAAACATTGGGCCTTCTGTGTCGACCAATACGCCGTCGCAGTCAAAGACAACCAGATCGGGGATCTTGCATTTATTCATGGCGCACGCAACATGGTGATGTAGGTATCACCGTAACGACGCAAATCGATCTGGGCAAAGCCTGCAACAGGTTGTGGTGCGCTGTCTTCCATAACGATTAGTGCACCTGAAGCCAGCCAGCCAAGTGTTTGTGCTGAAATAACGGCGGGCCCACCAAGGTGTTTTCCATAAGGTGGATCGACGAACACGAGTTGGCAGGGTGCAGAGGGTTTAGGCAATTTATCGCCCGCACAGGTAAGCAAAGTCGAATCCTGTGTGCGGCGTGCCTTGGTTAGGTTTTCGCGGATCAGACCTTGGGCGATGCGCCCATTATCTACGAATGTTGTGTGTAAAGCACCGCGGGAAAGGGCTTCAATTCCTAGCGCACCAGTTCCTGCGAACAGGTCCAAGACCCTTGCACCATAGGGTAGGCTATGGCCCATTAGCATATTGAATAGACTTTCACGCACGCGGTCAGGGGTTGGGCGCAGATGCGCTGTGATATCTCCTGTGCCCACATCTGCCAGCATCAAACCGCGGTGTTGGCCACCAATTATCCTCATTGTTTCAGTAACGCCTTCATGTCTGTGTCTGGGTCTGCGATGACATTTGGCGCCGGTGACTTTCCAGCCTCAATCAACCGCTTGCCAATCATATAGCTGCGCGGATCGTTCATTGCGTCTACAGCAATCAGAGTGTCTTCACGGTAATACCAATGGGACTGCGCATCACCACTTTTACGCGTTATAATCTGCGTGTAACCGATGTTTAAACCTGCGATTTGAAGTTTCACGTCAAATTGATCAGACCAAAACCATGGCTTGGGCACATAGATCTTATTTGCACCAAGCATGTTACGCGCAATGATTTCTGCCTGATCTATGGCGTTGCCTACACTTTCGAGGCGGATTTTTTGGCCGTGCCAATCCAAAGTCGCGCAGTCGCCAGCGGCCCAGATATTTGGGTCCGACGTCTTACCATAGGCGTTGGTGACGATGCCGTTGTCACAGGCAACACCCGCACTTTGGGCTAAAGCAGTTGCAGGGTAAATTCCAACTCCAACAATGGCAAAATCTACATCTATCTGGCTGCCATCAGATAAAATTGCTCCAGTGACATGCGCCTTCCCTATAAGACTATCTAGCCCGACACCCTCGCGGACATCAACATTGTGGTTGTTGTGGAGGGCGCGAAAATAATCAGAAGTCTCGAGCGCTGCGACTCGCTGCAAAATACGGGCCCCCACTTCAACAAGAGTCACATGTAGGCCCATCTTTGAAGCAACGGCTGCGGCCTCAAGTCCTATGTAGCCCCCTCCGATTACCAGCAACCGCCGACCTGTAACAAATTCCAACTTTAATGCATCAGCGTCGGCTAGGTCTCGGACTGTAAACACGCCATCTAATTCACCACCAATCGTGGCCGGCAAAGTGCGCGGATGCGATCCTGTGGTAAATGCGAGTTGATCATAGGTCAGCACCTCATCTTCTTCAAGCGTGACTGTGCGTGCTTTTGCATCGACTGACACCGCACGGGTGCCTGTGCGCAGAGTAATGTCATTGCCTTCATACCAGTCGCGGGGGCGCAAAAATAAGCGTTCACGCTCCATTTCACCTAGCAGGTACGCCTTTGATAAGGCCGGCCGTTGATAAGGTGGGCCATCTTCGGCGCCCAACAATGTTATGTCACCCTCAAACCCTTCAGTGCGTAGTTTTCCGACCAAAGACGCGCCCGCTTGGCCTGCGCCGATCACAACAATATGACTCATTAAGCTGTCCCCGTCTGGTTGCTGACAAAATGGACCCTATATTGAGGGCAGCGATCAATGCAATTACCAAACAAGGGTGTAATATGACAATTTCAGTAGGTGATAAAGTTCCGGATGCAATGTTGGTAAGACTTGGCGCCGATGGGCCAGAGGGCGTTTCCGTGTCAACATTGACAGAAGGCCGCACAGTGGTGATTTTCGCTGTCGCTGGCGCCTATACTGGGACATGTACAACAGCGCATGTGCCAAGTTACATCCGTACCAAAGATACATTTAAGGAACGTGGTGTTGAAGAAATCATCTGCATAGCGGTCAACGACCCATTTGTTATGGGCGCGTGGGGTGAAACAACCGGCGCAACCGAGGCTGGCATTACCATGGTAGGCGATCCTGAATCGACCTTTACCAAGGCAATAGGCATGGAATTTTCAGCGTTACCTGCGGGCTTGATTGATCGATCCAAACGTTACGCAATGCTGGTAATAGATGGTGAAGTTAAAGTGTTGAACGAAGAAGAAAACCCTGGCTTGTGCGAAGTATCTTCTGGCGAAGGCCTTTTGGAAGACATGTAATTAATTGCGCTGGCAGATTTATTCTGCCAGCGCATCCATTTTTTTAGCGAGTTTTAAGTCCAGATTTGATAGACCACCAGTGTCGTGGGTCGTTAAAGTAACGTTCACAGTTTTATACACGTTGGACCATTCAGGATGGTGGTCCATTTTTTCGGCGACAATAGCGACCGATGTCATCCAGCCGAATGCCTCAACAAAATTTTTGAATGTAAAGGTCTTTTGCGCGGTTGTGTTGCTGACATCCCAACCCGCAGTGATCATGGTGTCGCGGCCTGCTTGATCCAGTTCAGTGCTCATTCTTGTTCCTCCACTTTGATTTTCTTGAACGGCCCATAAGACGTCAGAATTTCGATTTCATCATCCACGGCAACGCGTTCGGCGTCCAGATAATCAGAGACGGCATTGCGAAAACCGGCATCACTAAACCAGTGCAACGAATGTGTTGTGACTGGAAGGTAGCCACGGGCAAGTTTGTGTTCACCCTGCGCCCCAGCTTCGACCCGTTGCATGCCGTGAGCAATCGCGTAGTCCATGGCCTGATAGTAGCAGATTTCAAAATGTAGACAGGGATGATTTTCTGCACAACCCCAGTAGCGGCCATAAAGCGTGTCGCGCCCAATAACATTTAATGCACCCGCAACGGGGACACCATCACGCATCGCAAAAACCAGTAGGATGTCGTCACGCAGGCGTTCTTGTACAATATCAAAGAATTTCCGCGTTAGATAGGGTTGCCCCCACTTGCGCGCGCCCGTGTCTTGGTAAAATTCCCAAAATGCATCCCAGTGCTGCGGTTCAATCTGATCGCCAGTTAGCTGGATAATCTCCCCACCAAATCCCTGCGCGGTCAAACGTTCTTTGCGGAGTGTCTTGCGTTTCCGGCTTGAGAGCGCTGCGAGAAAACCGTCCCAATTCGCATAACCTTTATTAGACCAGTGGTATTGCTGGGATGTGCGGGGTAACAGGCCCATTTCTGCGCCAGCAATCGCCTCGGCCTCAGTGCAAAACGTTGCGTGAATTGAAGAAAGGCCGTTGTTGGATGCGATCTGAACCGTACCTTGAACCAAAGCCGACATACCTTCAACTTCAAACCCTGTGCGGGTCAAAAATCGCCGCCCGGTGGCAGGGGTGAACGGCACAGCGATCTGTAATTTTGGATAATAACGTTTACCTGAACGCTCAAACGCTTGGGCAAAATTGTGATCGAACATGTATTCGCCTTGCGAATGGTTTTTCCCATAAAGTGGGGCACAGGCGATCAGCTGACCACCCTGATGTGCGGTCAAATAATGTGGATTCCAGCCGCTGCCTGCACCAACGCTGCCGCTGTCTTCAAGCGCCTTTAGAAAACGATAGGTGGTGAATGGGTCAATGGCGCGACCGGAACGCGCTTCGGGGCAGGCACACATGTCCCATTCTGCCGGATTAATCCCACTCAGTGTGCTGTGCGTTGTGATTTCAATTGTGCTACCATCCATAAACTACAAGTGGCGTCTAAGAGCGCAGGGTCAAGCGCGGTAGCCTTCAAATGTGACGTTATCGGCAATTTTTCGGGCGTGTGTTTCCATCGCAGCGCTTCGGACCGTCCAACAAAAGATGGGTACCCCACGCAATTTAAGGTTGGTAACATGGGGTGAAGTGAGATCATCTTGTTGATGGCTGATAAAGCAGGCACCAACACGATCAAAGTCGGGGATCGCTGCTTGGGCTACACGAACAGTTTCAGGGACAGTTGGCCAGTCTTTGGCGGGATAGGGGCAAGTGGTGATGCCACGCGGAATGTTAGGTGCGTAGGTCTGGCATGCGGCTACAGAATGGGGGTTGAACGACATTAACGCAACATCGCCTTCATAATCTTCCAGTACCGCGCAAACGGCCTTTTCTAGCGGCCCAACATTGAAG
>JBLILC010000019.1:0-32175 GCA_047635635.1 Octadecabacter sp. | reverse complement strand
GTATGTCCAGCCGCATGTTGCTAGGCCGCCAAGCGTTAAGCGATGACGTGATCGTCATGCCAACTGACCGGTTTTTGCTGCCCGAACGGTCATTTGATGTTTATTCCGCCAAACGCATCAAATCAGTTACTCCAAATCGCGCATTGCGCATCTGCGTATTGTCACGCGAACCCAACAGCTATTCCACCAAACGAATTGTCCACGAAGGTGAAGAACGTGGCCACACAGTTGAAATTATCGATACAACACGTTGCTACATGGCTATTAACGCGTTGGCGCCGGAAATTCACTATGATGGCAAACGCCTGCCTCGCTATGACGCAATTATACCGCGCATCGGCTCGACGGTCACATCTTATGGCACCGCCGTACTGCGCCAGTTCGAAACCCTGGGCGTCTATTGCGTTAACGGATCGGCAGGCATAACCGCCAGCCGCGACAAACTGCATGCACACCAAGTTCTCGCGGGCCACAAGATCGGGATGCCAACAACAGCGTTTGCTGCATCGCCTAAAGACACTTCCAACTTAATCGGGCTGGTTGGAACAGCACCTTTGATCGTTAAACTGCTTGAATCGACACAAGGTAAAGGTGTTGTTCTCGCCGAAACAAAAAAAGCAGCTGAGTCAGTGATCGATGCGTTTCGTGGGTTGAAGGCAAATTTCTTAGTTCAGGATTTCGTCAAAGAGGCCAGCGGTGAAGACATCCGATGCTTCGTAGTGGCTGGTAAAGTAGTGGCGTCTATGCGTCGCAAATCAGCGGGTGATGATTTCCGTTCCAACCTGCACCGCGGCGGCACAGCTGAAAGCTGTAAAATATCATCCGAAGAACGCCGCATGGCGGTGAAGTCCGCCAAAGCGTTTAACCTTGGGCTGGCAGGAGTTGACTTGTTGCGATCCAACGACGGCCCCAAAATCCTTGAAGTCAATTCATCACCTGGCTTTGAAGGCATCGAAAACGCGAGCAAGAAGAACCTCGCTGGCCAGCTATTTAATCACATTGAAGACCAGGTACGTCCCACCCCACTTAAGGCAACACGAAAAAAACTTTGATTAATTTAGTAGAAATTTTGCAATGTGGGTGTAAGCCTGAAAACAAAATGTGTTGGCTTACGGCTTTGTAAGCCCTTTACGCCGCTATTGGTAATCCCTATATGAATTGTCAGGTATTATAAGGATTACTAACATGTCCGACGCAACGACTCCAATGGAAGGCACACCACTGATCAAGCCTTCCACCACTGATCATCCACTTTATGACAATGTGCTTGAGGCGTGCCGTACAGTCTATGATCCTGAGATTCCCGTTAATATTCAAGATCTTGGACTAATATATACAATAGATATTAATGATGAAAATGAAGTTAAAGTTCTAATGTCCCTGACAGCACCTGGTTGTCCTGTTGCAGGCGAAATGCCAGGTTGGGTAGCAGACGCAATTGAACCATTGGCAGGTGTGAAGACTGTCGATGTTGAACTAGTTTGGGAACCGCAATGGGGCATGGACATGATGTCTGATGAAGCTCGCCTTGAGCTTGGGTTTATGTAGAGAAATTCGCTATATTTTCTTATTCGATAGTAAAGCATTATTTTTCGCTTTAAGTATCGATAATAATAATAACAAATAATTGTGTTTAATGTAATTTTCTCGATCAAACCAACCAAGATCAAGCTGTTTCAACATCGTTAAATACCCGCTTCATCTGGCCTGTTACTGTGTGCCGAAGACAGTACCAAAATATTAAGCCTCAGTCATGGCAACATTTGAAAATTTAAATTCCCAAACAACTCAACTGCCTTGGGGTCTGCATTATTTTGTGCGACTATTAAGAAAATGGTAAAATGATTTTTTCTCATTTTTACTTTTAAAAATGAAGGCTTAAAATCTGTTGACGACAGCATAAAAAATGATTTCTCAAGTAAATAAATATTGATGGATATGCGCGATTTCTTTCATGATAGCCGCTTTAACAGCCATATTTTTTTATTAATTTTGAGCTAAAAACGAACATAATGTTAAAATACTAACAACGACTTGTGCGTGATCACCATTCAATTACAAATATTCTCAAATACAATCCAAGACACCACAGTTAAAACCGCCACTCTGAGACTAATCCTCCTACCAGTTAAGCATCTGATTAAAGATTTTATCAAAATTTACGATGGGTTTCAAAACTTTTTCAAATCATTTAACCGACCAACCTATTCATGTTAAAAACATTGAAAACTATTCCACTATGCTCCGACACTTTTGGACTTAAGAGCATAAGGTATGCTCTTAAGTTTAATTTTTGCTATTGCACTTATTATAAAATTCTTCGCCACACCTACAGCAGTCAAACATAGCATCTCTCTGCTGATGCAACTAAAAGCAATATAAATATATAATGACTGACGAGATGATAACCACCAGATATGACTAACTAATCAAGAGCCAACAATTATTTTAGTTTACCAAATTACCAATTGCCCTGAGGTAACTGATCGAATTCTAATTAGCTCTGCATTAGAGCGCAATGACGCTTGATTAGCGCACCCACTAATACGTCATCATCGGTACAATCACACCATCAGGCTAAGACAAACTAGTCGTCTTTGAAGTGCAAGTCACACTCGACCACCTTCCCCCCTTGAGATTGTGGCACCAGCACCTTAAATCTTAACCAAAGGAGACCTCCTAATGTTCAGTATCCCAGGCAAACAAGCTGTATCCATCACAGACAAAGCTGCAATTCAAATTGCAAAACTAATGGCCAAAGAGGGCAACCAAGGGTTGCGCATTGGTGTCAAGAAAGGCGGCTGTGCCGGCATGGAATATACCATGGATTACGTCGCTGACGTTGATCCACTAGATGAAATCGTAGAACAAAATGGAGCGCGTGTAATGATTGCGCCGATGGCGCAAATGTTTTTATTTGGTACGGAAATTGATTACGAAGTGTCTCTACTCGAAGCTGGCTTTAAATTCCGCAATCCCAATGTTTCAGAGTCTTGTGGTTGCGGCGAGTCCATAAAGTTTAATGAGACAATTACTACCTGAAAGTCACCGCTTAAAAGTTTAATTTAAAATTAATTAATTGTTAATTGCGGCTATTTGAAAAACTGTAAAAGGCAGAAATATTTATCTAGTCTACGATAAAACCAATTTTTAAACGTGCATTCCGTTTATTCTACTATATAAAAATTAAAATATGTATGGGCTAACTCTATGAAATGCTCCAGTATGGTTCATACTTATCAGCCCAAGACTAAATTGAATCAATGTTATAAAATACCTGTAAATTAATACGCTAAATGTTCTAGATGAAGTCTCAGTTATAGCTATCCGCTCGTAATATCACCTGAAATCCAAACTGCCAACTACCCAAAATTTGAAATTGTTAGTTAACAGCCTGGCGGCAGATGCAACATTAAGCCGCGCAAATTCAACAATATCTCATGCAGGATCATACAAAAAATTTTACCGATCCGCAGCCTTTTGAGACGTCATCAAACTAGGCCAAAGCTAATGCCCGTATGTTCTAAGACAGTTTATTACAACAACGTCATGCCTTAGAAGCGATCGTTACGTACCAGTCGATCCACACAATTTTTTCTACTCCAAACAAATCAACCAATGGCCTCAAAGCTGAATATGAGAAAGCTCAAACTACACCAAAGTTGGCAACAGTGAAGCTACTTTAACCGTCAAAGCACCGACATCTTGAGTCCAAGCACAATTTAGGGCGTCAAAAACATTATTTATTTTCAGCTACGCAAAAGGGTTGTCGTATAGTGTCATACAAATGTAGGTAATTTTTATCAAACCGTTTTTATAAATAATCAAAATCTTAGCTTACCTTACAAAAGCCGATAGGTGAGACAATGGGATATCCATCTAGATCTTAAAACAATTATATAGTCATACTTTTAACGCCTCGACCAACAACATGGCGGAACTTCACCACCCGAACCTCATGCATGCACACTTTTAATTCCAGTATGATACCCATGGCTAGTAATGGTACGTAATCAAAAATTTGTACGCGTCACCAAACCAAAATATTTGGCCACAACCCCGGCAGGACGTTATGAATATTTGCTTAGAAAAAGTACCGTTGGCAGGACAAGATAAGTACCAAAACAAGCAACTTCTTTAGCTATTCTATTAAAAAAGGGTTCCAGTTTATAATCAGAAAGTAAAGGTGCTAGGGAATTGTAGCTTTTGACTACCACAATGCTATAATTTTGCCCATTAATATAGTTCATAAGCAGACAAATCTGACACCTCAACCTCAACCCCTGCATTGAAAGCCTATCAAAATTTGCATGTAGGTCGACCTGTTAACTGCCAACCAAACTCATTTATGTCCGATCTCCGCCAAGGGCCTTACAGTGGACCGATTCAACGATCAATTTTTAGTTTCTAACCATTTTTGCTCATCAATCCACAAGATCATCACCGACCCTTTCGCTTATACTCAGTGCTTGCTACATCATGATGAAACAAATGGGGAGAGTGAGATGCGCAAACTGATCGCAGGCAATTGGAAAATGAACGGTACAAAGGCTGATATTCCAGAACTAGAGACACTCGCAATAGCTCATGCCGCTAGAGAAGTTGATGTCGTAATTTGTGTTCCCGCAACTCTCCTAAGCCAAATGGTAAATGTGGGTTTAAGTATCGGCGGCCAAGACTGTCATACTAATACCTCCGGCGCCAACACAGGTGATATTTCAGCGGTGATGATCGCCGACACAGGAGCCAGATACGTCATCACGGGGCATTCCGAACGACGTATAGATCACAGCGAAAACGACGTACTAATTTCCGCCAAAACAAAGGCTGGATGGGATGCAGGACTGCATGTTATTTTGTGCATCGGTGAAACCGAGGCCCAATACCACAAAGATGAAACTCTTAATGTTTTGCGTACACAAATGGATCACTCCATCCCTGATGGGGCCTCGGGAGAAACTACAACCATCGCTTATGAACCCATCTGGGCCATCGGTACTGGATTGACACCTACCCCCAAAGAAATTGCAGCCGTTCACGCCGCCCTTCGGGCTTACCTTGTAACACGCTTTGGCCCGTCCGGAAATGCAATGCGCCTGCTTTATGGTGGCTCTGTCAAGTCCAACAATGCTGGTGAAATATTTGCTCTGCCAAACGTCGACGGCGCATTGGTTGGAGGAGCGTCCCTCAAGGCTATAAACTTTTCACCTATCATCACGGCTCTCGAACAAAGCGTCTAAGCTTCAACATTATAGTGGCCAATAGTCGGTCCAAAAAAAAACTAAAACGCGACACAACTATACGTGAACGTGGCGTTTTAATTTTTCATATCAAAATAAGCAATGAAAAGCCTTTTGATATCCTAATTCGTTATGATTTCCGGGCCCATATAAGCGGTAGGCAGCACAGTCGATAGCCAAGGAATATAAGTGATTAAGATCAGGAATACGAACAATACAACCAAAAACGGCAACGCCGCGCGAACGACCCGCATCATCGACATATTAGCGACACCAGATGTAACGAACAGGTTCAAACCTACAGGCGGCGTGATCATACCTATCTCCATGTTAACAACCATTATAATGCCAAGGTGAATAGGATCAATGCCAAGTGTGATTGCTATCGGAAATACCAATGGAGCAACTATCACAATTAAACCAGAAGGTTCCATGAACTGACCACCGATCAGCAAAATGATGTTGACTATAATCAGGAACGTAATCGGCCCCAGACCCGCAGCCAACATAACCTCAGTGATATGCTGTGGAATCTGTTCGTCTGTAAGAACATGTTTCAAGATCAGTGCGTTAGCAATGATAAACATCAACATAATTGTAAGCTTGCCCGCCTCAAGCAGGGTCGTTTTGGTGTCACGATGAAAGAAAGCTGGGACCGCAAAGATCACATTTTCAACGTTCGCCCGCACAAGGTTTTTACCGCCCACCATCATCGACTGCCCAAACCCACCGCCAGCAATCGTCAAACGCTGCGCACCACGCACCAATGAAAATGTAAAAACTGCAGGTGGCAGTAAAACAATAAAAATCGTACCTAAAATCTTGATGATAGCGAACAGTATCGTAGCATCACTAGCAAAAATCAGGACTATTAAATATAAAGTAGGCATCACCCCAAAGATCGCGACAGCCACGGTGGCCAAATGCAATCCTTTTCCTGCAGGCACCGCTTTGGACATCAGCAGCGCAAGTACAAAAGCCACAACAAAGAAAGCACCTGCGGCCACTAAGGCGATCCACATCGGCTGTTTCATCATGAAACAACCGACAGAGTAAAGAATAAGGGTTACAAGGGTGAAACCCCAAACGCGCAAGCCTAACAAACCAAGGTCTGCTTCCCCTTCGGGTAACCAAGATCTTCCTTTTAGGGGCCCCATGTCACGGTAAATAAAGATTGAAACTATAAAGGCGTAGATTGATGCGATTGCAGCGGCTTCAGTGGGTGTGAAGACGCCACCATAGATGCCGCCCAATATAACAACCATCAGGAATAATCCCCATGACGCGTCTAGAATTGATGAAAAAACTTGTTCCCACCCCTGCCATTCGCCTTTGGGTAAGTTTTTAATGCGCGCGATCACATAAATTGTTACCATCAACATTGCTCCCGCCAAGAGGCCGGGGATCACACCTGCAAGAAACATCCTTCCCACGGATACATCCGTCGCGGATGCGTAAACAACCATTACTATTGAAGGTGGAATTAAAATACCAAGCGTACCTGCGTTACAAATCACACCCGCTGCAAAATCTTTAGAGTAGCCAGATTTAACCATGCCCGCAATTACGATAGACCCAACTGCCACTACTGTTGCTGGCGAAGATCCAGACAAAGCCGCAAACAACATACAGGCCAAAACCCCTGCAATCGCTAAACCTCCTCGAACGTGCCCAATCACAGAAATTGCAAAATCAATAATCCGTCTTGCCACTCCACCTGTCGACATAAAAGATGAAGCTAGAATGAAAAAAGGGATTGCAAGTAGCGTATAATGCCCAGCCATAGCCTGATACATTGATTGCGCCACCGATGCCAAAGAGCTGTCTGACAAAACCAACAAAAATAACGTCGATGACAGGCCAAGTGAAACCGCAATCGGCACACCGATGGCCAGAAGGGCAATTACCATCCCAAATAGAATTGCGACATCCATTTTATGTGTCCTCGCTCAGGGATTTACCCGCGTCTTCAACAGCGTCTTCAGCCTCGTGGCTGACTATAATTGTATCAATTTCACCAAGCAGAATACGCACCAGTGACTGCACCAAACGATACAACATCAGTGCCATTGCGAACGGAACGATCATGTATGGCACAAAGCGAGGCATCTTTTCATAAGATTCACCTGCATTAAATGTATTTTCTAACCACGTTTGACCAAATGGGATCGGCAGTTGTTCTGTTTCGTACCACCCTTGGTCACGGGAATCTTCAAAAATTCCACCAAAAGTAAACCCAAAGAAACCAGCACCATCTTCGGCCCTAATAATACCAGGAATGACCCTTCCTGTGGTGGCATCAAGTCCGGCGAATGGCGCCCAGTAGTCCCATCCACCTTTTAACAACAGCAAGGCATATATTATGCAAATAGTTGCCGCCATAATCCCCATACGTTTACGGGATTTAGAACCAACCAAATTCAAAACCGCATCCACCCCGAGATGACTAACCACTTTGAAGCCGTAAGAAATACCAAACAATACTAACCACGCAAACAGGACGAGGGTAAGCTCAAGCCCCCAAATCAATTGACTGTTAAATCCATAGCGCATTACGACGTTGATGAACGTGACAACTGTCATAAGCCCAAGCAACACTGCAATAATGCTTTCCTCAAGCGTGTGAAAAATCGCGCCCGCACGACTTTTCGGATTATAGACACCAGACATTCTCGTTCCCCTGCACGACAAATTCAGACCGGCCATATGCTATGGCCGATCTGATTTTTTTTCAATCAAAATAATCGTTTACAATGCGGCGTTGATCGCCTGTGCTGCGTCAATATTATCTTGACCTACATCGTCAACAAACTGACCCCAGACGGGTTTCATCGTATCAACCCAAACTGCGCGTTGCTCAGGTGTCAGCTGAAGAACGGTGCCACCTGCGTCGATAATAGACTGCTTAGCTGTCTCATTTACAGCAAAGGCTTCTGCGTTACGGGTTAATGTAACCTCATCCAGAATGGTCATGAACTGAACACGCACATCGGCGTCCAACGAGTCAAGAAAATCGACCGAAGTTACAACAAGATAGTCGATAATGCCGTGGTTGGTTTCTGTCGTACCATCCTGAACTTCAAAGAACTTCTGACCCCAAACATTGGACCATGTGTTTTCTTGACCGTCAACAACACCTGTTTGCAAAGCGCCATAAACTTCAGAAAATGCCATTGGCTGCGGAGATGCGCCCATAGCTTCCATTTGTGCAACCAAAACATCAGACGCCTGAACACGGAATTTCAGACCATCTGCGTCTGTTGGCAAAGCAAGTGTAACGTTGGCCGACATTTGCTTCATACCATTGTGCCAATACGACAGACCCTGAAGGCCACGACGCTGCATGGAATTCAACATGTCCTGCCCTGTTTCAGAAGCTTGGAATTGATCTACAGCGTCAATATTGGTGAACATAAACGGCAAATCGAAAATGCGGAACTGGCGAGTGAATGCTTCGAACTTTGACAATGAAGGAGCGGCCAACTGAACGTCGCCCTGAAGCATCGCCTCAAGAACTTGGTCATCGTTATACAGCGACGACTGTGGGAATACTTCCATGCACATCACACCATTCATTTCGGCGTTCACACGTTCTTGCAGCAGCGTTGCCGCAATGCCTTTTGGGTGACGGTCAGTGTTTGTCACATGGCTGAATTTGACGACTATCTCGCTACCGTCGCAACCTTCATGACCATCTGCGAATGCCGCACCAGCGGACACTGTCAAAGCAGCGATGGATACTGCGTTCATGAGAAACTTCATGTGTTTCCTCCTAAGAAATTTTAATTAGTCCGACCCCTCCCGGGCCGACCACAGTTCGATCAAAGGATAAATTTCAAACAAGGGGAAGCCATGATTTGTAAGTTCGTCAAGATATTGATTTTAAAATAAAAAATTTCATTAAAGTTATCCCGTGGTAGGGCCCAACGCGAACTATCACACGCAAGTTACCGCTAACTGTGTGAAAATCCGCACAGTTAGCCTCGAAAGGCTTCGGGTTTGATGCCATGGCGAGTAAGCTTATCATAAAATGTTTTGCGCGCCAGTTTCAGAGATTCAGCGGCTTCGCCAGATCGACCCTCACAGCGCTGCAAGGCTTCGATCAACAAGGATCGTTCCACCTGCGCTAATTGTTCCACTAAACCCAAATCAATGCTTTGCTGGTTATCTTGGCCAAATATCAACCCGTCCTCGCCAAAGCCTCCCGAGATCCGCAAAGCAAATCGCATTGCTGTGTTCATCAGTCCACGTGCATTACCTGGCCAGTCCTGTGCCATCAGCGCTGCAATGACATCTTGTGTGATTTGCGGTTCTACCAGATTTGCTTGCTCACAGGCTTGAGCTACGTAGTGTCGAAAAAGTGCCGGAATATCTTCAGGGCGTTCCCTCAACGCTGGCACATGCACACGCATCAAATCAAGACGGTAAAACAAATCTGTGCTAAACCGCCCCTGTGCCACCTCTTCAACAATATCACGCGATGTACCAGATAAAACCCGCACTGTCCCACCTGTCTCCAATGTCTCTAAAAGTGCAAATTGCACGGCTGGCGCTAAAGCTGTGACCTCATCTAGATAAAGTGTGCCAGACGCCGCCTCATTCAACGCCCCCGCTAGGTCGATCGCCGACAATTGAGCAGCAGGGCGTTTAACAAATGGACGGCTTGCGGCGCCTGACAACAAATGGATCACTTCCGCAATTTTCGGCGTTCCGGTCCCTGGTTCGCCTGTAATCAAGACCTCAGCGTTGGTGCGGGCTACTGCGCGAACCCGTCCCCGCAATGCATCCGACATAGAAGATACACCAACCAACATTCGCGCGGCCGCATCGCCATGATCCAATTCAAGCTTGAGGCGGCGGTTTTCGATAACCAACGTACGCGCTTGAAGTGCTTTGGCAACAACGGCTAACAACTCTCTGGCACCACAAGGTTTTTCCAAGAACGCAAAAGCCCCATCAGACATCGCTTTAACAGCCATCGGTATATCACCCTCACCTGTGAGCAAAATAACTGGTAAGTCTGGATCAACCTTTCGCACATGGTCAAGTAGATAGAAGCCATCCCGCCCCGGCATCCGGATGTCCGTAACAATTACTCCATCAAAACTTTGCGAAATATGATCCTTGGCTTCGACGAAAGACCCAACGCGCACTGGTACCAAATCAGCCAATTCAACTGTTTGTCCCAACGCCTCTCGTACATCACGTTCGTCATCAACTATTAAAACATGGGTACTCATGACGGGGCCTCGCGGGGTAAGGATGCATCCAAGCTGACTGTGAAAATCGCACCACCGCTAGGGTGATTGCGGCCACGGATTATGCCACCAAAGCTTTGCACCAATCCATAGGAAATTGACAACCCCAATCCCATTCCGTTTTGGCCAACTCCATCGTTATTAGCCACACCCTGATTGACCTGCTTTGTAGTGTAGAACGGATCAAAAATACGGTCAGGTTCATCAAGGCCGGGTCCAGTATCACGCACGCAAATATTAACACGGGCATCAACTTTTTCTATATCTATTTCAATGCGCTGCACGTCACTTTGGCCTTCCATCGCATCCATTGCATTGGTCATAAGATTAAGCACAACCTGTTGCAAACGCACTTCTCCACCACGTACAATCAACGGCGTTTCAGAGGCGGTCCATGCGATTTGAACGCAGCTAGATTTCGCCCGCGCCTGCGTCATTTCCAACACCGCTACCATAACCAAACGCAGGTCCACATCAGTCAGACCCTCACTTTCTTGTTTTGCAAAGCTCCGAAGATTGCGAATAATGCGTCCCATGCGGCGCGACAAGTCCGCGATACGGCCGAGGTTTTGGCCCACAATGTCAATATTCCCACGTTTCAGATAGCTTTCAGCATTTTCGGCATAGCTACGAATGGCCATCAAAGGTTGGTTTAATTCATGACTAATTCCTGCGGACATTTGTCCGAGTGCAGATAGTTTCCCAGCTTGAACGAGATCACTTTGAACCTTTTTTAACTGTGCTTCAGTTGCTGTACGCTCACTCACTTCATGGCGCAACTCAGCGTTGGCGTGAGACAATTCTGCAGTACGGGTTTGAACAGCACCTTCAAGCTTGGCGTTGGCATCAGCCAAAGTGCGACGGCGTTCAGTGGCCAAAAACAGCATTGCGCCAAATGCCAAACATATCGCGGCTACCACCCCAGCCTGCAATCGAGCCAAAAGCTGTGCAGGCGCAACGTCTAACAACGCCTCACCTGTCATCTGGATTACAGGCAGCGGCAGTGACAAATGCAACGCCTCGTCGGGAACGTATCGCTGCCCCTGAACAGTCCAAATCGCAAGACCACCACGATCTTTAATTGAATGGGTCATAAATGGTCGTAGCAAATCAGGTGCATACTCGGCCGTCGCACTGCGATTTGTGAGGCCAACCTCACGAGCCATGAAAACCATTTCAGACCGGTTGGAGATAAACGTCACCCCTAGCTCATCAGTAAAAAAAACTGTTGGTCGCGCACCGCGCCAGACGGCCTCTACCGCATCAACATCAACCACCACTATAACTGCTCCAATAACTGGCCCAGCGTCTGAAAACAGTGGCGATGCAAATAAGAAAGTGCGCTGGCCATAGCGGCGCTGCACAAGGTGAAATACTCCAAGCGCGCCATCCATAGCACGTGTAAAATATGGTTGATGCGCATGGTTCTCAGCGCCATTGCCTGATGCGGACGCGAGTTCGAGCCCAGCAACAGACACCACCAAAATATCCAGACTCCCCGTTTTATCAGCTGTTACACGTAGCAATTCCGCTACGCCAGTTCCGTCGCCATCTACAGTGGCCGCAACTGTTGGATGATCTGCCATTAAAACAGCCAATTCACGATAACGGAGCAATTCGCCAGTGAGCCGATCAGCAGCCAATGCCAGATCGGACCGACCACGTAGTTCCAGTTGATC
This sequence comes from Octadecabacter sp., assembly GCA_047635635.1. GTDB lineage: Bacteria > Pseudomonadota > Alphaproteobacteria > Rhodobacterales > Rhodobacteraceae > Octadecabacter. Next base: position 19,998 of record JBLILC010000019.1, on the reverse strand, counting down.
AAGCGCAGACATATAACCAAACCAGCCCCCCCCTGCCGACAGCGCAACCACTGCAAACAGAAAGGTGACGACTGCAATTATGTGCGTATGTAGAGCGTTCAACATGTGGATGAGACTAGAAACCAAGGAGTCTAATGACCAGAGCTGTAGCGTCCTTGCAAACAACATTTTTGGCTGGCATGACACTGCAATGCAAAACCTGACACAATCACCTACCGAACCGGCCTTCGTACAAAACCCTTATCCGTTCTATGATCTTGCCCGCGCGACCGGAGATTTCTTTTATTGGTCTAACTACAGTTCAATTTGTGCTGTGTCTCACGCGGCAGTATCAGCTTGCCTGAAAGACAAACGCATGGGACGCGAAATTCCTGTAGAATTTGCACCTAATATTCCAGCTCATGTCGCGCCATTTTACGCGGTTGAATCCCATTCCATGTTGGAGCTAAATCCGCCCCGTCACACCAGGCTGCGAGGCCTTGTTTTGCGTGCCTTTACATCGCGCCGTATTGCTGAACTTGAGCCCGAGATAACAGTGCTATGTCACCAATTGATTGACAAATTTCCAAGTGCTGAATTTGATCTGCTTGACGCATACGCTCGCACCGTCCCAGTGATTATCATTGCCCGCCTTCTAGGGGTGCCTGAGGCCCGCTCTGATGATTTGCTTGCTTGGTCCAATGCCATGGTTGCGATGTACATCAACGGTCGAACCCGCGCAGCTGAGGACAAAGCTGTAGCAGCAACAGAAAACTTTGTGGCTTTTCTGCGCGGATACGTCAACGAAAAACGCAAATTTCCTAACGATGATCTATTATCGCACTTAATTAGCGCCGAAGAAGGTGGTGAAAAGCTGACAACAGACGAATTAATCACAACTTGCATTCTGCTGCTAAATGCTGGCCACGAGGCGACGGTGCACACTTTGGGCAACACAGTCAAAACTCTGTTGGACCATAATATTTGTCCAACGCATGATAAAATAAATAATGCGCTAATAATTGAGGAAGCCCTAAGGTTTAACCCGCCTCTACACATGTTTGACCGATATATCATAGAGGACTGTGAGGTCTTTGGTCATGCGTTCAAACGCGGCGACACAGTGAAATGTCTTTTAGGGGCTGCAAACCGCGACTCAATCGCCTACCCCGATCCAAACACATTCAATCCCAACCGCAAAGGTCCAGTAAATGTGGCTTTTGGTGGGGGTATTCATTTTTGTGTTGGCGCGCCACTTGCTCGACTAGAATTACGGGTCGCATTGCAAGTTTTGTTCGAACGCTGCCCCAATTTGGCCCTATCCGCATCCGCGCACTACGGGAACACCTATCACTTCCATGGTCTCGAAGCCCTTCAGGTCACGACTTGAACTCTTTCCACAGGACTCAATAGAAATTTGTGTGCGTGACCGCGAACACTTCCACGAAGCTTGATCACTTGAAAACAAGCCCAAATGTTCGCGTGTTCACCAAAAAGAAGCATTTACTGCGGGTGCCCCTGACAAAATTACATGCAAGAAATTGTTCAATTTAAACAAAATTTCTGGCTTTCTCATATTTATCAATATCTCAATAGATCCTTATCTTACTTTAAATTCGTTTCAAATCCTGCGTTCATTACGCCATCCTCACAATCATCTTGACAGTTTGATTGCTTATTTTGCATCATGACCTACGTGTGGAGCATCAATTCAAAGCAATGTTCAATCCTACACCTATCTAGGCTCGGCGTTGATACGAAATACTTTGCAGGTGGCATTAATGGCGCGCGTGAAACGCCTAACACTTTTCACATTTCTTTTAGCGCCTTACCGATAACAAGCCTACAGTCACCGCCTCAAGATTGACCACAACGCCTGCCCTTTGCTAGTCTACCGTTTTATTGACACGTGCCCTGAATTTACTTTCATCGGTTTAAAATGGGTAATGGAGGTTGCGGATCACTACAGCGCTGCTCAGCTCAATATTAACAATGCAACATTCCCCGACCAAAGCTACTTTTGCACATTTATTAAGATGCTCGACCTATCTGATTTACGCACCACCGCGATTGATAGTGAGAGTGTTATTATTCAAGCCGTTGAAACTGCTAGCAAAAATAGTGTACAGATAGTTTAAATGTTAGATTTTTTTGTTGAACTTACGCATTTGCCCCATTTTTTCTGTAATCTAAGGAATTTTGCTATTCAGTTTTATAAAGAGCTATACGGCTGGGACAGTGATATTACGGCAGAAACTCACTCAAGCCTGCCGAACGTATCATGACCAATCAAGAAATGGTCTGGATTTTCGGCCGCATCGGCTGCCTATCCTTTGGTGGGCCAGCCGCCCAAATCGCCCTTATGCAAAAAGAACTAGTCGATGATCGACCACTATTAAGCCAAGCGGATTTTCTGAAGGCGTTGTCATTTTGTATGATGTTGCCAGGTCCAGAAGCTATGCAACTAGCTACCTACGCAGGTTGGAAATTAAATGGGCTTCCCGGTGGTCTAATTGCTGGCGGATTGTTTATCCTTCCTGGTACACTGATAATAGGCGTGCTAGCTTTCACATACGCCACTTTCGGTGCTTTGCCGCTAGTGCAAGCTGCGTTCTTGGGCATCAAAGCTACGGTCATTATCATTGTCGTGCAAGCAATCATGAAACTTGTCAGTCGAATTTTGCAGCGTACGGACTACCACATCGTTGCCGCCCTCGCGTTTATGGCGCTGTTCCTATTTAACATGCCATTTCCTGCAGTGATCATGCTAGCAGCGGCTTATGGTGCATGGGCTTGCAATGATCATTCTTCGGTCAAATCCATACTGCCTTGGCGACAGTCCATAACACCAACTGTGGTAGGTGGAATCCTATGGGTGACACCACTTATTCTGGCTTGGATCACAGGCGCAACATTTCTTCTGAAAATTGGTCTATTTTTCTCAAAACTCGCGCTGGTGACGTTTGGCGGTGCTTACGCTGTACTAGCCTATATGACACAAACGGTAGTAACCGATTACGACTGGCTTACTACGTCACAAATGGTTGACGCTCTAGGTCTGGCAGAAACTACACCCGGACCGCTTATCTTGGTCACCGCGTTTGTCAGCATGCTGGCAGGCACCGCACAGGGTGGCTGGACAGTAAGTTTACTTGCCGGGTTAATGACAGTATGGGTAACCTTTGTACCCTGTTTCATCTGGATATTTGCGGGCGCCCCATTAATAGATTGGCTGGATAGTTACCCTCGCATCCGGGCTGGGTTGGCTACGATCACTGCAGCCGTTCTCGGTGTCATTGCCAACCTATCGCTCTGGTTTGTCGCCCACATAATGTTTACTGATGTAGGTACAACAACTGGTCCATTTTCTATAATCGCACCTGTCTGGTCATCGTTCAATACCTCCGCCGCTTTGCTCACGCTTTTTGCTGCAGCACTTCTATTGTGGCGTAAATGGGGGGTAACCAAAACTCTGGTTGTAATGGCCGTTAGTGGCCTAGCCACAGTGCCATTTACCTAATCCACCCTTTTATCCAGGCCAGAACACCGTATAATGTTTAAAATTTCTAATTCGGAGCTGTCCCCGTGTCCATAACAAACCAATCAATCGATTACGGCAACTTGATGCACAAGGCTATGCGTGGGCTGATCCTTGAAGTTTTGACTGATGTCTGCGCCAAAGGCCTCCCTGGAAACCACCATTTCTTTATCACGTTTGACACCATGCATCCAGACGTTGAAATTGCTGACTGGCTGTCAGACCGTTACCCAGGTGAAATGACAATCGTGATTCAACACCAGTACGAAAGCCTAAAAGTCACTAATCAAGGGTTTTCAATCACTCTAAGCTTTGGCGACAAATTTGAACCTCTGTACGTGCCATATAACGCAATTAAAACTTTTGTTGACCCGTCAGTTGAATTTGGTCTGCGGTTTGAAGCCCAAGAAGAAAACAGCAGCTCATCAGAAGCCCCAATGGATGTAATGGTCGAACCAAAACAAGAGGTACACAAAAAAGATGCTGACATCGTGTCGTTGGATCAGTTCCGAAAATAATTTATATTTACAGCGCGATTGAGGGGCACAAGTTTCACCACTAAACTGAACTCCATTTCATACAGAACCATATTCCCCCTGCGTGAGGACCCTTTCATGAACAACACTCGTATTGAAACTGACAGCTTTGGACCACTCGAGGTGCAAGGTGACCGCTATTGGGGCGCGCAAACGCAAAGATCTTTGATCAACTTCCCCATTGGTTGGGAAAAGCAGCCCATAGCAATCATACGTGCGTTAGGAGTAATTAAAAAGGCTTGCGCGATGGCTAACAAAGCGTCCGGCAAACTGGATGGAACCTTGGCTGACGCTATCATCGCTGCGGCTAGCGAAGTTATAGATGGCAAACTTGACGGCCATTTCCCTTTGGTGGTCTGGCAGACAGGCTCCGGAACGCAATCCAACATGAACGCCAACGAAGTCATATCAAACCGTGCTATCGAAATCCTGGGAGGCAAAATAGGCTCTAAAACCCCAGTTCATCCAAACGATCACTGCAACATGGGCCAGTCGTCCAACGACACCTTCCCAACCGCCATGCACATCGCGGCCGCTATGACCACGCGAGACGTCATGTTACCTGGCTTAGAAAAGCTTGCCGATGAATTGGAAGCCAAAGCCACAAAATTCAAAGATATAATCAAAATCGGGCGCACCCATACACAAGATGCGACACCGTTAACCTTAGGGCAGGAATTTTCTGGCTACGCCAAGCAAATTCGCAACGGCATTATACGAATCGGATTATCTATGCCCGGAATCTACGAATTGGCACAAGGGGGCACAGCTGTTGGCACTGGCCTAAACACAACCAAAGGCTGGGACACTACCGTCGCAGCACACGTAGCCGACATTGTTGGAATGCCTTTCATCACTGCCCCTAATAAATTTGAAGCGTTGGCCGCCCATGATGCAATAGTATTCATGTCTGGTGCAATCAAATCAGTGGCTATGGCCTGCTATAAAATCGCCAACGACTTAAGATTCCTCGGCTCTGGCCCACGATCTGGATTAGGTGAGTTAATTTTGCCGGAAAACGAACCAGGCAGTTCTATTATGCCAGGTAAAGTAAACCCAACGCAGGCCGAAGCCATGACACAGGTATGTGCCCATATTCTTGGTAATGACGCCGCAATTGGATTTGCGGGATCGCAGGGTCACTTTGAACTCAATGTTTACAACCCTATGATGTCGTACAACCTATTACAATCTATGCAACTTCTAGGTGATGCAGCTGACAGTTTCACCCTACGGATGCTTGCAGGTACTGAAGCCAATGAGGAACGCATCGACAAGTTGATGAAGGAGTCCTTGATGCTGGTCACAGCACTGGCCCCCCAAATTGGCTACGATAACGCGACAAAGGTCGCCAAAACCGCCCATAAGAATGGCACAACGTTAAGAACTGAAGCAGTGGCACTTGGATTTGTTGATGAAGAAACTTTCGACCGTGTGGTGCGACCCGAGGACATGATTGGCCCAAAATGACAAAAGTTATCAGTCTTAACAAAACAAAAAAAGACCGCGATAGAACTGCTAAAAAAGCTGAAGCTGATATGAATGCTCGTAAATTTGGTCGTACCAAAGGTGAGCGGCTGGCAGAAGCAGCCCGCCAAGGCCTTGCGAAACAACAGCTGGATCAGTTGAAATTTGAGGACGAATGATAACTATTCCATGTCAGCGCCCTGCCAAACATTCCGTCACCCTGCGCGGACATCGTACTTCCATTTCGCTGGAACCAGAATTTTGGCAAGAATTTCGGGACATTGCCACAGTGCGAAATCAAACGATTAACGGATTGGTAATTGAGATTGATGAGGCGCGCGTCAATGTTGGCCTTGCGTCGGCAATCCGGGTGTTCGTATTAAATACTCTAAAAAGCGAACGCATCAATTCCGCTCTATAACATTGAGCCATATACCATCTCTTGCACGCACTGTTAGGTGGGCAACTGGTACGGGAACATGATCGGTCAATTCAAACCGAAATCGGTATAACAACATCGATAACAATAATGGCCCTTCGACCATCGCGAACCCCGCGCCTATACAGACGCGAGGTCCGGCGGAAAAAGGGATATAGGCATCACGTTGGCATAGTCTACCATTTTCAGTGCCCCACCGCATCGGATCAAACCCATCAGGATTGTCCCATAGACGTTCATGCCGATGCAGGTGCCACGGTGACAGCACGACCTGCGCTCCTTTAGGGGCTATTCGTCCGCGCATTTCTTCAGGACATTTGGTCTCACGCACCATCATCGGTACTGGCGGATATAAACGCAAACTTTCGCGAAATACATCATGGCAAAGGCGCAATTTTGAAACACTAGAAAAGTCAGATGTAACTGCTGCAGCCTCAACCGCCAACCTTTCTTGCCAATCAGGATGCATCGCCAACAGATAGAGCGTCCAGCCCAATGCAGACGCGCTCGTTTCATGTCCCGCTAGGAAAAAAAGCGCTACTTGGTCAACTACTTCTTCCATACTGAACGTCTGTCTCGAGATTGGATCAGCTGTTGTCATGATCTTCGTCAACAAGTCATCAGGGGCTGTTCCAGCATCAATTTCCAACAACCGCCTTTCCGTCAAATCAGTGATAAGACGGCGAATATCGTGCGCAGTATCTTTTGTCGCGCGACTGAAAAAACGCGGCATCCATCGAGGACCTGAAATAAAAGCCCGTAGATTCAAGATTGGCTGCGTGCGCTGATGATCACGAAATTTTTCAAACACCGCCATCGCAGTTTGATCCTCAATTGGAATCGAAAACAACGTACGAAAAATCACATCTGCAGCAACATGAGACATTTTAGGTTCGACATCAAGCACGCCTGTATTTGCCGCCATCCGCAAAACTGCAGCCTCCCCTGCAGCATACATCGCACCATAACTATCGCGCAGGCGGCCACCTTCAAATGCAGGATCTATAATGCGGCGCTGGCGTTTCCAGATTTCACCGTTTGTCAGAAAGACCGAATTACCCAACAGTGGGCGCAGCCCTGCGCTAACACGATCAGATTTCGGAAAATCATCAGGACGTTCTTTAAGGACACGTTTCACCAGCGCCGGATCATTAACCAAATAACTTCGGAAAAACAGCGTGCGAAATTCGGCCATCCACGCACGGTACAGCTTTGAAGGTTGTGCCGAAAGAATGTCCTGGCGAAATAATTTAAGGTAACGCCAAAGAGACACATTTTCAGGACGTGAGGGAGGTTTTGGCGGGATCATAATTCATACTGGTAAACTTGGACGCGGGGACGTCAATACGAGATTTTGAAGGGGCGCGACCATCAAAGCGGTCTGCCAGGGTTTGCGGTCCTGCAGTTATCTCAAAATAGTCGTAATCACGCACACAGTCAAATGCGCAAAGATACTGAAAGTGCAGGCGGAAGAATTTCCAACGTAACTCTTTCCAACGCCCAGGGCTTAAACTTTGGGTGAACGCCGCTGAAATCACTAAAGGCCATTTCTGCCCATTTGGCGCCACGCCAGACACCGCAACCGGATCACACAACGCAAACGCGCAACCGTCTCCTGGCGCTGTTATATCAATCCAGATTAACTCATCACGAGTGGACAGATAATGCAAATCTGCGCGCAAACGATCCGCTTTAGGAAGAAAACTGACCATGGGGACTACCTGCCCAAGACTTAAAAAGCCAAGTGTCGGGCTATCTTTCAGTACTCCACCAACACGAATCAAATCAGAAAGGATCGAAATAGCCAAATGTGCACCCGAAGAATGGCCAATAACCAAAACTTCGTCCACATTTTCCAAAAGACCGCGAGCAATAGTATCGCGAAACTCAGCCATGCGGACTTCCAGATCAGGCAAGTTTGCGCCTCTTGCTTGTGAAGAATAGGCAAAATCGTGCATCAAGTAATATGCTAAAAACCAACCGTCTTTTTTCTTAAACCACTGCAAAGTCAGGACCGCTATCCATACGCCTATGGTCCACTGCATAAGTGCCCAGCAGACATTAAGCCCTGTGAAAATAAAACCTGACCATTCATTGCTAATAAAAGACATCATTGCATTCGCACCCAACGTAAACGTCCAGCCCAACAAACTGCCCACCAAAAACCCAAGTAAGACAGCGACCAACAGTTGAAAGGTTAACATTACTACAGGATACAAAGCAGCAATCACAGGCCCCTTACGCAACCACATCAAACGGCGCAAAGTACCTGATCCTATATAGATAAGAGCCGTTCGCACCAATTGTAGGTAAGTCTCTGGAATCGTCGAAACCATCGAATTACGTACAATATCAGACCACACCAGTACCTCAATTTGCGTAAAAACGGACTGTTCATCAATTCGTGATTCCACCTGCCAACTATAATACTCACCCTTTTTGGGCGTGATCCCAATTTCATAACCAGAAATCAGAGACTGTGCAGCAGCTTCAGTGCGATATAATTCGCGGTAGCGTCGTGGATGAATAGGATCATAACCAGGGACAAAGAACACTTTACGGTTTTTAACAATCCGTTTTAACGGTAATTTTGATGTTTGTATCATCGCGATTCGGTTCCTAATTGGCACCTAATTTAAACGAGAATAACGGCAAAATTAAGTAAAATATTAACCAAAAAACGCAAGAAACGGCAATGCCTCAAGCATCCAGAATGCAAAAATCGACATGAAACCGGTGGCCATCGCCAGCCCAACTAAAATCAATAACACGCCAGAAGTCTTCTCGATCAACGACATATTGCGTTTCATCCACGCCATTGGGCCTTTCATTCGTGGAAAAAATGCTGCGACCAATACAAACGGCAAACCAAATCCGAAAGCGTACACACCTAGCAGCAGCACACCCTTGCTAACGTCCGCATGACTCCCTGCAAGGCTAAGGATCGCACTGAGAATTGGACCAAGACACGGCGTCCATCCGAACGCAAATGCGAGACCGAGGAAGTAGGCGCCAAACGCTGATCCGCCCTGATCACCCGCCTCCATGCGCATCTCACGGTCAAGAAATTGTAAACGGAATAGGCCAAAGAAATGCAGTCCAAAGATGATTATGACAACGCCTGCCCCAATCTCAAGAAGCGGACGGAAGGACGCAAATGCGCGCCCAATAGCAGAGGCCCCCGCACCAAGGATCAAAAATACCGTCGATAAGCCCAGGACAAAAAACAAAGATGCCACAACCACACGCAGACGTGCAGCACTATTATCTTCCATATCAGTGACACTGACACCACCCATATAGGCAAGATACGGCGGCACAATTGGCAACACACAGGGGCTTAAGAACGACAGGATGCCCGCCGAAAATGCCACTAAAAGCGCAGGAAGAAGAGACGCTACCAAGAAGGATTCAGTTTCAAACATAAGTCTTTCTTAACTGTCTCTGCCACCCACGTCACGGTGCAGATAATCACATCACCGTTGAAATGTGTTTTAATAGCGCAGTAACGTAGCGCAAAGTTATGTATTTTTTGTCAGCAAAGCACTCATTTTTTTGGTTTGCCCAATATTGTTGATACTCTTGACATTAAATCTCTCTTGCTAATTTTCAAAGTCGCCAATAAATTTCTAGACGAGCATCCAAGTTAATTGTCAACGTTAAGGCAAATAATCCTAACGTTGTGAAAAGTATTTCACACTTTACTATAGAGGCGCGACACTTTTTGTATTGTGGTCTGACGAAGGTAAACATGAATTTTTTGCCATCAAAAATAGTATACAAAACAAGAAACGCCGCAACAAGTTAACGAAGCGGCGTTTCATTATAACGTCTTAGTTAACGTCTTAGTTAACGTCTTTAACACTAATCATCAGCGACCCAAAGACCACCATCCGCGTTTCTTGGGAGCGTCATCAACAACTGGTGGCTCCTTATCAACAGCCACGACTGGTGCTGGTGAGACCTCAGGATCAGCCTTCGGCTTAGACGTAGTTTTTCTCACACGCTTTGGTTTTTCAACAACTACTAATTCTGGATTTTCAACAGGGACCGAAGCCACGGGTTTAGTCTGCGTTTCGAAAGGGGGCTCTTTGATTTCGATCTCTGCCGCCGGGGCTATGGGCTTCTTACGACTACGCGGCGCGCGTCTAGGTTTTGCAACAGGTACATCAATTGGAATAGCTTCAACGATTGGTGCAGGCTGCACATCTGTTGTGCCGTCGCTAGGTGAAGCAACAACTTTTTTACGTGGTGCGCGAGTCCGCTTTGGCTTAGGCGCGTCTTTAATTACAATTTCTTGAGGTGCCAGTTCGATTAGATTAACTTCTACCACTTCTGCACTGTCAGACGGTATAACTGGTTTCTTTCGACGGACCCGTGTGCGCTTAGGCTTTGACTTATCCTCAGATTCGACTGCACCAACATCTTTTGATTCACCCTGAATGTTTGGCAACTCATCAGACTGTTTGTCTAATAGAACTGTGCCTTCTGTCTCATCATTATTGCTCACTGTCTTTTCATCATTGACCTCAGGGAATTCTCCACTGCCACGACGACGACGACGGCGGCGACGGCGTTTTTTGGTTGGCGCTTCGCCATTCAACTGTTCAGGTGCTGTACTTTTAGCCTCAGTCTCAAGCAGTTCAGTCGTTTCAGTCTCCACCTCTTTTGTCGAGACATCGTCTACCTCAGCCATTACAGCCGTGTCAGCTGAAATCACCGACACCATTTCAACCTCTGCAACAACACGGCTGGCGGTTTTGAATTTCTCAAGAACGAAATCAGGTGACACTAAATGCGGATCACATTCGATGCGAACAGACAGGCCGTAGCGGGCTTCGATCTGTGCAATATGTTCACGCTTTTGGTTCATTAAGAAGTTGGCAATCACAATTGGGGCCTTGATCAAGACTTCCTTGGAACGACCGCGAACACCTTCTTCTTCCAATTGGCGTAAGATTCCCAAAGCTACGTTATCGTCAGAGCGCAGTAAGCCTGTTCCATGACAATGTGAACATGGCTGGGTTGTTGATTCTAACATTCCAGGACGTAGACGCTGACGCGACATCTCCATCAGGCCAAAACCAGAAATGCGGCCCACTTGAATGCGGGCTCGGTCTGTCTTTAGTTTGTCTTTCATTAGCTTTTCGACAGCAGCATTATTTTTGCGCTCGTCCATGTCGATGAAATCAATAACAATCAAACCCGCAAGATCACGCAGACGCAACTGACGCGATACTTCTGAGGCAGCCTCAAGATTTGTCTTTGTTGCCGTTTGTTCAATGGAGCCTTCTTTAGTGGCGCGACCAGAATTCACATCGACCGCGACCAATGCTTCAGTTGTATCGATCACGATGTAGCCACCCGATGGTAATTGCACCGTTGGATTGAACATACCCGACAAATAGCTTTCAATCTGATGACGCGCAAACAGCGGCATCTGTTCTTTGTAATTTGTAACGTTCTTAGCGTGAGACGGCATTATCATTTTCATGAAATCCTTGGCCGTGCGGTAACCGCTGTCACCCTCAACAATAACTTCATCAATTTCTTTTGAATATAGATCGCGGATTGAACGCTTAATAAGGTTGCCTTCTTCATAGATCTTCGCCGGTGCGGAAGACCGCAAAGTTAGTTCACGAATCTGTTCCCACAGGCGTTGTAAGTATTCATAATCACGCTTGATCTCAGTCTTGGTACGCTGGCTGCCTGCAGTGCGGATGATCAAACCTGCGCCTTCAGGCACAGCCATTTCATTGGCAATCGATTTCAATTTCTTACGATCAGCTGCAACAGTAATCTTGCGGGAAATACCGCCACCACGTGCGGTATTAGGCATTAGCACGCAGTAGCGACCCGCCAGTGACAGATATGTAGTCAGTGCAGCACCCTTATTGCCACGCTCCTCTTTGACTACTTGGATCAACAGGATTTGACGAACTTTGATAACTTCTTGAATTTTATAACGCTTTGGGCGTGGCTTACGAACAGGACGTACATCCTCATGATCATCTTCGTCCGCAACACTTTCAATAGTTTCGTCTTTGTCCGTGGCTTCCGTGCCACCTACAGAAACGTCGTAGTCCGTGTCGACGTCAGTTGCATCTACATCGATGGAATCGACGTCGGCCAAATTGCCTCTGTCGCGCACATCCTGTTCAGTAGTGTCGATAGATATGTCAGAAACAGTTTCTTTTTGCAAAGATCCTTCATCTAAGTAATCAATCGTCTCCATGCCTGCAATATCAGCGAAAGTTACCTCTATCGGAGCTTCTTCGGACGTTTCTAATGGATCAGCCGTAGCAACAGCATCCTGACTGTCAATGTCTGCAGCTTTTGGCTTGCGTCGGCTGCGCGTGCGAGTGCGTTTCGGCTTTTCAGCCTCCGCCTCAGCCTCCGCCTCAGCCTCCGCCTCAGCCTTTTGGCTGTCAGCATAGGCTTTTTCTTCGGCAATTAGTGCAATTCGATCTGCCACCGGTATCTGATAGTAATCAGGGTGGATTTCGTTAAAAGCTAAAAAACCGTGACGGTTGCCGCCATAGTCTATAAACGCTGCCTGCAACGACGGTTCTACCCGTGTTACTTTTGCAAGATAGATACTTCCTGCCAGTTGGCGGCGAGATTGGGTTTCAAAGTCGAACTCTTCGACCTTGTTTCCGTCAACCACCACAACACGAGTCTCTTCCGCGTGGGTGGCGTCGATAAGCATTTTCTTAGCCATTGTGTCCTGTTCCACGCACAATCCGGCGACACCTCCAATGATAATATGGAAGGGGAAGCTTTATCTACTGCGTGTTCAATTATGGCGAGGCGCGCAACAGCGGAATGAGCGGCCAAGTGGCCGCCTGCTCTCTCGCTAGTTAATGTCGCGCGTTCCATCGCGTTGATCTCCGACTACTAAATAGGTAGCCCGTTCAAGGCCCCTGCGATAAAGGATATCTGTCACCGCCGGGAGCTGTTCATCTGATCCCGCCCAAAATTAATCAAAGGGGACCACATTCTTTCGGTCTGTCGTTGGGTATGCCAGATCATTTGATCGGATCATTGCACCAAAGACAAAAAAACTAACCGAGATTTTGCGCAAGTTATAATGGCAACACCCCGTTTCTTACACATAGGGGACGATGGGGGCGTATTACAACGTCAAAGTGCTACAGCGCGATGACTTAGAACATTTAGACTCTTTGTAGTTGATTACGTACTAAAGCTACAGACAAGAGTTTAAATAAACGAGCCACATTATGACACCGTAGTATCAATGGGCAATTTAAACTATTCACTGCACTATCGATGGTAACTTTAACTTAACTTTTTGGACGTTATCAAAATACGGTGGTAAGCTCTGTAAAAATGCATTGGGACGCACTTGACTTGGTTTAAACATGCGGATTTTTATCTTTCACGATCATATAATGTAATGCGAGATGCCCTTTAAAAGCTTGTGACAGTCACTTTGCACCAACCGTAAGTAAGAGACACACTATAAATAATACTATTCTTACGCCACACTAAACAGACTTTGTGAAACACCTTGGCAAAGCTAATATTAGGGTTAACAAATTTTAGTTATGTCCAAAAAAATACTAGAGATGCTGAAATAAGCTCACCAAAAAGATCTCCTACCATACCACTGATATCACCAAAAAAGTCAATTCGTTGTTTCAAATTGCGTTTGGCATCAATTGCACCTCATATCAGCCAAGGTAGTCAGACCGTTGCAAACCATATTTCGCCATCTTTTCATTCAGAGTCCTACGTGGGAGGCACAATTCATCCATGACATTCACTATAGAGCCCTTGTGACGGCGCATGGTGTTGTCAATCAACATGCGCTCAAACGCCTCAACAAATTCCTTAAGGGGCTTACCTTCAGTGGTAATAGCGGGCTGACTTTCGTCGTCCTCTGTCATCAACAAAGACGCGATGGATCCCGTGCCCCGACGGTTTTGCAGTACCGCACGTTCAGCAACGTTGTACAGTTGGCGCACGTTTCCAGGCCAAGGAGCCTGCAACAATTGCGCGGCTTCTTGAGCCGATACTTCAGGTGCGTCACAACCGTATTCTTCAGCAAAACCTTCGCTTAAACGGGCGAACAATGTCAAAATGTCTTCACCACGTGTGCGCAAGGGAGGCACAGTAATGCGCAACGCAGCAAGGCGGTAAAACAAATCAGTTCGCAAAACACTTTCGCAGGTCTTACCTTCGTCCTGAAGGTTACAAATTGCAACAATACGGGTTTCAGAAGGAATACCTTGTTCGTTAATCGCCGTCAGCAAACGGGCTTGATTGGTTTCTGACAAAGCCTCCACATCTTCAAGAGCGATAGTTCCACCGCGGGCTTCTTCGATTGCTGGAATCGGGTCGTCCTGTCCAGCTGGTCCAAAAAGGCGTTTGGACAATATTTCATCTTCGTAAGCAGCACATGAAATCAGTACAAATTTTTTGCTAGCTCGAGCCCCAACTGCATGCAGTGCGTGCGCTGCCAAAGTTTTACCTGTTCCAGTCTCGCCTTCGATTAGAACATGACCGTCTGCCTGCCCAAGATCAAGGATGTCTTCCTTCAATCGCTCCATAACAGGAGATGCACCAATAAGTTTTTTCATCAGCGCCCCACCATCACTAAGCTCACGGCGCAACGCGCGGTTGTCCAACGTTAGTCGCCGCACAAAAGTAGCTTTCTTGGCAAGTTCTGTCATACGATCTGGGTTAAATGGTTTTTCAAGGAAATCGAACGCGCCTATACGCATGGCCTCGACTGCCATTGGCACGTCGCCATGACCAGTGATCATGATGACAGGAAGAGAACTATCGATACCTTTCAGTTTCTTAAGAAACTTCATCCCATCCATACCTGGCATTTTAATATCACTGATTACGATACCAGGATAATCTTGACCTACACCTTTTAGTGCTTCTTCCGCGCTGGCAAAAGTTTCTGTGTCATAGCCCGACAGCGCCAGCCATTGGCTAATAGATTGCCGCATGTCCTGTTCATCGTCCACAATCGCGATTTTCATGGCTTGGGCCATTTGGCTACTCCACTGCTTCTATGTTCTGATCTTTGTCTGAGCCTAAAATAGGCAGTTCAACTTCAAATACAGCCCCACCCTTTACCGAATTGCGCGCTAAAAGGCGGCCCCCAAAATCGTTAACTATGCCAGATGATATAGCAAGCCCCAACCCAGTGCCGTCCCCTGCTTGTTTAGTAGTATAAAACGGCTCAAACAATTCATCCAGGTCTTCGATGCCTGATCCGTTATCACGTACCGACAGCCTTGCAACGTCGCCCTGGACAAGCAGGATTTCAACACTGGGCTCTGGCGCCATTTTTGTAGCATCCAATGCGTTGCGCAGCAGATTAATAATAACCTGTTCTAGTCGCATTCGATCACCGTAAATCATCACCGGTTGATCGGGCAAAGTACGTGTAATCACGACCTGTCGTTGGCGTAATTGAGGTTCCATCATCGACAATGATGAAAGCACCGCATCTTTAATATCAACAGGTTCAAGGCTTTTTTTACCTTTGCGAGCATAGGATTTTAACTGCTTGGTAATCGCCGCCATACGTTCAATCAAACTATCAATACGCTGAACAGCAACAACGGCCTCATCGGGGCGTTCACGCGCAATCAATAGTCGGACACCTGCAAGATAGGTTTTCATAGCTGCAAGCGGTTGGTTCAGCTCATGCGAAACAGCCGCAGACATCTCACCAAGTGCGGCGAGTTTGGACGTCTGAGCGACGGTAAGCTCAGCAACCTCAAGATCTTTTTCAGCCTTTTTGCGTTCAGAGACTTCCCGCTGTAGGCGTTGGTTTAATTGGCGAAGCTCCACCGATTCCATCTGAAACATTCGCGCCGCAACATTCGATCTACGTGACAATATCCAGAACATGCCAGCTAAAAGAATTGCAAAGCCCATTATTTCAAGCGCGAGGATGGAGTTGACCCGCTCGCGCACGGACTGAAAGGTAGTAAAACTAACGATACGCCAGCCTTGAAAGGCCACACGCATTTCTTGGCGTATTACACCGTCACCACGCAAATATGCATCAATCGGTAATGCGGACCAACTGGGGGTGCCACGAAGTGAGCGTTCGATGGCAGTTTGCGGTTCAAGTAAAGCAAGAGCTTCAACCTCAAGGCGACCACGCCAACGCGGTTCAGTCGCTAAAATAGCGTAACCTTCGCTGTCTAGCACCATGACCGCTTCTGAAATTCCAGCCCAAGATCGTTCCAACTTTGCAAGGTCAACTTCAACCGCCACAACACCAACACCAAGTCCACTGTCGTCTATGCGACGTGAATAAGTAAACGAAAACCCGCCTTCGTCACGTTCATCAACAGTAAAAACAGTAATATTTGATCGCAGCGCGTCAACTAACGATAGTTGGTTACGCCTGTTTTCGCCAAGTCGTTCACGGTTGGTTGCCGCGACTATACGCCCGTTCGTGTCCATTAATACCAGTGACGCGGCACCAATCTCATCTACAAAAGACAAAAGTCGCGCCGATGATTGAGCAAAATCACCAGAATTTAGCGCACCAATCAAAGCAGGATCACGTGCCAGAAGCTGTGGGACAATAGAATTTCTCTGTAATTCACTAATTAGGTTAGCAGAATACAAAGCTAATCGCAAATCAGCTGCGCCGCGCGTTCGTTCAGTAAAGCGTTCGGTCAAAAGCCGGTTAGATGTGAATACAACAACGCAACCCAATAATACTAGAGCGATCACAAGGATGCGCGTCCACCAGACCGCTGACATGCGGAGCCTTTTCAAACAATCATCCAAAACATTGTTCAATGTTACTGAAACGCTCTTGCATCGTCCATATCAGTGTTCAGGCAGACGAGAACTGGGCCATCAAACCGGCGAAAAGGCGCTGACCGTCAGTGTTCCCATGCGCAAACTCAAAGGCACGTTCGGGGTGCGGCATCATCCCAAGAACACGGCGATTCTGCGATAAAATACCTGCGATTTTCGAACGGCTGCCGTTTGGGTTGTCGATATAGGTAAATGCCACGCGATCATCTCCTGTAAGTCGCGCAACGGTAGTGTCATCAGCAAAATAATTGCCGTCGTGGTGTGCAATAGGCATTAGGATTTCGGCGCCCTTACAATAGCTTTCCGTATAGGCTGAATTTGCGGTCTCAACTTTCAAACCCACATTACGACAGATGTATTTAAGTCCCGAATTGCGCAATAATGCACCCGGCAACAACCCTGTTTCAGTTAAAATCTGAAAACCATTACAAATACCTAAAACATATCCGCCAACATTAGCGTGATCAACAACTGCACGACAAATTGGCGAATTTGCAGCGATTGCGCCACAACGCAGGTAATCACCGAAGGAAAAGCCACCTGGTATCACAACCAGATCAATACCCTTTGGGAGAGCCACATCTTTATGCCAAACAATTTGTACGTCCGCACCAGACATTTCCAGCGCAACGGCCATATCACGATCACAGTTAGATCCGGGAAACTGGATTACAGCAGCCTTCATAGAAGGTCGATCCCGTAGCTCTCGATAACCATATTGGCTAGAAGCTTTTCACACATTTCGGCAATTTGGGCCTCGGTTGTGCCATCAGCCAGATCAAGTTCAATCACTTTGCCTTGGCGCACGCTGTTGACACCCGAAAAACCAAGCGCTCCAAGTGCGTATTTCACTGCCGCGCCTTGTGGGTCTAGTACGCCTTCTTTCAACATTATGTGCACACGGGCTTTCATGGCTACAATCCCTCTGATCTATTTAGTTAATGAGTGTTGGTTTAGGCATATGTGTTGCATTTGAAGGTAAAACACCGAGGCGTTTGGCAACTTCCGTGTAGGCATCAGCCAAATCACCTAGATCTTGTCGAAATACATCTTTGTCTAACTTGCGGCCAGACTCTATGTCCCACAGACGGCAGCTGTCAGGGCTAATTTCATCAGCAATAATTAGGCGCATGAAATCGTTGTCCCAAACACGACCAACTTCGATCTTAAAATCAATGAGTTTGATGCCAACACCATGCATCACTCCTGCCATAAAATCGTTTACCCGTAACGCCAAAGCAATAATGTCATCTAGGTCTTGCTGGGAGGCCCAGCCAAACGCGATGATGTATTCTTCTGGCACCAAAGGATCACCAAGAGCATCGTCTTTATACGAAAATTCAACAATTGGGCGCGGCAGTGGTGTACCTTCTTCCATGCCCAAACGCTTAGCCATAGTTCCAGCAGCAAAGTTGCGCACGATTACTTCTAGAGGGATAATCTCGACTTGACGAATAAGTTGTTCGCGCATGTTTATACGACGAATAAAATGCGTCGGCACTCCAATGCGTGCAAGACCCACCATAAAGAATTCAGACAAACGGTTGTTCAATACACCTTTACCGTCAATTATTTCTTTCTTTTGGGCATTAAAGGCGGTCGCGTCGTCCTTAAAATACTGAACAAGCGTCCCAGGCTCTGTACCCTCATAAAGGATTTTCGCCTTGCCTTCATAAACCAATTTACGACGTGCCATGCTGCCTCCTGCGGGGCCAAGTATTAATCATGTGGCTTTGAGCTCAAAGCTGTCAAATAGTCCCCTACAACGGCCTCATAAGCCAAGCCCCTCTTGCGGGCAAGCGTGGTCATGGTGATATCTCATTCAAACATGGCAAGAAGATTTTTTGGAGCAATAGATATCCAATTTTAATGAGAGCAATAACACATTCAAAACAAGTTTGCCCATGATGTAGGCTTGCAATTTAAAGCGAAAGTCCACCGCAAAAAGTTTATTCGCCTGAAAGGGGCCTGCTTGATTAGCAAAAAAGTTGACTATGACTTGGCCTACGCAACAGAAATTATCTAAGCTAAAGTTGGAGAAGCGCACGACTAAGTCTTCTACCGTAAGCTTTTTTAATGTTGAAGGCTACCTATCCGATAAAGTAACACTTTGGAGGAAGATAGTGAAAATATATACAACTGGCCAACAATAAATTAAAAATGACGGTCTGATTTTGGTTAGTCATAAGGCTAATTTCATTTTAATTTTGATAAGTCTTCAGGCCAGCTTGTCGAAAAGTATGAGGCCTTTAAGATTTATTGCCCTAACATCCATTTGATGGTAGATTATTATTTTTACAGATAATATAAAGTGTCAAAATAAATAACAGGTATGAGGCCGCGAGATTTCAAGAATTTGACCGCGGAAATTACACAAAGGCTCGAGCAATTTTAGACTGGCAAAACCTATTATCAGTATTGTTACAACAATCGTATTGGTTTTGTTCACCTCAACGTCCAAAGTCAATATCTGACAAATAAAAACAGGGAAATATCGTTGGCATTTTCAACACTTACTTTAGGGCAGTATGGCTCTGTTGTGATTTTTAGAGTGTGAAGTTTTAGCAGCATTAGAGCTGACGATATTTTTATTAGCAGAGTCCTGCGATCTAAAGACAATCACCAACTAGTACATATTTCACTTGCAGAAAATTAATTACTGTGTCCAAAAAATTGGGCTTTTGTGTTGTAAAAATTATGCTGGTACAATGACATTACTTACCTTTATTTTTTTATTTTGATTTTTCTGGTTATTGTCTGCGTATTTTTACAGAACTCATGAACATCACCTAGTTTGTGGTGCCAGTCTCAGACCTGTATCTGGCGAAACGTGTTATATTCCTCAACAACTTGAATGCCATAGAAATAGACAGGTTGACCAGACTGAGCAATTGTTCTGGATAAATCCCTGGCACATTGCCCGCCAACAACATTTTTTACTAATCGATACCAATGCTGAAACCGAACTCGTAGTCACGAAACTTTTAATACTTTGGCCTACTGCCATAGAATTAAGAATGTCGTTCAAGACACACTTCGTAGCACTTGTTGCGGTCTCTGCATCTAACGTAATGGGTTATGTCAGTGCTTTAAGTTTAATGCTGCTAGCACTAATGTCCGTCATCGATGCCTAAACTTGGATAGCTGCACTTATGAAATTTTGGGCCATCTATTTCACCCTTCCATCGAGTTTGGCTGTGATGGAGTTCCCC
>JBLILC010000018.1:0-33279 GCA_047635635.1 Octadecabacter sp. | reverse complement strand
CCACACCACACGGTAATGTCTTTTTCCTCACCTTCAGGCGTAGTCCAAATCGCATGAGGATACTGACCCTTCTTGCGTTCGATATCAATAAACGTGCGATAGCGACCTTCATCGTGAAGGCGAGCCAATGCTATGTCGAGTTTTGCGTCAAAGTTCAAAGTCTTTATTCCCTTGTTGTGCAGCCTTAGGGAATTTCCCAAGGTCAAGGTTTTGCTTCTGATATATCTCCACCCCATGTCAGGCAACACTTGGAACGCCAATAATACCCTCCTGTTACCGTTGGTCGCACATATAAGAACTCAAGCTGTACTTTTCTTCAACCTACATCAAGCAACCACACGTGCTTGACGCTGCGATTTACTGTGACACTCTAACATCAAAATCAATTGTCGGAGTAGCCAAATGTCAAACAGCAGTACCCTTGATGCCGTCCTCGCCAAAATTGACACTGATCTTAATGAATCCCTTAACCGTTTAATCGGACTGCTTCGTCTGCAATCGGTGTCTACTGATCCCTCGTATAAAGAACATATTAATAAAGCTGCCGATTGGTTGGTCGAAGATCTGAAATCGCTAGGTGTTGACGCCAGCAAACGTGAAACCCCATTGCACCCGATTGTGGTCGGGCATGTTGGTAGTACAGGGCCTCACCTGCTATTTTACGGGCACTACGATGTCCAGCCTGTCGATCCAATTGAGTTGTGGGATCATGATCCATTTGCCCCGTTTATTGAGGACAGGAATGGCAAAAAAGTCATTCGCGGACGAGGTACGTCCGACGACAAAGGTCAATTAATGACTTTTATGGAAGCCTGCCGTGCATGGATTAAAGTAACAGGCGAATTACCCTGCAAAATCACCTTTTTATTTGAAGGCGAAGAAGAAACAGGATCGCCATCGCTTGTGCCGTTCATGCAAGCAAATGCCGATGAGTTAAAAGCAGATCTTGCGCTGATATGCGACACAGGCATGGTAGCGCCCGGTGTACCATCCATAGCATCGCAATTGCGCGGGATGTTAAAGGAAGAATTCACCCTCCACGGTCCTGCAATGGACCTTCATTCAGGGCACTACGGTGGTCCAGCCATTAACCCTTTACGTGAAATTAGCCGCATTATTGCGTCCTTCCATCAGGATCAAGGCCGCGTAACAATTGATGGTTTTTACGACGACGTTATCGAAGTCGGTGACAACCTTTTAGCGCAATGGAAAACCTGTGGATTTGACGAAGATGAATATATGTCAGGCGCAGGGCTTACGACGCCAGCAGGTGAAAAAGGGTATTCCGTCCTTGAGCAACAATGGTCGCGACCCACATTGGAAATAAACGGGCTGTGGGGGGGCTACCAAGGCGCAGGATCTAAAACAGTTATACCAGCTGAGGCGCATTGCAAAATGACCTGTCGTTTGGTGGGTGATATGGACCCCGACAAACTGCGCATGAGCTTACGTAAACATGTTGAAGATCGGTTGCTCCCTGATACGACTGTGACATGGAACAATGACCTAGAAGGTGCACCTGCTTCTGTCATGAACACTGATCGACCTGAATTCGAACTGGCACGTCAAGCACTATCAGATGAATGGAACCGCGAGGCGGTTTTTGTTGGAATGGGCGGATCAATCCCCATCGCGGGCCATTTTAAATCAGTGCTAGACATGGATGCCATGTTAATCGGCTTCGCTTCCGAGGACGACCGGATCCATTCCCCGAACGAAAAATACGACGTTAAAGCGTTTCACAAAGGTATACGATCTTGGGCTCGCGTGCTTGCGGCATTGACTTAAAACTGCACAGGGGCTCTTATGAAATTTCTTCTTGGCCAAATCTGGATTTTGATTGGTACGGTTGTTGCCGCAGTCGTGGTTTCATGGGCCATTTACATGCCAAAGGGCGATGTACGCGGCGTTTGGAGGGCCCAAACCGGTGGCGCAATCATTTCGCTTACGCCATTCACAGCAAAAATGTACTCAGAGACTAGCGTGGCCTGTCTTCACCAACTGTCATTCCCCGCACACATGAAACTGGTTGAATTAGCAGAGGGTGCAACCGTCTCGGTGATTGACTCACAATTGTACCTAAAAGTCGATGGATCACTAGATTCGATGGTTTTTGATCGTATAGATGTCCTGCCCAACACATGCACTTTAGCCAATCCTAACGCCACCCCACACGACGTTTTTGAATCTATGTGGTCGGCCATGAATGAACACTACGCATTCTTTGATTTGCATGGCGTCGATTGGGACGCGCAGCATGCACAAGTCCCCGCGAGCGGAGTAACCATGTCCAACATCGCACTGTTTAAGCTGCTTTCAGACACGCTTGAAGGCCTTGACGATAGTCATGTTCAAATTGCCACACCTGCTGGATATGTATCTCCTGCAAAGAACCCAGACTGGCTGGTCGACCCTCTCAACCGAAGCACACTTACGCAGATCGCGATAGATACGCTTGGCACACCTCTTAGCCCTGTGGACTTGACGGGCATCGAATACGTACTGCTACCTGATGGCGTCGGCTATGTGTTAATCCGGCACATGGATATCGACACGCCGTTTGGCACTTCAAGCGAAAGTGCCATGGCATCGGCGTTTGTGCAGGTTACAGAAGCCATGACTGACGCCAATGCGATCATAATTGATCTACGATATAATTCTGGTGGTTCAGATTCTGTATCCTTCGGCGTAGCCAGCCATTTTGTTGACACATCGGTTAATGTGTTTACTAAAACAACCCACAATGGAACTAACCAATCCTCGCTGTTCACCGCAACTCTTCAACCATTTGATGCCACACCCATCATGCAATCTGTGATAGTTCTGACCAGCCAGCTCACTGGATCTGCAGCCGAAATTCTAACAATGGCGCTCCGCGAACGGCCGAATGTTATCACTATGGGGCAGCCCACCTCTGGTGGATTGTCTGGCGTCCTGGGGTTTAAACTAGCAAATGGTTGGGACCTTGCTCTTTCACATCAAATTTACCGCACACTGGATGGCCAGTCGTTCAATAATGTTGGCATCCCACCAGACGTTGCATTTTCTATAAACGCAGCGCCCTTACTGGCAGGAAAAGACCCTTTGCTACGCGCTGCCTTTATGCAAGCGCGAGCAATTAACTAAGTCATTCATTAGGTCTTTGTGAATCTATTTTTCATTACCCCAAAAACTTTAAAGATAAAAGAATTCTAACACTCTGTTAACGCCAGCCTCGTACACATCCAAAAGATACAATTGTTGCATCTGGATCGTGAACAACAAGTTGAGGTTATTAATTTAAGGTTACAAAAATCAGTCTGAGCAGATTTTCTGATAAAATGCCAAATGAAGCTGATTGGTTTTGTTTGGGCACCAAATGGAGAAGCACTAAACAGAAAAATCTATTGGTGTGAAGAAACAAGCAACAACATTGCATTTATGAGCTTGGCTACAACCAAACAACAGTGATGCGAAAACTGTTAAGCGTTTACCATGTGTCAAATTACGGAACTTAAATTTAGGGCAACCTTATAAAACCGACACATGCTTACGCGCAGGGATTTCTCTAATGTCAAAACACCCACCAGTACATAATTAGTAATATGTTTGATTAAAATCCTACCAACAAATAGGGCATTCAGGATACTAACTTTTCCGATCACGCTTTAGGCAAAAATTAATTACAACTAAAGTTGACCCAAATACTTCTTGTGGGAAACTAATAAATGACATCACTATAATAATTTACCATACGAAAGAAAAAGATTTCATCAATAGTTCAACGTTGGTGCAGGAGACACGCGTAAAAATTTATAGATGACATGCTGAACAGCTCAAACCCACTGCATTAGATTGGCAACAAAGCACCGAAGGTAGACGATTTGGACCTAAACAAAGTGCGTCCAGTGCTACTTCGCGCAAACGCACACGGTCACGACTTTCTTTCGAATGATGTTAACACTTCCCATCGACAGACATTATCATGTCAACTGTCATTGTAATGCACTTAATAAAGTGAATTAAATATAGGTCAGCACCATTTTTCTATTCTAAATTAATTGGACGTGACATTGCTAACCATTACTTATTTTCACTATTTTTAAAAAATAGAAGTCACTTTTTCAACGCTGCAAGTATCAAATGCCTGCATGCAGGCACCGCCACACTAAAAGTGATGTACGACGCAGCGCGACTTTAAGACTTAATGCAATTTTTTGAATTGTGCAGAAATGGCTCTCCTATCAGCAGCTCCTATTCCAGTGCATCCCGATTAGATCAAATTAATTTAATGACACAACCATAATGGCTATGTTTAGTTACAAGTTTAGGAGCTAAAATATTCTGGCCTACTTCAAAGAATAGAATGCGCGTGAAGCCAGTACACTGCTCAACCCACACCACGGCTTCCTTTTTGATGATATAACCTAGATCGCATTAATAAAATAAAATTTATTGTATTGCTGAAAAATCTAAAAAGTATTGGCCAAATTCACCATTAACTAGCTTTGCATACGCTCACCATAAAACTAACGTTGGGCTACCGCCCAAGGTTACAGTGGAGTTGCCAGCATTCAAAACCGTGACATAACTAATAACCTACACGGCTTTTAACTCGTTGACGTCTTCTGCATAGATGAAATTGTTATCATAAGTTCAACATTTATATTTAGAAAAAATTTTTATCCTAGAAATCCTTGCAAAATAGAGCTGCACCTTGGGGGCCAGTTGATTCATTAACATCTGAAAAGAAAAGTTATCCTTCTCCCGTTCCTCCATCTTCGACTTTAACTTAACAACAGAGCAACATCGCACCTTTATTAACCTAGAATCACTACAAAACGTTGTATCCGTCGCCACCTTGAAGAGTTAGTTGTCCAAATTTTCAGAAATCAAACCATCACTATTATTGTCTTCAATATCATTCGCGCCACAATCGCATAAATTTATAGCATTCCCTTTTTGATCCAACACATCAGCTTAGTATTTATTATAATAAAATCATTACTGACCAGTCACAGAATAATAAGTTTTTGATGAGTTTACGAACATTTGATCGTACTAATCGTTTCTGAATTTGCTTTCAAACTAATCATTAAAAAAGTGAAATAACAAATCTACCATCACTGATTAAAATCGTGTTTTGATTAAAGTGGCGCGGTTGACGGGACTCGAACCCGCGACCCCCGGCGTGACAGGCCGGTACTCTAACCAACTGAGCTACAACCGCGCACTGTCCGATGATTTGCATCAACGTGCTGCGCTTCTAGGCACGGCTGCGCACCCCGTCAAGCCACAAGCGAAGCACAATCGTAGCTTTTCACACATCAGCCAACGCAAGATATGACATATGCGCGATAAGACGTTATTATGATTATATAAATTTTCATAAATAAATCTAATTTCAAGTTATAAACTTACAAAAATATTACTGCCTCTCATCAAATCCATGGAAAAGGTTACGCGGTATTTCTTTTACCTTGCCACACATTAATGATGGTCGAGGCGTTTGCGTCACTGAGTTATATGAGGCTCCCACTTCAGTGCATGGGCTGATTATGCTGCCAAATGACACCATTAACACCAGTATAACAGCGAACACAGCAATCATCACACCAAATATTGAGTTTACTATGTGGTTTAAAAAAGCTCTAAGTCAGATCTTTACCTAATTAGTTTCAATAAACTTAACGATCGAATTAATCACGTCAAAGCTTGACTGATTGACAATTATATTTGATCCCAACCACTGTTAGACTTCTAAAATGGATTTGCCGTTACTAACGAAATTGATCAATCTATAAATAACTTTTTTAAATTAAGAGTGCACACGTAAAATTAATTTACCCACAGAAAATTGATAATAAAACGGCACATCGAGGATAAAATAGCTGGCCACGCAATCCTCCAAGACAATCAGTTCCACCTATCATTTCACAAATCTAGCGTCACAAATTATGTTTAATGACAGGCTCTTCATTGCAGTCTCCCCATAGGCTACGACAACCATTGCGACGCGATCAAATATACCTAAGATTCTCGCCATGCAAAAAGTTTAAGGGTTACAACTTATCGTGGCCAATCATAAAACTGACTAGCCCTTCTGGTTATCACACTCCAAGCGGCGTATCGTGGCTTAAGCCGTTAAAAGTGTATCAGCTTGTCGCCAAAGCGCTATATACAAGCTTGCTCCAACAGGTTAGAGCCGCTCAAACAATGTCGCGTGCCCATCGGGGCGGCGCCCAAACCTCAATGTAGAAAAGTGAAATCTAGTGAAACAGGCTCTAGCTGATGCCATCAAAGCGCGTGGCTACGACACGCTCACCCCAGTTCAAGAAGCATGCGGCGATCCTGCACTGGAAGGCCGCGATCTCTTAGTCTCTGCACAAACCGGATCTGGCAAGACTCTCGGCTTTGGTATTGCAATCGCACCGAACTTGCTTGGGAGCGCTGAATACTTTGATCGCGCTGAAGCACCACTGGCCTTGGTGATCGCACCAACCCGCGAACTTGCCTTGCAAGTGAAACGTGAACTCGAATGGTTGTACGAGAAAACTGGTGCCGTCATTGCATCAACTGTTGGCGGCATGGACATGCGCGACGAACGCCGTGCATTGGGTCGTGGCGCACATATTGTTGTGTCAACACCGGGCCGTTTACGTGACCACATCATGCGCAAGTCGATCGACCTTTCAAGTCTAAAGGCCGTTGTACTGGACGAAGCCGATGAAATGCTTGATCTCGGCTTTCGAGAAGACCTTGAATTTATCCTCGATGAATCGCCAAAAGATCGCCAAACGCTGCTATTTTCAGCAACGGTACCGGCCTCCATCGCAAAGCTTGCGCAGCGTTATCAACGCAACGCAGAACGCGTCGCCACTACCACAGGGGAAAAACAGCACGCTGATATCGAATATCGGGCTTTCCGTGTATCCGCTCGAGATACAGAAAACGCTATAATTAACGTGCTGCGCTATTTTGAAGCACCAAATGCTATTGTATTTTGCAACACCCGCGCCACTGTTAATCGCATGACAACTCGCCTGTCCAACCGCGGCTTTAGTGTAGTGGCTTTATCAGGTGAATTGTCTCAATCCGAACGCACCCACGCGCTGCAATCCATGCGTGACGGACGTGCGCGAGTTTGCGTGGCAACCGACGTTGCAGCCCGTGGCATTGATCTGCCAAACCTTGATCTAGTGATTCATGCCGAATTACCTACTAACCAAGACACGTTACTGCACCGTTCAGGCCGCACAGGTCGCGCGGGGCGTAAAGGCACATCTGCTATGATAGTGCCACCTGCTGTTCGTAAGAAAGCAGAGCGTTTGCTGGGCTGGGCAAAACTAACAGCAACTTGGGCCGACGCGCCTTCGGCGGAAGAAGTCACCGCCAAGGACGAAGAACGAATGTTGGAAGACACGGACTGGTCTTCTCACGTGGAAGAATCAGCAACTGCTATGGTCACCGCCATGGCCGAACGCTTTGCGCCAGAACAACTCGCCGCTGCCTATCTTCGCCTGTACCGTGAAAAGCATACTGCACCAGAAGAACTCGCTGACGTGGGTGAACCAGCTAAGCCACGCCAAGCCTTTGGTCCAAGCGTATGGTTTTCACTGCCCGGTGGACGTGATGCTGGCGCTGAACCGCGCCGTATCCTTCCAATGATCTGCAAAATGGGCAATATCACCAAAGACGACATAGGCGCGATCCGCATCCAACCTGATACCTCTTACATCGAGGTCCGTGAAGCATCTGTTAAAACTCTTACCTCGGCACTTGGTTCAGACATGACTCTGGAAAACGGCGCGCCATTGACTCGAATTGCCAACCCACCAAGCTTCGAGCGTGGTCCTGCCCGCAAGGATTCCAAACAGCGCTTTGATAGTCCAAAATCTGGCGGAAAGCCCGACTACAAAAATAAAGACAAGCCATCTTATAAGTCTAAAGAGACATCCGATTATAAACCAGCGTCAGAAAAATCTTTCGAAAAGCCAGGTTCGAAATTGGCCACCAACACCACTCCAGTGGATTGGAATGACACATCCACGCCCAAACCTAAAAAACCAAAAGTGAGTGTAAAACCAAAGTACGAAACTAAAAAACCATATGCTGCCAAAAACGATAAAAATAAAGCATCTGACAACACGATCGAACCAATCAAGGCACGCAAATCTTTCGACGAAAAATCTAGCAGCAAACCTTATGCCGGCAAACCGGCAGGCAAGTCTTTTGTAGGTAAAGGCGCAAAAACCGATGCTGGTGGTTCACCGGCACAAGGTAAAGCGTCAAGCAAAAAGAACCGTGCCCGCCAACTAGCTGCAAAAGGTGGCACTGCCGCCCCACGCAAGCCCCGCACGAAACCTTAAAATGCAGCAGTACGTCCCTAACACCAAATTATACTAGGGACGTACGCGCATGGCTTTACTACATAACTAGAATTAAAGCATTTATGGCGTGTACTCAAAGAGTTACCTTGGGATGATAAGCTCCTGGAGCCGGCAGCATACAAACCCACGAACTTATCAAACTGTAACTTAGCGCATACGAAATACGAATTTTAATGAATCTATTTTGTTGCTGAGGTGAAGTTTAAGCGAAACCTTCAAGCAGTCTTAGACATCTGCAAGCATATATCGCTGCAATCATACCTAACAGTCAAAGTTTTCGTTAGGAATTCCTTTATAACATTTGATTAGGTTAGTGAAAACCTGCTGAAATTAGTTGTTCTCAATTGGGTGTCGCCAGAATTAAGTACATTATTCTGGATCCACCGAACGTTATTGGTTACCGTTCAGTACAGATGGCTCGGCAGGGCCATTGTACCTGCTAGTGGTAGCAGCAGGATCAAGGCTTAGTGCAAAAAAGAGTGGATGAGCGTAAGCAAAGCAGCCCTAAACACTGCAAGTTTAGAGCTGGTTTTGAAACAAGGTGTAGGCTTTGATGACTAAATAGCTAGTAAGAATTTATTGGGTAATATCGGCTGACCTATGCCAAAATTGCAGACAAAGGTAAAACCAAGTTGGTTTTTTCACTTCGTAATAATAAATTTTAAATTGAAAACATGTTTTAGAAAAAAATATTAATTTATTTTGCTCATTGCCCAATCATAAAAAAAGATAATTTTATAGTTTTCGTTTCACCTTGGTTGGAAATACAATTTCAAAGGGAACCCGCAAGACTTTTAATATGATCGGGATTATCCATAAAATTCTTAATCTCAAACTTGCTGAAGCCCGAATTTTTAGTAGTTTCGTCTAAGGCATGGCTTTGTTGCATAAATGAGCTGATGGGATGCACTGTATGAAACCAGCGTGCTAGATGAATGGAATGAGCAGTTGGGCCCCTACGAAGTACAAGACCAAGAATTGGTTGTCTTACAATGACTGCTTGAAGCAGAGTGGATCGTTGTCGATATGGCTTGATCAAGAGATGGTTTGGGTGCCGCCACCAAGCGGCAAGCGTGGTCAGCCGCAGCAATTCAGTGGCGCCGACCTTCAAGCTCGTCTGACGCTGAAGGTCCTGTTTGGCATGACGCTTCGCCAGACAGCTTGGTGCGTCTAGAGCTTGCTGCGGCTGATTGGGTTGGACTGGGCAGCACCGGATTTCAGCACCTTATGTCGACGTCAGCAGACACTGAACGTAAGCCTGCCGTATCACGTATATACAGGGCCACTGTACCTACTAATCGACAGCACAGGCATTAAGAGCGAGTAGAACGCATTTAAGTACGGAGGCTCCAAACGCCGAGTTTGGCGTAAGATAGACATTAGTATCGATGAGGAAGCGCTTGAAGTGCGGGCGGTGGAAGTCACCGGCAGTAATATTGGTGGCGCACCCACGATACCTAAACTTATGAACCAAATTCCATCCGATCAGGACATCGGCAGCGTTACTGCAGACGGGGCGTATGACTCCCATAAATGCCACGAGGCGATTACCGCCAGAGACGCCCATGAGGTGGTACTGCCACGAAAAAATGCAAAGCCCTGGAAACCAACGAGCGCCGGAGCAATTGCTCGTAACAATTCTGTCAATGCACAACGATATCTGGGCCGCACCCTTTGGCGAAGTTGGAGCGGATACCACCGACGAAGCCGCTTCGAAACCAAAATGCACTGTATAACTACTCGGCCAATCGGTAATGGCTCAGCACTTCGAGCGGCAGGTCGCAGAAATCCAAATCCGCTTCACAATCCTCAATCGCTACACTGCTCTTGCTATATCTGTCACGGAACCTGGATAATGTGTGCGTCTGGAAAAAGGGAAAGAACGTCGTTCACCCGATTTGTGCAACAAAACCGTTGACTTTCTGAAACCGCCTTTGCTTCTACTGATCGCAATTAACTTGCGTTCGTGTTTTGTTATGTCGTGGCACGCGACCTTTACTATTTTAAATGATTGGAACTGGCAAGCTTAGAACAACGTCTGTAGGTTAGAAGTTTACACAAAGCTTCCTAATATTGACGGGTGACAATTCTGTGGCGATACACGCGCAATAGTCCATAGCTCAAGATAATGAAACTAAGTGCATACATTCTTCACAAGTACCAAACGCCTGCCTGCCGTTCATCTGAGCCAGTTTTTCAAACAGGTGCGGCAGAATTGCTAAAAATACAATTCGGTTATTTAATCTAAGAATGTTTATTACAGACATTAAGTCTGCCAAAAGACAAGATTTAAAGATTTTTTAACCTCGCCAGTGACCCCACAAGGCGAACGCTCCTGTCATCAAGGTCAGAAGGGTACCGCACAAGAAGCTCCTTGTTTTTGAACTTTTATTTTCTGCGTAACCGTTCCGCGCGTTGTTGCATGAAACTGGCAAACGCTGATGGAGTTCGAGAAACCTTGTTGGCAGGCGCAAAAACTGAAGACAAATATATTGTACTGCACTTAGAACAGATCGGATGTCTTCGCTACGTGAAGATCGTCGACTATACAACAAGAGTTCGGCGATTTCGTCAGAGCTGGTTGTTCTAGTTGTCATTGCAATTTGAAAACTAAACCGCTTATTCAATAGAAGATTAACAAGGATAATCCCTACATTCAGTAACAAAAAGCCTGCCCTATCCCATCTAGCCATACTTTTGAGGACTGTACATTGGTGCCAGTATCAAAAAACTTGATGAAATTATTCATTAAGTTTTGTTTTAGACTCCGTTTAAACTCTATTTCAAAAACCTTACATTGGTAATCTAACAAAATTTATAAGCCCTTAACTTTTTTCCAATACTTATTATTTCAGGTGACATTTGAACCGACACGAGAAAAATATCAATTTTAAGCTCAATAATCCCAAAGGCTAATACCAAAAACGAACATCTTAGTTATGTTGTTTTTAGTCTAAACAACCTTCGCTTCGTGAAGGTAATGTTAACGTCTAAGCTTAGTGGGCAAAGCTCCTAGAGATTTAACACTAATAAGCTCTGGATCATGTTTTTTGTAAGACCGCATAATGCGCTCCACAGCTTCGGCTTCTTCTGAAGCCGCGCAAACATGTTTGAATTTTCGGCCTTCAGACCGGATTGTAATCTCGAATCTTGGTCGATATGGAGGTAGAAGCATGAATTATTCCAAATAATGTACAGTTAAACATTGTATATAGAGTTACAGCAACTCAAATCAAAAAAATAATAAAAATCACTATCAGAATATACCGTCAGTAAATAATCTGATTTTAAACGTTAATATTAAAGTTCAATTTGAACGAATGGCCACAATCAGGACCAGCGCTTAAACATATTTGAGCTAGATCAAAGGACATAAATGAAATATATTTTAAAATGTTGATGCTTGGGACAGAAAATAAATTTTCACAGCGGCTAAACCAAAGTCTGATATATTTGTTTATGACTTGTAGTTATACATTTACTGGCCAAGTTTGCTCCAAAATCAATTTATGTGGGTTATGTTTACTAGCAAACTAGTTACTGTAAAATAGACTTTTTCAGTAATTGAGGACACGGAAGCAGTAAACATATAAGTTCCCAACTTTGCCTTTGCTTAACAAAATCTGAAGTAATTTTCAGCCTATCTTGCACTGTCGACTAATTATATTTGGGCTATATTTTTTTTAATTTCCTTTGTACCGCGCGATACCAATTGGCTGACTTCGAAAAGGACGCGGGCGGCATCGAGACGGCTGGAACTAGCAAGATATTCAGGTGACCATTCGGGGTCGAATTTCTGTTTGAAACAGCGCAGGCCGTCAAAATGATAGAACTGTTCGCCATGTTCATATAGAAAACTGCCAAGTCGGTGCCAAAAAGGTGCCAAGCGATGACTTTCAAAACCAGACAAGGGTGCTGCTCCTAGTGAAAACCATATAAAACCCTGCGCCTTACCCCAAAGCATTATTTCCGCAAATAAGGCATCCATAGCAACACTTGACCCAATTGGATCGTAGCGCATTAAATCGAGTGACAATTCAGACTTATTACCCGACTGCATCAGGTTTGCAAAAGCGATGATCCGCCCTGTTTGAACATCGCGCAACACTGCAATATCGAAATTCTTAATATAATCAGGATTAAACCAACCAAGTGAAAACCCCTTCTCTTCACTGGCTTTGTGCTTCAACCAAGCATCAGATACACTTCGAAGATTATCTATTACTGGGGCCAAATCAACAACTTTGATTATAGAGAATTCATAGCCATCACGGGCAACCCGCGCCCGCGCATGGCGCCAGTCTTTGCGACGTGATCCTTCAAGAGTAAAGGTGCGCAAATCAACGCGGGCTACCTCACCGATCTTGAGAATCTGAAGGCCAAGATCAAGGTAAGTCGATAAAAACTTTTCGGACACAGCGTAAAAGGCGCACCTACGACCCATCTTATCCGCCAACTCACGAAACTGCCATATCACTGCTCTTCCGGCGACCTTGTCTCCGACCGGGTCGCCAATGCTTACTAACGAACTACCAGTATCAGAATAAGCTAAATATGAACGTTTGTCAGGAGTTACGATGAATCGTTTATCGCCGCTAAGCGAAATACCTGCACCAGCATAGCTAGACGCTAAAGTCAGTAGACGCACAACATCAGGTATTGGTTCAGACTTTAAACGTGTCGTTTGTTTGGACAACAACGTATTTAGCATCAATGCTGCCAATACCACAGCCACTGAAAAC
This sequence comes from Octadecabacter sp., assembly GCA_047635635.1. GTDB lineage: Bacteria > Pseudomonadota > Alphaproteobacteria > Rhodobacterales > Rhodobacteraceae > Octadecabacter. The sequence continues at coordinate 20,168 of JBLILC010000018.1, read as the reverse complement.
GTAGCGCGCAGGAAACGCGGGGCATCGCCCTTCCAAGCAAATTGCCACCATAAAGTATTTGAATATTCCACGTTATTATAAGCGAAAAATCCGATCCAACTGATAACACCAACTAATAGCGCCACACTAAGGGTCCATTTCCAATTAGGCCGCATACCCGCCAGTACATCAACGCGATAAAATGCTTTACGAAACACCCATAGAAAAGCAATGGCGAGGGCCATTGTCAGCGCCTCCTCCCAATCAAAACCTTTCAAAAGTGATAGCGTCAATCCAATTCCTAAAAGAATAACAGCCAGCAACCACGCGCGAAACATTCGCCGGTAAAGTCCACGTGCGAAGATCATCAATAGTACCCCGCTGACACTAGCCAAAAGGTGCGATGTTTCGACCAAATGCAATGGCAAAGCCGCGCGCAAAAAATCGACTCGCCCCGGATCAGACGGTAGGTTTCCCGAAATTAACAACACGGCACCTGACAACATGACCAAGCCTGCAGAAACCAGTGGCACAATTGGAGTAATGGCGTCGAACACGATCTTTGATGTGGTAGAGGTGCTTTGTCGATTCGCAAGAACCCAAGCAATCGCAAGACCTATGACCGCAAATATAAATGGCAAGATTGTATAAATCATGCGGTACATGAATAATGCTGCCAAGGCATCAGATCGTCCAGACGCCCCAACGCCTACAATAATCGTCGCTTCAAATACACCCACCCCCCCAGGCGAATGGCTGAGAATTCCAAGGCCTAAAGCCACAACGAAAATCACAAAGAAAAAAACAAAATTCTGTGACAAGTCCGTTGGCATCAAAACATAAAGTGTCAGCGCAGTCGCAGCCAGATTAATGGTCGAGATCAAAGTCATTTTTAGACCATAGTTTGCCAGCGGTAAATTTATCCGAAACTGGCCAACTATAATGGACCGACGTTTTTTTGCCGTCCAAATAAAATAGGCTACTATTGTGCCAGCCATCACCAAACCCAAGACTTTTACATGGGGCGGCGAAAGTGGGATCACCTCGCTAAAACCTTGAGGCTGGACTAACATCAATCCGCTTAAAACCACCAAAAGGCCAACAAAAAATGCGATCCAAGACATTGCAATCAAGCGGGCTATGGCACGAATATCGACGCCAAAAGCAGCATATACTCGGTATCGGATCGCCCCACCGGTCAACCACGCAAATCCAAACAAATTTGAGACGGCAATACTGCTGACGCCAGTCATCATTGGCACGCCATGAGGTAACTTTACGTCTGTTACTCCACGCATCATGATAATGTCATAAAGTGACAAAGCCAGATAGCTGGTAAACATCGCGCCAAACGAAAGCACCAATACACTTCGGGGATAGGCACTCACTTCACTTTTCACATCCACAAGATTGATGTCGACGGACATGCTATACAGCACAATCAGCGCAATTGATGTAACGAAAAGTGGAGCTAAAAGTGGAAAGGCTGAATGTAGTAGAAACCGTCGGATCAGATCGCTTTCAGGTGTTGCACTAGGCAATATTTGCATGCGAGACGTCCTCTAACAAGTCGATCTGAGTTTGCGGAAGCTCTGCCCATTCTTTTCACTTGTGCACCTTCTAATGATCAATCTTCTTATGCATTTAGTAAAATACAACTCTGCGGATGTGTTCATCCAGCAATCAATTCACACAAATAACTGTGCAGCAATTTCTTAGGTTTAACCAGAAGAGTTTGACAGTATCAAATTAAGCCATGTGATCAGCACGACTTGTTTGTTGAAGTCCCTCAGGAACAGCACCCTAATATTTTACAACTAGTATTTATTGGTTATAACTTTGATGATGCCTATCAGAGTGTGGTACTTTTTTTCTAAAATGGTACTTTGCAGTAAAAATACAAATATTCAGGTATTAAGAAGGATGTTTGTGAAAGCGTTGCACCACATGAGTACAGACACCAAATATCGAACTGCGCTTGTCACAAGACTAAAGCTTTTTAAATTAATTTTTTTTATTAGTCATTACAAGGTCGCCTATAAAACAACACTAAAAGTTAAGACATGAAACACCTATTGCTTATATCTAGTCTTACACTGGCTGCGTGTACAGACGCCCAAGACCACGCAACGCAAACTGATGCACAAACCGCGCTAAACCCTAATGAAACGCCAAAAATCCGTAGACAGATCATAAAATATGCAAAAATTCATCACATTACAGAAGCTCTACTGCAAGCAGTTATTCAACGTGAAAGTGATTATTGTCCACATGTAAGCAACGACCTATACTACGGTTAGATGCAAATCCTACCACAAACTGCACGGGGCATGGAGCTTTCTGGTGCGCCAAGCAAACTTTTAATGGCTGAAAACGACCTAATCTACGCAGGTCGATACCTGCACCGAGCGTGGATAGTATCAGATAGTAATATTGACACAGCAGTCGAATGGTATGCGCACGGCTATTACTACGAAGCCCGTGATCGCTGTCTTTTGGTTAAAACCAAGTTGAAAAGTCGCGAAATAAGTGATTATTGTTAGCGCCGTATAGCTGCAACAGCAATCCCACCCAGCACTACTGTTGACGCCATTAAAATATTAAATGTGATGACTTCACCCAACAAAACTGCACCCGCAAGGATAGCGATGACAGGCACACTTAGCTGCGCCACCGCCCCTGTTATCGCTGCAATCTGAGGCAATATGTAGTACCATAAAGCATAGCCGAGGCCAGACGTAACACCGCCACACACAACTGCCACTATAACTCCAGCTAGCGACCAACCAGCGCCCAACAACATCAAGACAGCTGCCACAGGCAACAAAACAACAAAGCTTAACCCAATATCGGCCAAAGGATCACTCGATCCCCGTCCACGCAGGGAAAATACCCCCCAGCCAAAGCCCGCCAACGCCATAAACGCAATACCAAACCGGTCAAATGCAAATGTTTCGGACGGCCATAGCAGCCAGACCAACCCACCCATCGCAATGCCCATACCCAGCCACTGCCAAAGTGTTGGCCGCGTGCCAGCGATAGCCGATCCAGCAAACATTGTGATTTGCACAACACCAAACAGGACCAAAGCGCCTACACCAGACGGCAGCGTCAAGTACGCCAATGAGAAAGGTACCAGATAAATTAACAACGCAGTTGCCGTCAGGCAGCGCGCACGGTCCAACACTGGCCAGCCACTTTGCAAACTGACAAGAGCCGCCAAAATCATCGCCCCCGACGCCAGCCGAATGCCTGAAAATAGCAACGGCTCCATTCCAAACAAATAAATTCCCGCACGGCTAAGCACAGAATTAGCTGCAAAATTTATCATTACGAAGGCGATCAGCACAAAAAACGGCATGCGGTAGATCCTTGAGTAAACATGGGTTCTAAAACAACAAAAAAAGGCCCCATCGAATAAACCGACGGGGCCCATTAAATGCAGAATTAAGTGGCTTAGCCTACTAGTTCAAGACCAGAGAAGAAAAATGCAATTTCTTCGGCAGCAGTTTCAGGAGCATCGGACCCATGTACAGAATTCTCACCAATGGATAGAGCGAATTCCTTGCGGATAGTACCATCCGCGGCATCGGCGGGGTTTGTCGCGCCCATCACTTCACGATTTTTCGCGATTGCGTCTTCTCCTTCAAGAACCTGAACAACAATTGGCTCAGAAATCATGAATTCTGTCAATTCAGCAAAAAAAGGGCGTTCAGAATGAACGCCATAAAATTCTTGGGCCTGTGCGAGTGACAACTGAATGCGCTTTGACGCTACGATGCGCAGACCTGCCATCTCAAATTTAGCGGCAATCGCGCCTGTCAGATTACGCTTTGTAGCATCTGGTTTAATTATAGAGAATGTACGCTGGATAGCCATGGAAATTACCTCTTATAGGTTATTTGAATTGGCCGCGTGCTAGCATGTACCCTCGTCCTTGAAAACACCTGATTGACCGCACCCCCGCACCGTGGCAATGCACTTTAATGTTACGCATATCAGAAATCACATATTCCGTGCAGGGCCGTACCCTGATTGAAAACACCAGTGTCACGATTCCTACTGGTCATAAGGTTGGCCTTGTCGGACGTAACGGCACGGGTAAAACTACGCTGTTCCGCATTATTCGCGGTGAGATGGTCTTGGACATGGGCGAAATATCCATGCCAAAAGGCTGGAAAATTGGCGGTGTTTCTCAAGAGGTACCCGGTAACGAAGTGTCGCTCCTCAATACAGTTCTGGCGGCCGACGTTGAACGAGTTGATCTTTTGGCGGAAGCTGATTCAGCTACTGATCCGACTCGTATAGCCGACATCCAGACCCGCCTAACGGATATTGATGCTTGGTCAGCCGAAGCACGAGCCTCATCTATCCTTAAAGGGCTAGGCTTTACTGCACATGAACAAATGCAGCCCTGCTCAGCGTTCTCGGGCGGATGGCGTATGCGTGTCGCCCTTGCAGCCGTTTTATTCAGTGAACCCGACCTGTTACTGCTGGATGAGCCAACAAACTACCTTGACCTCGAAGGTGCGCTGTGGCTTGAAAACTATTTAGTTAAGTATCCCCATACAGTTTTAATCGTTAGTCACGACCGCGAATTACTGAATCGTTCTGTTGGCGGCATTCTGCACCTCGAAGACAAGGGCCTAATATATTACACCGGCAATTACGACATGTTTGTAAAACAACGCGCCGAAAAACGTGCGTTGGTCGCGTCTGCAGCTAAAAAACAAGACCTTAAGCGTGCCCACTTGCAAGCCTTTGTTGATCGCTTCAAAGCCAAAGCATCCAAAGCAAAACAGGCTCAATCGCGCGTCAAAGCTCTTGAAAAGATGGAAACAATTCGCGCACCAGAAGACGCAGCGCGCACTGTTTTTACATTCCCCAAGCCTGAAGAACTGTCACCACCGATAATTGCCACTGAAGGGGTTACCGTCGGTTACGGTGATACAATAGTTCTTGATAAACTTGATCTTAGGATCGACCAAGACGATCGAATCGCACTGCTTGGGCGCAATGGCGAAGGTAAATCCACGCTGTCAAAACTGCTGTCAGGTCGTCTTGAAAAAATGGGTGGTAAATTCTCGTCCTCTAACAAATTGCGCATTGGTTTTTTTGCTCAACATCAAGTCGACGAACTCTACGTTGATGAAACTCCACTAGAACATCTAATCCGTGAACGCGCTTCGGAAGGCCAAGCCCGCCTACGTGCCCGTCTTGCCGGATTTGGCCTTGGTGCTGATCAAGCCGACACAGAAGTCGGTCGCCTGTCAGGTGGTCAAAAGGCACGCTTGTCACTATTATTAGCTACCATCGACGCGCCGCACCTGTTGATTTTGGACGAACCGACCAACCACCTCGATATTGAGTCGCGTGAAGCACTTGTCGAAGCATTGACTGCTTATACTGGCGCAGTAATTCTTGTGTCCCACGATATGCACCTACTATCATTGGTTGCAGATCGGCTTTGGTTAGTTAAAGATGGTCGCGTTACTATTTACGACGACGACCTTCCAGCTTACCGCAGAATGCTGTTGACGCCTGACACTCGCAAAGCAGACAAAGCCAAGTTGCCAAAACCAGCAAAGCCTAAAGCCTCCCGCGAACAGTTAAGCGCAATGAAAACTGATATTCGTAAATGCGAAGACAGAGTAAACAAAATCAATGATATGGCTGATAAACTTTCCAAGAAACTCGCCGATCCTGCACTTTACGAAGACGCACGAGTTGGTGAACTGGAAACTTGGAATAGAAAATACGCTGAAATTCGTGAAGCCTTGAAAAAAGCTGAAGGTTTATGGATGATAGCATTGGAAAGGTTGGACGCCGCCGACAAACCATAAATCTTGTTCTTAAAACCAGGCCTTTGTCTAATAAATATCATCTGCGAAGGTCACGACTTTACGATCCACCAACTGAACGTTAAGATTTAATTTAATGGATACGCAATTCCTTATCACAGCCTTCGTTGCGCTGTTCGTCGTGATTGACCCTATCGGATTGGCACCACTATTTGTGGCCCTTACTTCTGGAATGTCAGCACAAAAACGACGTACTATTGCGATCCGAGCTTGCCTTGTCTCAATCGGTATTTTGTTGGTGTTCTCGATATTTGGTCATAACATATTGGCGTTTGCTGGTATCTCAATGCCGGCCTTCCGTATTGCGGGAGGCATATTACTGTTCCTGACAGCTCTCGATATGCTTTTTGAACGCCGTCAAAAGCGTCGCGAAGACCATGCGGAAGAAGAAGACCTCGACGATGACGACCCATCAGTTTTTCCTCTAGCTATCCCTCTTATCGCGGGGCCCGGATCAATAACCACAATTATTTTACTAGTAGGCCAAACAGACGGCACTAAAGGCTATGCCGCTGTTATGGGCGTGTTACTTGCGATCATAGCTCTGGTTTTTTTAATGTTTCTAAGCGCAAGCACCATCGAACGTCTTTTGGGTAAAACAGGTATCACCGTGGTTACCCGCCTTTTGGGGATGCTGCTTGCCGCGTTGTCTGTGCAATTTGTTCTCGATGGGCTAAGCTCTTTCGGTTTAGCAACTTAGATCTATATGCAAAGTATGGATATTGGACAAATCATTGCTGTCGCCTTGCTACTCATACTGGGTTTGTCGCTTTTTGGCTCGCTACTTAAGTCGACAAGGATGCGCAACGCCTTAGTCTGGTTGCTTATTTTTGGTGGTGTAATTTTTGGTGCAGGCGGGTGGGATGAAATTAGTCAGAGCCTTATTCAACCCCAAACCTCTATTACAGAAGCCCGTGTTGAAGTCCGAAAAGGGCGCGACAATCATTTTCGATTAACTTTGCAAATCAATGGAGTAGATGTGGATTTTTTGGTTGATACTGGGGCAAGTCAGGTTGTGTTGACTCAAGAAGACGCCGCACGCATTGGCCTAAACCCAGACACCCTAAACTACAGCGGTATCGCGCAGACCGCGAATGGGGACGTCGCAACAGCTCCAATCAGATTAGAACGTGTTGACTTAGGCGAAATCAAGGATACGCGAGTAATAGCCAGCGTAAACAGTGCTCAAATGGCAAATTCTTTACTGGGTATGTCCTATCTCAGCAGGTTCGAATCCATTGAAATTCGCCGCGATGTCCTAATTTTAAACCGCTGATCACCGCTCAGCCTTTTTTTCCCAATGCCCCGAATCCTGGCTCCAGTACTGCGCCGAACAGCCCGCTACAGTTAGAGCTTTCCACTGTACCCTCGCCTTCGCTAAAGCTTCACCGTCGTGGCCGTCAAACAGGACACAGGTCCGCTCGGCCGCTAGCACCTCTTCGGAGCTGACATCCGCACCTTGAACCGACATAAGACAGGTCGCAAAATTGATAACATCAGTCCCAAAAGTCAGCAAAATCGGCTGATCGTAGTCATGTTTGCCACCCGCTAAACCATGCGGCAAAAACGCTTCGGGTGGTCCGCTCCACAGCGCTTTATCGAGCCGTTCCATCGCTAATTTATCTCGCCCGCGCACCTCTACCACCCATCCTGCATCGCGCGATTTTATCAGCAGCAATGGTAATGTTTGCTCCACCGATGAAACAGTTAGATGATAAAAGTACACAGATCCCAATTTAATTATTTCTCATAACAATTTGCAATCAAACGATTTAATGCCATAACACCCCAGCCAGTTGCACCCACTGGTGCCAATGCAGTTTCAGACTTTACAGATGCAACGCCTGCAATATCCAGATGGATCCAGGGCATATCATCCTTGATGAACCGCTTGATAAACTGCGCCGCAATGATCGCCCCCGCATCGCGCCCACCGACATTCTTCATGTCGGCGATCCGGCTTTTTAAGGCACCATCATAGGCCGCCGACATCGGCATCCGCCACGCCCCCTCACACTCTGACTCTGCGGCTTGCATAAAATCTTTGGTCAACTCATCATTATTGGAAAACACACCCGCATTTTCATGACCGAGCGCCACAATCACTGCACCAGTGAGGGTCGCAAGATTAATCAAGCCAGTCGGTTTAAACCGTTCTTGCGCATACCAAACCACATCGGCCAAAACCAACCGCCCTTCAGCATCAGTATTGATGACTTCTATGGTATTCCCCTTCATCGAAGTCACCACGTCACCTGGACGCGTTGCGCGATCAGACGGCATATTTTCAACGAGTCCAACAAGCCCTACAACATTCGCTTTGGCTTTACGGAGTGCCAATGTTTTCATTACGCCAGCCACTACGCCTGCGCCGCCCATGTCCATGGTCATATCTTCCATGCCACCAGCGGGTTTCAGAGAAATGCCCCCAGTGTCAAACACGACACCTTTGCCAACCAGCGCTATCGGCGCCTCGTCACCGCCACCGTTCCACTGCATCACTACAACTTTAGACGGGCTCGCAGACCCAAGACCTACACAGAGCAGCGATCCCATACCCAATTTTTCTAAAGTATCTTCTTCTAGAACCTCAACTGTCATGCCAAGGTTTTCAAGCTCAACCAGACGATTGGCAAATTCTGTAGTTGTCAAAACGTTAGCAGGCTCATTTGTTAGATCTCGTGTAAATAAAACACCCTGCGCCACCGCCATCGCTACATCGGCTACAGCTTTGAGATCATCAGGTGCTGCGACCATCATTTCAATCTTGCCAAGCGTGTCCTTGTTTCCTGTTTTGTGCGGCGTAAAAGTATAGCTACGCAACGCTACGCCTATGGCCACATCTTCCATACGGCCAATGTGGCCACCCAAAATTAGGACATCATCTTGGCCGCGTACCTTAGCGATGGACGACCCTGCTTTTCGGGCATCTTCGACAGATGGCCGACGCCCCAGCTTAACCACAATTACCTTCGCAGCAGATATCCCTACTGGAAAGGTTAATGCAATCGCATCTCCTGTTTTGAGTTTTTCAAACTGTGCGCTTTCGATCAACCGCGTAATTACCTTATTGGATAATAAGTTGAGCGTGCTCGTTGCCGTGTCTAATTTGCCTTCAGGGGTAGCGAAAACTGCAATAGCACCAGTGTGAGTTGCCAACTCGTCCAGGTTAGTTTCAGAAATTTTTAGAGTTGCTAGAACAGTCATAGATCACCTGTTTGGGTTAGGAATTTTATATTCAAGCAATAGCTAGCTTGCCCCCCACCCAAAGGCCAGACAGCACTTGGGTCGACGAGCTAAATGCGCTAACAATATCATGTTGCTAAAGTCATTAAACAAAGGGGGATGCAAGCTTGGCGCGATTTGACCGCTATATGCTATCCCAACTTCTCATGTTTTTTGGGTTTTTTTCCCTTATTCTGGTTTTAGTTTATTGGATTAATCGCGCTGTACGACTTTTTGACCGCCTGATCGCTGATGGCCAATCAGCATGGGTATTTCTGGAACTGACATCACTGTCACTGCCAAGCATTATCCGTATTGTATTGCCCCTTTCCGCATTTGTGGCCGCGGTCTATGTCACAAATCGCATGTCATCAGATTCAGAACTAACAGTAGTACAAGCCACGGGCTATTCACCTTTCCGTCTGGCACGCCCAGTGATTTATTTCGGCCTAATCGTTGCGACACTGATGTCTGTGCTAACTCATATCCTCGTACCTTTATCAACCGAACAGCTAATAACTCGCCAATCTGACATATCACAAAATACGACTGCAAATTTGTTGACGCCAGGTGAATTTTTAACACCCACTGACAATGTAACTTTCTATGTTCGTGAAATCACAGCAAGCGGTGAAATGTTGGATCTTTTTATCTCAGAATCCACAAATTCAACCCAACGCATTAATTATGCTGCTTCACGCGCCTATCTGGTACGAACAGAAAGTGGTCCACAATTGGTAATGGTCGACGGGCTGACACAAACACTAAATTTAGAAAACAACCGTTTATTTACCACCAATTTTGAGGATTTTGTTTATGATATCAGCGCACTGATGAGCGAAAACTCTGTCCGTGGGATTTCAATCGACGGGCTATCCACGCTGTCGTTGTTGCGCCCAACTAAAGAAACTATTCTCACCACAAACCAAACTAGCGGACAATTGAAACTACGAGGCCATGATCGCATTGCACAAGCCGCCTTAGGGTTTGTTGCTGGACTTGTTGGTTTTTCCGCGCTGCTGGTTGGTGGTTTTAGCCGCTTTGGGCTGTGGCGTAATATTATGTTTGCCGTTGGCTTAGTGCTTCTTCTTAAGTTTATGGAGAGCACTGGAACTAATATTGCGCGTGCAAATGCAGCTCTTTGGCCGTTTATCTACCTTGCGGGGATTGGCGGCCTTGTGATTTCTGCCCTTTTACTAAAAATAGCTTCTCATCCATATTCCTACAAAAGGCGTCCAAAACCCTACATTCGGGGCGTATTCTCATGATTTTACACCGCTACTTTGCTCGACGTTTCGCGTGGACGTTTGCTGCGACGTTTGGGGGGTTCTTTGTGTTAATGCTACTAATCGATCTAGTAGAGCAGCTGCGACGATATGGAATCGCAGCAAGCTATGGCAACATTCTACAGCTTAGCCTTTTAAACCTTCCAGCTGGTCTTTACGATATTTTACCACTCATCATGGTGCTCGCTACAGTTGCGACATTCCTAGATCTTGCGCGATCATCAGAATTGATTGTGACGCGTGCTGCAGGGCGTTCGGCACTAAGTGCTCTTATAGCCCCCTTGATTGTGACAGTCTTCATAAGTGCGATCGCCATTGGCATATTAAACCCAATAGTTGCCGCTACTTCAAAAGAATATGAGGCCCGCAAGTCCGCTTTACGTTCTGAGGAGCCATCAGTGCTGTCAATATCTGAAAATGGGCTGTGGTTGCGCCAAGGTGACAACGACAGCCAAACTGTTATTCGTGCTGGTGGAGCCAATTTAGATGGCACACATTTGCGGGACGTGACATTTATCACGTTTTCACCAACGGGTGGTCCAACCCGCCGGATTGAAGCCGCAAAAGCCCTTCTAACAGCAGGCGCTTGGGAATTGACGGACGCCAAAGCATGGCCATTGGACGACACCCGCGTCGCAGAAAGTGCGGCCACAATTCATAGAATTCTGCGTATCCCATCAAACCTGACCGCCGATGAAATTCGCAACAGTTTTGGCGTCCCCTCCTCAATTCCAATCTGGGAATTGCCTGCGTTTATTCACAGACTTGAGGTTGCAGGTTTTTCTGCAACCAGCCATCAGGTTTGGCTGCAAATGGAACTCGCGCAACCTGCTTTTTTGTTGGCAATGGTGCTGATTGGCGCAGGCTTTACGATGCGCCACCAACGTGGGGGACGAACTGGTGTTATGGTTTTGACCGCAATTCTAATATGTTTTGCACTATTTTTCCTGCGCAATTTTGCTCAAATTCTGGCTGAAAACGGTCAAATCTCCGCAATCCTTGCGGCATGGGCGCCACCCCTGGCAGCAATAGGTGCATCCCTTGGTTTGTTGCTACATTTAGAGGACGGCTGATGAGATCTGTTATTGCACTTATATTGATGTTGCTTATCCCATCGGTGCAAGCCAATGCACAGGAAGCTGCTACTCTTGTGGCTGACTTCGTATTTGTTCCTGCAGGTAGTAAGCAGTTAATCGCGCAAGGTAATGTCGAAGTCTTTTTTGACGGAACCCGTCTGTCGGCTCAGCGCATTACATTTGATCAAGTCTCAGATCGGTTAACAATTTCTGGCCCCGTGTTTATAGTCACATCTGACGGTACGATCATTACTGCAAATACTGCAACGCTAGATTCAAAACTTGAAAACGGCATCCTTATCGGGGCGCGGCTAGTATTGAATCAACAGTTACAACTTTCATCCAATCAAATTAACCGCGTCGATGGCCGCTTCACGCAGCTCTACCAAGTTGCCGCCACGTCCTGTCATATATGTGCCAAACAAGAGACACCGCTTTGGGAAATACGTGTGCGCCGTATTATTCACGACCAAGACGAACGCCAGCTTTACTTTGACGATGCAACCTTTCATGTCGCTGGAGTACCAATTGTTTACATCCCGCGTATGCGACTTCCTGACCCGACGCTGACCCGCGCAACGGGCCTATTGATCCCAAGTTTTGAATCCTCTAATACCTTAGGCACTGGTTTTAAATTTCCCTACTTTATCAAACTAAACGATCATAGTGATCTTACACTTACGCCCTATCTTTCAACATCGACCACAACTCTCGAGGCCGCCTACCGCCAAGCCTTTCTTCGTGGTGAGCTATCAATTAAAACTGCCGTCACCAATGACGACCTGAAGCAAGACCCAAGGGCATATGTTTTTGCGAGCGGAATTTTTAACATCGGATCTGACGTAACACTGGGTTTCGGCATCGAATTAACCTCCGATGAAGCCTATCTGCTGGAATACGGCTATTCTGGCAAAGATCGTCTCGACAGTAAAATTATAATACAACGGGTGCGTGATCGTGACCAGACACAGGCGCACCTAACTTATTATGCATCCCTGCGGGCGGGTGAAGACTCTGCTACATTGCCACCCCTGTTGGTCGACATCAGCTGGGAACGTCGCGTCACACCAAGATGGGGTGGCACGGTGACATTGACGTCAGATTTGCAAAGCCATTACCGAACAACGGCCACCACGCGAACAGCACTTGAAGATATGGCGGGGCGCGACGTAGCACGCGTTAGCTTTGGCACGGCATGGCACAGTGATCGGATCACGTCGTTCGGGATGGTAACAAATGGAACTGTCGGTTTAAATCTAGACTATTTCAACATCAGCGATGACAGCTTTGTTGATGATACCTTACGCTCCACAATCTATGGTCAAACCACCCTGCGATACCCAATCATAAGCCAAAGCAACGGCTCAACCAATGTACTTGAACCCTTTGTTCAATTGGCCTGGTCAGACGTGCAGGGTGACACGATCACCAACGAAGACAGCACAGCCACCGAATTTGACCAAGCTAACATACTTGCCCTGTCGCGTTTTTCTGGCGAAGATGCCGTCGAAACGGGACTACGCGGTGCTGCGGGCCTGTCTTGGACACGAATTGGAAAAGGTAGGTGGGACAGCACTATGACCGTTGGTCGTGTGCTTCGCGTCACGCCCGACCTGAACTTCTCGCTCAGCTCAGGCTTGCGTGAAACCGCGTCCAACTGGCTGATAGCAGGCCAGTTACGTGCGCCTTCAGGCTTTGCTTTCGACAGCCGGCTTCTTCTAAACCACAGTTTTAGTATTACAAAATCTGAAGCCCGCATGAGGTGGAACAGCAGCAAACTGGATCTCGCAGCCAGCTATATCTATTTGCCCGCCGACACATTTGAAACCCGCCCATTGAACGTCTCAGAATGGACCATCGATACAACCTATCACTTTGACCAAATCTGGTCGATGGGAATGGATGCAAGGTATGATGTAAAAGCTAATGCACCTACTAGCACAGGCATACAAGTCGGCTGGCAAAACGAATGTGTTACTGTTGATTTTTCTGTATCGCGCCGCTTCACATCTTCCACTACACTGAACTCAAGCACCGATTTTGGGGTCTCAGTTGGATTGAACGGCTTTAATGCCGGAGGCTCCGTTGGTGTGGCGTCCCAAAGTTGCACCAGTTAACGATACCTATAACATAAACGAACCGATTACTTAATAAAAAACGAGGATTTCGATGCGCGCTCTGATCTCTACACTCGCTATATTATTGACCCTAGTATCACCCAACTTGGCGATAGCCCAATTTGCTCCAGCCATCACCGTCAACGACACTGTCATCAGCGAATTTGAAATCGACCAACGCGTCATCATGCTGAGCACCTTTCGAACGCCCGGAAATCTCGAAGACACAGCGCGTGAACAACTCATCGAAGACCGACTTAAACTTTCAGCACTTAAATCTGCCGGTTTGCGCATCACTGATGAAGGTCTTGTTGATGCAATGACCGCGTTCGCCACCCGTGCAGATCTAGAACTTGACCAATTTATCATTATGCTCGGACAGTCAGGTATCTCAGAGGAAACCTTCCGCGACTTCGTCCGCGTGAACGTAAGCTGGCGTGACTTTATTCAGTCTCGTTTCAGCGATCGCGCACAAGTTTCAGAAGACGATATCAACCAAGCTCTTGGTCAATCCAGCGCACCTTCAAGCATAGAAGTACTCCTCAACGAAATCATAATTCCAGCCCAGCCAGAAAATGAACAACAAGCCATGGCAACGGCCAACCGCATCGCACAATTGACCTCAACATCCGCGTTTGAAGCTGAAGCGCGCCGCGTGTCAGCCTTACCCTCTAAAATACATGGTGGTCGCCTTGATTGGCTACCAATTTCGAGTTATCCGGTTGGTTTACGTGGGCTGCTTCTCGATCTAGCACCAGGTGAAATCACAGCACCCCTCCCGATCACTAATGGCGTCGCCCTATTTCAAATGCGCAGTGTGCGCGAAGTGCACCGCCTTACACCTGAACTCGGGACCATCGAGTATGCTACCTTTTATATCGCAGGTAGTCTCAACAATCGTAAATTAGCCGAAGCACGTCGCATCGATGCCCTCGTTGACACCTGCGATGACCTTTACGGTGTTGCCAGCAGCTTCCCCGCCGATCAGCTCAAACGCAATGTTCAGCCAGCAGCCGACATCCCTGCAGATGTGGCAATGGAGCTCGCCAAACTTGACGCTGGCGAAGCTTCATACACGTTGTCGCGTGACAATGGTGAAGCGCTGGTGTTCTTAATGATGTGTGGCCGCACACCTGCGCTAGTAGAAGATGTCGACCGCGAAGCCATCCGCGGACAACTACGTTCGCAACGCTTGAACACCTATGCAGCAGCCCTACTCGCCGACCTGCGCGCTGCAGCGACAATTAGGTATGATTAACTAATGAAACCCGAGTCTAATTCTTTAGAAGACCGACGGCCGGTAGCTATTAGTTGTGGTGAACCTGCTGGTGTTGGCCCCGAAATTGCCGTTGCAGCCTGGCATGCTGTTGGTAAGCAAATTCCTTTGATGTGGATCGGGGACCCAACCCACCTACCCTACGGGACAAAATGGCAAGCAGTTACATCCGCAGCAGATGCGATAACATCCACTTTTTTTCCTGTTGTGCAACGCGATTTCGGTGCGCCAAACATCGCAGGCCAACCCAATCCAAAACACGCACAATGTGTTATCGACTCTATTGCTGACTCAGTCGCGCTTGTGCAGTCAGGCGAATGCGCTGCCATGTGCACTGCGCCAATCCATAAACAAGCACTGATCGACGGCGCCCATTTCGCCTACCCGGGTCACACAGAATACCTCGCGGCCCTAGCCGGCAGTTCATCAGTGGTCATGATGCTTGCCAGTGATATGCTTCGAGTAGTTCCTGCCACAATCCACATCCCTGTCGCAGCGATTACACAAAAACTAACTGCTGTGACACTCACAGAAACAATCATGATTACTCATTCTGCCCTGATCCGTGATTTTGGCATCCCAAAACCACGCCTCACTGTTGCGGGATTAAACCCACATGCAGGCGAAGGCGGCAAGATGGGCAGCGAAGAAATTGAAATCATCACCCCAACCTTAGACGCCTTGCGTGCCAAAGGCTTACAAATTGCGGGTCCACTGTCCGCTGATACTATGTTTCACCCAGCCGCCCGCGCGACCTATGACGCAGCGATCTGCATGTACCACGACCAAGCTTTGATCCCAATCAAAACGCTAGATTTTTCTGGTGGCGTCAATATTACGCTGGGCCTTCCATTTGTGCGAACTTCGCCCGATCATGGGACCGCATTCGACATCGCAGGAACTGGCACCGCCGACGCAACATCGATGATCGCCGCGATCCGCATGGCTGCTGACATGGCTCGCACCAGAACGGCACCAACAACATGAGCATCACAAAATGACCATAGACAGCCTTCCCACTCTCAAAAAAGTTATAGAAAACCACGGTCTTGCTGCGCGCAAGTCGCTTGGCCAGAACTTCCTGCTAGATCTGAATCTGACAGCCAAAATCGCACGGCTTTCAGGGCGAAACGAAGGCCATGACGTTCTCGAAATTGGCCCCGGCCCTGGTGGCCTGACACGTGGATTACTGTCGGAAGGTGCGCGCCATATCCTTGCCATCGAAAAGGACGACCGCTGCCTGCCCGCATTAGCAGAAATTCAAACCGCCTATCCAGACCGCCTTACCGTGCTATGTGGTGACGCTCTTGACATAAATCCGCTTGATTATCTCAAAACACCAATACGTGTGGCCGCTAACCTACCATATAATATTGGCACCGAATTGCTGGTCCGTTGGTTGACCCCACAAGATTGGCCGCCCTATTGGGACAGCCTGACTTTGATGTTCCAACGTGAAGTTGCTGAGCGTATCACCGCCACAGCCGGATCAAAGGCTTATGGTCGTCTCGCGATACTGTGCCAATGGCGCACTGACGCTCAAATCATGATGAACCTGCCACCGGAAGCTTTCTCACCTCCACCAAAAGTCTCAAGCGCTGTAGTGCACCTCACGGCTTTGGCCAAGCCACGGTTCCCCGCAGACGCAAATATGTTACAACATATTACGGCCACTGCGTTCAACCAACGACGTAAAATGCTGCGTTCATCGCTCAAATGCCTCAACCCTGCCATTGAAGACCATCTTATCGCCGCCAACATCAAACCTACAGACCGGGCGGAACAAATTGACTTGGAACGCTTCTGCGCTCTCGCAAGGTCTCTCAAAAAAAACTAACATTTCATCTTCAATTCAAAATTGTAAAGAATAATCAGTAATTAGGAGTAGAGCTTCTGAGCTTCAAATTACTCATCACTATACCCAGTCCCAAATCTCGCATCAGCTTGAAACAAAAAGGGCCCCCAGTTTATTGGGGGCCTCCAAGTTAATCTCCAGCTTTCGGAGTTGGGCTATCTTCAGGTTGCTGGTCAGGCCGTATCTTAGGCTTACGCGTTCGTCGCTTTTTGGGTGCTTCTGCCAGCTTAGGTGATTCTACCAGCTTAGGTGCTTCTACCAGCTTAGGTGCTTCTACCAGCTTAGGTGCTTCTACCAGCTTAGGTGCTTCTACCAGCTTAGGTGCTTCTACCAGCTTGGGCACTTCTACCAACTTAGGCGATTCTATCAGCGTAGGAGCTTCTTCGGGAGTTTCCACCAATCCTGAATCACCACCTTCAATTTGAACTGGTTGCTCAATGGGTACAGGTGCCACTGCTGCAGCCTCTTCTTGTGCTTTCATACGGGCATCTCTTTCACGATCACGCTCTGCTTGACGTTCGCGATTTTGTTTATCCTGCTCAATCTGACGCTCGCGATTGTACTTTTCTTGCTCTTCACGCTTAGCATCAATCTCTTTTTGAGCTTCCGCCAGAAGACGAGTGTAATGCTCCGCGTGTTGCGCGAAATTTTCTGAATTCACAGAATCACGAGCAAGCAAAGAATCACGATGTAATTGGGTGTATTTTTCAACAATTTGTTGCGGCGTTCCGCGCACCTTACCTTCGGGACCAGAGCTATCGAACACTCGGTTAACAATATTGCCACCCGTTGGACGGGTGTTGCTGCGGCTTTTATTCCGCGAACGGGATCGAGAAGATTTCATAAAGGAAGTCCAGCCTGTGTTTTCGGTCGCGGCCCGATCCCACCTCATGCGGGACAAATCAAATACGCGAGCTTGCGATGTTCTGGCGTTTGTCAAAGACGGGCAAAAAGCCCATGTACCATCCGACTTCTATGAGTATGCCGCTCAAGGGATTAATCGCAAGTGAAATCTGCAACAAATCTATCATTACCCACATTTAATATGGGTTTTGACCTAAAACCACACGGTTTCTACCATTTAAATCAATGCAAATCTCTAACTTTCTCAAACCAGAAGCTTCAAACAGCGCGATAACTGCAGCTCCTTGTGTCGGTCCGATCTCAACCATGAGCCAACCACCCTGACGCAGATTCGCACTCGCACCAGCTATGATCGTTCGGTAGGATTCGAGACCGTCAAATTCATCTGTCAACGCAGTTCTTGGCTCATACGCCAGTTCAGGTGCCAAACCAGACATTTCATTTAGCGCTATATAAGGTGGGTTAGACACTATCAGATCGTAAGTGCCGTCAACACTCTTAAACCAATCGCTAACCACAAATGCACAGCGGTCCGCCACCCCAAGTGCATGAGCATTTAGCTCCGCCACACTGACGGCGCGCTGAGAGACATCAATTCCGATTCCCTTCGCCGCAACGCGCTCTGACAACAGCGTGACCAATATACATCCTGATCCCGTCCCAAGATCCAAAACATTATCAAACTGAATTGCCAAAGCTGCCTCAATCAATGTTTCCGTATCTCCGCGTGGGTCCAAAACATCAGGCGTCACAGTAAACCGCCGCCCATAAAATTCACGATAACCAAGCAAATGTGACACTGGCGTGCGCTCCACCCGCTGGCCAATATCACCAAAAAAAACAATCTCTGCTGCATCTTCAAGTTTAACGTGTGTATGGAGCGTTAGACGACTGACCGAAATTTTCATACAAGCAGCCATCAACAACCGCGCATCACGAACCGGATCGTCGACCCCTGCTTGTTTTAACTTCTGCACAGCCATCGCTAAAGCAGCTTGGACGATCACCCACTCATCTCCGCAAGTGCACTTGCTTGCGCGTCTTGGATCAATCCATCAATCACCTCATCCAGATCACCCTGCAAGATTGTATCTAATTTGTATAATGTTAGGTTAATACGGTGATCCGTCATCCGTCCTTGTGGAAAATTATAGGTGCGAATTCGTTCGGATCGATCCCCTGATCCGACCTGCGCCGCTCGATTCGCAGAACGTTCGTCGTGCACCTTCTGGCGTTCCGCATCATACAACCTTGTCTTCAAAACCTGCATAGCAATCTCACGATTGCGATGCTGAGATTTCTCGGCGCTTGTTACTACAATGCCTGACGGCATATGCGTAATCCTCACTGCTGAATCAGTTGTATTAACGTGTTGTCCCCCCGATCCAGACGCGCGCATAGTATCAATACGAATGTCATTGGCATTAATCTGAATGTCTACATCTTCCGCTTCAGGCAACACAGCAACTGTAGCTGCAGATGTGTGAATACGCCCACCACTTTCCGTCTCCGGCACCCGCTGCACACGATGAACGCCACTTTCATATTTCATCCGCGCAAAAACATTGTTGCCCGCAACACGCGCAGTGACTTCCTTGATGCCACCCAGCTCAGATTGGCTTTCTTCAATAATCTCGAAAGACCAACCGCGATTCTCGGCATACCTCTGATACATTCGAAGCAAGTCACCAGCAAACAGCGCCGCTTCGTCTCCTCCAGTTCCAGGGCGGATTTCCAGCAGTGCCGGCTTGCCATCGGCGGAATCTTTTGGGATCAACGCAAACTTAACTGCAGCCTCAGCATCTGGAAGTTGTTCACGCAATTGCGGTAATTCCAGCTCTGCCAGCTCTTTCATTTCCAGATCAGACAGCATCGCTTCCGTACCTTCAATTTCAGCCGTCAAATCTTGATACGTGCGTACAACCTCAACTACAGGACGCAGTTCAGCATATTCGCGGCTGACGGCAACGAACTCTTCGCCCCCCAGTCCCTGTCCCATTCGGGCTTCTAGGTATTCGAAACGTTCAGTGATCTGCATAAGACGGTCATTTGGTATCATTGCGTCGGTGTATCCTCGTACAGTGCCGTCAACCAGCCCTCTATGCGCGCACGATTCATGCCAATATCCGACTGTCCAAACCGCAAACGCCCGAAGACTTGCAGCGAACTTTTTTCAAAAGGGGCACTCGATGAAAGAGTCACGGTCGTATAATCAGGAAAACCCATCACAAGACTGCGGGTTACATATGTAATCTTACCAACATCCACTGCACCTGCCAAAACAGTTGTGCGCTGTGTCTTACGGATTATTCCATCAAGTCGCGAAAGCGTTATCGTTGCGTTCCTTTCGAGTGTACTCTGCGATATAAAACTGACCGCACTTAGATATTGACCATCGCCCATGACAGGTAACTTTGGGTTATGCCAGACTTCAACATTTGTCGGAGCCACCCGCACATAAACTGCAAAGGCAACAAACAGGCCCAGAAGTCCCAAAATAATGATCTTCAAAACTTTTAGTCCTCATTATGTATACACAGGATATGTATGCCATGTGTCTCAGTCGTGCCGCTGCAATAAGCGGTATTTTATATCCGGTAATATGCTTAGCATCTCAAAAATGATGTTT